>NZ_CP019300.1:1638279-1965935 GCF_001953955.1 Prevotella intermedia ATCC 25611 = DSM 20706
ACCGCCCAAGTGCCATACCCACAATTAAGGCTGCAGCCACTTTCACCAATGGATTCATACTAAGAGCGATACTTTGCTTCATGGCACAGATTGTTTTTATATCGCTTACAAAAGTAAGAAATATTTTTCTATTTCCAATGATTCACCTGCCTGCAACATTCCTCCAAGTTTTCATTTCAGGGGGTTATGCTCCTACTCCGTTTCGCCTATACACCTTATTACAATAGGTAGAAAAAGACAACAATGGTGTAAATATTTTTCACAACAATATCTATCGCATAACAAACTAATTATCAACGCCTTACAAAACCTATTGTTTTGCATTCCAAAAGCGGCTGTTTTGCACGGTAAAAGCGTAGGTTTTGCAATGCAAAAGAGCCGCTTTCGCAACGTCAAAGCGCAGTTATCACTTTTTAAGAGAATTATCTTTACAAAAGCAAAAGAACTATATTGTAACGGTTTTCTGTAATACAAAGAAAATAGTTTTACTAATAAAGTTCTCCTGAAGCGGTTTAATGCCACCATTTTCGTACATACTTACTCGAACAGAACGTATATAAAAATCCCTTTCGGCTAAGTGCTGAAAGGGATTTTCTGTATTTGTTGTTTTGCTGAAATTACTTGTACAAGTAACGTTTGATAGAACGCTTTGGCGTCTTTACGAACTCTTCTTCCATTATTTCAATATCTGAAAGTTTGCAATAAGCAGGATTTATTTCGTTCAACTGCTTCTTGTTTTCTTCCATTAAGTTCTTTATATCGGCATCGTTTAGCCCAAGCTCCTTTGCTTCTTCAAGGTCTGGATAAACCAATCCTACGAGCTTTTCGCCACGTTGCACTACAAGACATTCGCTTACGAGTGGCAACGAGTTGAGCTTATCTTCAATTTCCTCAGGGTAAATGTTTTGTCCGTTGCTGCCCAAAAGCATATTCTTGGAACGTCCCTTTATATAAATGTTCTGGTCGGCGTCCATTGTTCCGAGGTCGCCGGTATGGAACCAGCCGTCGGCATCGAGTACTTGGCGAGTAGCTTCTTCGTTCTTGTAGTAACCAAGCAACACGTTAGGACCCTTCGTGAGGATTTCTCCCGGCACGTTTTCTGGGTCTACACTGTCGATGCGCACTTCTTGGTGCAAGGCAGGCTTACCACATGATGTCGGCACAAACTCTTTCCAATCGCTGTAACCGATGATTGGCGCACACTCGGTAGCACCGTAACCCACCGTGAATGGGAAGTTTATGTCTTTCAAGAACATTTCTATTTCGCGGTTCAAGGCTGCTCCGCCGATGATAACCTGATAGATGTTACCACCGAAAGCTTGCATTACCTGTTCGCAAATCTTCTCTTTTACCTTCTTCTGAATTACAGGTGTGTTCAGCAACAGCTTCATGCGGTTGGTCTGAATCTTTGGGAACACACGCTTGCGAATAATCTTCTCGATAATGAGTGGTACGGCTATCATAAGCGCAGGCTTTACTTCGGCAAGTGCTTGTGCGATGATTGCAGGCGAAGGCATACGTGTCAGATAGAAGACATGGGCACCTGCAATAAACTCGAAGATAAGTTCGAAAGCCATACCGTACATGTGTGCCATTGGCAAAATACTGATAATGTGGCTGCCCGGCTTAACGGTTGCGCCCAATACGCTGCGTGCAAAGTCGGCATTGCTCCACATGGCACGATAAGGAATCATTACACCCTTCGAGTTTCCAGTAGTTCCGCTGGTGTAATTGATAAGTGCCAACTCGTCTGGACTTTGCTCACGATAGTAGTGAACATGCTCGGGGCGGAAGTACTTTGGGTACTTCTTTCCAAACATTTCGTTGAGATGCTCGCGTGCGTATGTAAGCTTTTCGGTACGGCTCAACGTGAGCGAGAGATCGGGAAGATAGATAATGCCTTCGAGTGCAGGCATCTTCGTAGCGTCAATTTCCGTAGCAACGACATCGCCCACAAAGAGTATCTTCGATTCAGAGTGGTTCACGATGTTGTGTATCTGTTCTGGCGTAAACTCGTGCAGAACGGGTACCGCCACTGCACCGTATGTAAGGGTTGCCAAGAAAGCAGCAGCCCACATTGAAGAGTTACGTCCGCAAAGAGCGATTCTATCGCCTTTTTGCACTCCACTTGCCTCAAACATGATGTGTATCTTCTCTATTTTACGAGCAACATCATGATATTGAAGCGTCTTTCCCTTATAGTCTGTCAGAGCATCTAAGTCCCAATGTTCAATGACACTCTTCTCTATTAATTCGTTAAAACTTGGAATCTGTTGCATTATAAATGTCTTAAAACAGTGCAAAGGTATTCATTTTTTTGCACATTTCAAAAATATATGTGCAGCAATTGCACTTTTTCTGTTAATTTGTGCAATTTCTTTAATGCAACAAAGTGGGCTTTCCGTTATTCGTAATGCATCGTTTTGGCAGGGTGAATGTGGCTAATCAGATAGCTTGGCGCAATGAGAACAAAGACACATATTAATAAGGTGGCAAGGTTTAAAGCCAATATAAGCAGCACGTTGAGTTCGACTGGAACGGTGCTGACATAGTATGTCTTAGGGTCGAGCGTAACAAAACCAGTGTATTTCTGCAAGAATACCAGTCCTAAGCCCACGAGATTGCCCCACAGCAAGCCTTTTCCAATGATGAAAGTAGCAAACCATAGGAAGATGTGGCGTATCTGGGCGTTCTTTGTTCCCATCGCTTTCATAATACCAATCATCTGCGTGCGCTCCAAGATAATGATGAGCAAACCCGAAATCATCGTTACTCCTGCAACCGAAACCATAAGTGCGAGGATTATCCAAACGTTCAAATCCATAAGGTCGAGCCACGAGAATATCTGCGGATTTTGCTCCATTATCGTGGCAGTCGAATAGCTGTCGCCATATCGGTCGGTCTTTCCTTTCACCTTATTCAATATGTTTAAGGCGACGGCATCGAGCTGTTCAAAGTCGTTTACCTGCACTTCTGCCCCGCTACACTGCTCTGTCTGCCAGCCATTCAGCTTGTTTGTAGTGTACAAATCGGTGAAACAAATCTGCGAATCGAACTGTTTCAAGTTGGTTTCGTAGATGCCCGAAATGGTAAAACGGCGAGTACGCACTCCCTGTTCGTTCACAAAGTAGGCATAAATCCTATCCCCCACCTTCAAATCAAGCTTCTCTGCAATGGCTTTTGAAAGCAATATTTTCTGCTGACTCTTTACATCTGAGAACGCTGGAATGCTGCCCGCAACCATATTTTGATGTATAAAGGTAGAGTCAAAATCGCTTCCCACACCTTTCAGCATTACACCAAGGAAGTCGTCATCGGTCTTCAAGATACCCTGTGTGTAGGCATAACGCTGCACGTGGCGCACACCTTGCGTTTGCATCAAGGCACGTTTCAGACTGTCGTTCACCACAATGGGGTAATTCTCGGAACGCTGAAAGGAATTGAAATTAGCCACCGTGATATGGCTGCCAAAGCCTACGACCTTATCACGGATAGTATGTTTGAAACCAAGAACAACACAAACAGACACTATCATAACGGCAAGACCGATTGCAACACCAAGCATAGCAATGCGAATGGCGGGTTTAGACACCTTTCTATCTTTGTCTTCGTTGCCGTTTATCTTTCGTGCTATAAATAAAGGAAAGTTCATTTGCTTGTATTTTATTGTTCTTTTGCTTAATAAACGAATGCAAAGATAGAACTTTTTTTCGTTTTAATGGCATTAAAAAACTATTAAGCCATATCCCGACTCCTAAAAGTTATTAATACATAGGGGCGAGTATTAAATACAGAATTGCCCAATCTGCCTGCGAAACCTACTCTTGGGATGAGAATTATTTAAAGATACAAGAACAGAATAAAACAAAAACGCAAGTCCTGTTTTCCAACAAGCCTTGCGTCATCACATCAATCAGAGGGTATAATGTAAGATGTGTATGTTTTATGGGTGCTCACTACCACCCGGAGTAGAAGGCGAGCCTGAATCGTCTGAAACCGTCTTGCCTTTCCATTCTTCCCATTCGATGTCCACGTCCGACAAACCACGGGTAGACACACGTCCCTTACCTCCGCCACGGTAGCGGGTCTCGGGTAGGAAACGCACACGCACGCCGTTGATGAGTTTGGCTGTTACTTCCTTCTCCGTAGCAACGCCGTTTTTATTGGTTGATGCCGTGAAATAGAACGAGCCGATACCATCTAACTTCACCGAGCGTCCCTGCGCCATATAGTCGCCCATCACGCCACCGAGGGCGGTCAGCACGGCGCGAACATCGGCAGGACTCACCGTCGATTCGGCTGCTAAACGCTTCGCCACTTGTTCAGTACTGATGGGTGAACCTACTAAAACGGATTTGGGATACCATTTTCCGTTCACTTTCATTTTCATTTTCTTGTAGAATGCCATGGTTTTTAAAATTATGTGCCTTTGGGTTGCGCAAATGTTAATAAGTACGAAAGTACATTTTGTACCCCACGAAAGTATATTTCGTGCCCTACAAAAGTATATTTCGTCGCTGTCTCTATCTGCGTTACTCGTCGGCTGGTTAGTATTGTGTTAATAAATTAAAATCAACTAATGGTTTCTCATTATATTAAAAGTGCCATGCCCCACCGTCTTGTACGGATTGGGGCATGGCTGAATATAGTTATTAGTCTTCCCAAGAATTGTAGCTTGACATCTCCTCATTGAAGAACCAGCCTTCCTTGGCACCTATGTCGTTCTCATCGCCGGGTTTAATACCGTGGTCGGGGTCGTTATCTATGCCGACGCTCCATATCTCCATCAGAGCTTCGCTGTTTACTTTAATCACCTCTATGAGAGGTTTCACATATACTGTCTTCTTCATATTTTGTTCTTCCCTTATTTAATGATTACCTTTTTTCCATTGTGGATATACACACCCTTTGTAGGCTTGCTTACTTGTACACCGTTCAAATTATAGTAAGGCGCATTGTCGTTGTCCTTGCCAAAATCGGTAATTCCGTCGATACCTGCAGGAACATCTTCCTCATCGTACACGATGCTGAATCCCTTGGCAGGACTTGTCGGGTTCTTTCTCAGACGGAAGTATGCCTTGAAGTAAGGAAATGTAACGTTGTCTTTAAGCTGCACGAACTTACCATACTTCTTGCTGAAAGCGTAGTATTGGAAACCGCTCTCGTTTGTTATAGTTACATCTTCCACTGCTCCAACCATACGGTTATCAGCATTTTTGTTGTAACCAACGGCTGTGAGTTTATCTTCTTTATGCAGCTGTTCTTCGTCCATCTGGCAATAAGAACTTACCGTGGCTGTCTTCTTGCTACGAATAAGCACACCAACGTATGCAGGTACATAATAGTCGTCAAGGCTGTATGCACGTACGATAGGATTAGAAACAGCGTAAGCATAAGTGTAATCAACCGGTACGTATGGCTTGATGTCCTTATCGCCTTGTCCTTCTGGATACTTCACATCGAATGGGAAGCATACAGTACCTCCGTTCTTATTGGTCTCCTGTGGTATCTCGTGCGTGATGTTCAACATATGGGGTGCAATCTGCCACTTACTCTTATAATCAGCAACCTTACTCTTCTTTACATAGATATTCTGCCCGTCCTTGAATGGATAACTATCTGGCTGTTCGTAGTTCACAGAGCCGAGTTCTCCTGGTGCATTGCCTACAAAATAGATATCCTTGATACTCGTGCCTTTGAAAGAGTTCATACCGACATAACCCATATCGGCAAGCGAAACAATAGCCTTTACCTTAGTGGCTTTTTCATAAGCGAAGTCAAGAATACTGCTTACATCGTATGTCTTCTCTGGGAAAGTTTTTCCGAAACGGTCAGGGGTAGTTACGGCATCCTCTTTCGCTGTCTTGTCGAGAATGACAGAAGTACGCTCGGTGTAGAAACTGATGGCACCCACATTTTTCATAGAAGTTGGGAAGAACTCTGTACCGCGGTCGTACCCCTTAGAACTTACGAATGAAGGGTGCACTTCCTTGAAAGTTTGATTATATTTCTTGATGGTTTCATCGTTGGTACCTGTTTCATACCACTTCTTACGCACATAAATGGTAACATTCTTTTTGTTGCCCGACTCATACATAATATCTGCATTCAATGTCGGTACGTTGTCCTCTCCCATAAAACTGAGCGATTCCAATTTATTGCAAAGAGCAATGGCACGTGATTCAATCTCTTTCACTGTTCTGGGGAATGTGATGTTGGTAACTTTATTACTACCATAGAAACAGAATTGAGCGACTTTCTCGAAATAAGGTACAAGCGTATATTTCGAATTTGCCTTACCGGCAGGAAATACTTGGAGCACTTTTTTATCGAAATCACAAAGCATGCCATCAAGTGTACTGTATTTCGTATTGCCTTTATCAACAATGAATCTCAGGAGGTTTTCACAGAAGTTGAACGCTCCTTTTTGCACTTCTTGGAGGTTCTTGGGTAACTTAATTTCTGTGAGGTTCGAGCAATGGTCAAAAGCAAAACTTTCAATCAGTTTAATACTTTCCGGCAAAGTGATATGTGTGATTCCGCAATCGGCAAACGCTCCATTACCGATTCTTGTAAGAACAGACCCTTTTTCAAACTCTACAGTTTTCAATCCCTTCGTACCCTTGAAAGCACCACTGGCTATTTCAGAAACAGTCTTAGGTATTTTAAATGTTTCTAACTTAGGACAGTTAAAGAATACGTAACTACTTATTTTCTCCAAACTGTTCGTCCCATCAAAGGAAACTGTCTTGAGATTTTTTGCATTTTGGAAGAGATTGCCTGATAATTCTTTCAGTTGGCAACCATCGGCAAAGTGTACTTCTTTGAGAGTTTCTATATCGGCAAAACCTGCTCCTTCCAGGTTCTTGACCGATGCAGGTATGGTAATGTTCTCCAACTTTGTGTTTTGAAAAGCGTGGTCTCCGATAGTCTCGAGGTTTGTAGTCCCCTGAAAATCCACCTTTTTCAGTATCTTAGCACCCTTGAAAGCGGACGGACAGATAGTCTTTACAGTTTTTGCTATTGTAACATTCTCTAAATTCTGAACATCGGAGAAAGCAAAGTCTTCAATCTTTATCGTACCTTCTGGCACAGTATAATCGTTTTTCTTTCCGCATGGGTAAAGTAAAAGGTTTTTGCCATCTTTTGTAAAGATCACACCATCTTTTGCCACATAGTTACTATTTTGTTTATCTACGACAAAAGTTTCGATGAATTGGCAGTTAGTAAATGCTCCCTGACCAATCTTATTAACATCTTTACCAATCGTTACACTTTCCAATGCACTGCACGAATTAAAAGCGTTATTACCAATTATCTTCGTTTGGTTTAAATCGAGTTGTTTAATAGAACTACCGATGGCAGCATTCTGAGACACTTCAGTAATACCATCAGGTATTTTCAATTTCTCAGTAGGTTGCTCCAATTTATCGTATTTAAAGGGAACATGTAAGAGCTTTTTTCCTTCCTTATCACATAAAAGACCATCTTTATCGCAGAAGTTATTACCGCCAAGTACTGTAAAATGAGTTCCACTAGTATTAAACGACGGATATTCGCCATTTTCTGAAATTTTAGTAACGGAAGCAGGGATAGTTATCTTTGTCATTTTTTTGCAATTAGAGAATGCCGATGGCATAATCTCTTCCACGTTATTGGGTACAGAATATTCACCAGCCTTGCCTGCTGGAACATAGACCAACTGTTTACCATTGTAAGATAGCAATGAACCGTCACTTGCTGTCTTATAATTCATATTTCCCGATTTTACCTCAAAACTCGTAAGTTTCGGACAATCGACAAAGCACCCGATACCTACTTTCTCACAAGATTTAGGTATGATTACTTTCTGTAGAGTTTGAGGCTTGCGGAACGAATTATTGGAAATTTCCTTGAACCCTTCAGAAAACTCCACTTCGGTAACGCCATCTTGCACCTTAGACTCCCAAGCTACACAGCCTACCACATTGTACCATTCCCTGTCCATTCCTTCAGGGCTTTGCACCTTTATAGGAATAGTTACCTTACCACTCCCTTTTACTGTCAGCACCAACACTTCATACTTAGATAATGCGGGATTAGGATCCACATCTTTCTTGGAAACCCTATACTCACAACCTCCATATTCGAAAACGGTTCCTACCGTTTGCGCAAAGGCTTCTGTTGCCGACAATACCATTGCCAGCAACAGCATACTAAATAGTCTTTTTTGTTTCATTTTTTATTAAACTATAATTTATTATTCTTTTTGAATATTACTTGTGGTTAAAACTTTCTAACTAATCGGTCTTATTTCATTCAAATGATAAGATGTTGCAATAGAACAAACAAATGAAAATAACTATATCTTTCTGCTTGCTTCAAACTTGAAATCTTATAACTTGGGTGCAAAGGTAAAGATAAAAAGCTTAATAAGCAAATATTTAGTGAAAGAAAACTATTGTTTTGAAAATATTGAGAATATTCTCTATAATTATTGCCATTACGAAAACTCAAAATTAATTATGATATTTTTTGAGGAGACAAAGTTGGATTAAACCAGACTTTTTAGTACTTTTGCATTCAAATTAAACATAAACGACACGGTTCATTCTTTGCGATTACGCTTTAGAGTGCCCGATAAACAACAAAAGAGACAATGAGAAGCAAAACTACTTCTTGGTTTGAGACCAAGGTGCGTTACGATAAGACCATGGAAGATGGTCAGAACAAAAAGGCTACAGAGGCTTACACCGTAGAGGCGTTGAGTTTTTCTGAAGCAGAGAGTGCCATAACAGAAGAAATGTCGCACTACATCAGCGGCGAATTTGACGTGAAAGCGATTACCCCAGCTGCTTACGGCGAGATTTTCTTCAGCGATGCCGACAGCGACGACAAATGGTTCAAGGCTCGCTTGGCATTCATTACCATTGATGAAAAGACCGAAAAGGAAAAGCGTTCCACCATTACTTACCTTGTTCAGGCTCACTCTGTCAATGGTGCAGTGAAGCATGTGGACGAGGTTATGGGCAAGACAATGATTGATTACGACATCGTTTCCATTGCCGATACAAAGATTATGGACGTGTTTGAGCACAAAGCAGCATCGAAAGCGTCTGACGCAAAGCCTGAATACGAATAACAAGAGAGCGTAGAATACCATAAAACAACCGAACCATGTATGATGTAGCAACTAACTTACACAAGGTGAAGGACGGCTTACCCGATGGCGTTCGCTTGATTGCCATCAGCAAGTTTCACCCTAACGAATACATCGAAGCTGCCTACAACGAGGGGCAACGTGTATTTGGCGAGAGCCACGAACAGGAGCTTTCTGCCAAAGCAAAGACGCTGCCAACAGACATTGAATGGCACTTCATAGGGCATTTGCAGACCAACAAGGTGAAGTACATTGCTCCTTACATCTCTATGATTGAGGCAGTGGACTCAATGAAACTGCTGAAAGAAATCAACAAACAGGCAGCAAAGCACGACCGTATCATCAATGTATTGTTGGAATTGCACATCGCCGAAGAGGTTTCCAAGTATGGATTCAGCCTTGACGACTGCCGTAATCTATTGGAAGAAGGCGAGTGGCGCGAGCTAAAACACGTGCATGTATCGGGCTTAATGATGATGGCATCGAACACAGACGATACCGAACAAATCAGAAAAGAAATGACCCAAGCTGCCGATTTCTTCGATGAAGTGAAAGCAAAGTACTTTGCCGACGACCCCGAATTTAAGGAACGGTCGTGGGGAATGAGCAGCGATTACGAGATAGCAATAGACTGTCGCAGCACGATGATTAGAGTAGGAACTGCCATTTTTGGTCCTCGCGTGTACTGATAACCGACAAGTCAAGCAACGACACCCCAACAAAACCAACCCCAACTGAATTATGATACAAGAATATCAAATACGTGTGATGCCCCAAGTGGCATATAACGAAAAGAATATAAAAGCGTTTATAGCGAAAGACAAAGGCATTGACGCACGCACCATCAACCACGTGCGCACACTGAAACGCTCTATCGATGCTCGCCACCGTGATATTTTTGTGAACCTGAAAGTAAGGGTCTACATCAACGAAGTGCCACACGATGATGCTTTTGTGAAGACAGAGTACCCCGATGTGAGCCACGCGCCTCGTGTCATCGTTGTCGGAGCAGGGCCAGGCGGACTGTTTGCTGCCTTAAGATTGGTGGAATTAGGTTTACGCCCCATTGTTCTTGAACGTGGAAAAGATGTGCGCGAGCGCAAAAAAGACCTTGCACAAATATCTCGTACCCATACCGTAGACCCTGAATCGAACTACTGTTTCGGCGAAGGAGGTGCAGGAGCTTACTCCGATGGCAAGCTTTACACACGCAGCAAGAAGCGTGGTTCGGTGGAGAAAATACTCAACGTGTTCTGCCAACACGGCGCATCTACAAGCATTCTTGCCGATGCTCACCCGCACATCGGTACCGACAAGCTGCCCAAAGTTATTGAAAATATGCGCAATACCATTCTCGCTTGTGGCGGAGAAGTGCATTTCCAAACAAAAATGGTGGCGTTGGAAACCGATGGCAACAAGGTTGTTGGCGTGAAAGCCATGTCTACTTACGGCGGCGGACAACAGGAAAAGACATTCAAGGGAGCCGTTATTCTTGCCACAGGGCACTCGGCGCGCGATGTTTATCAGCACTGCCAAGAGGCAAATATCGAAATGGAGGCGAAGGGAATTGCCGTCGGTGTGCGTTTGGAACACCCTGCGGAACTCATCGACCAGATACAATACCACAACAAAAACGGTCGTGGAAAATACCTCCCAGCAGCCGAATACGCTTTTGTAACGCAGGTAGAAGGGCGTGGTGTCTATTCTTTCTGCATGTGTCCAGGTGGTTTCGTCATTCCGTCAGCAACAGGACCGCAACAGATTGTAACCAACGGAATGAGCCCAGCCAACCGCGGAACGAAGTGGTCGAACGCAGGAATGGTGGTTCAAATCAATCCTGAAGACATCAAGGGAGACAACTTATTGCGTATGATGCACTTTCAAGAACAGTTGGAAAAAGACACTTGGCAACAAGGCAATATGCGCCAAACCGCCCCCGCACAGCGTATGGCAGACTTTGTGAACAAGCGTTTGTCGTACGACTTGCCTGCTTCGAGCTATGCACCGGGACTCATTTCCAGTCCGTTACACTTCTGGTTGCCCGACAATATCACCACTCGCCTGCAACAAGCATTCAAGAATTTCGGCAAGCAAGCACACGGTTTCCTTACCAACGAGGCTGTAATGATAGCCACGGAAACACGCACCAGTTCGCCCGTACGCATTCTCCGCGACCGCGAAACGTTCATGCACGTGCGCCTTCAAGGCTTGTTCCCTTGTGGAGAAGGTGCAGGATATGCAGGTGGAATCGTCAGTGCTGGTATCGACGGAGAGCGTTGCGCCGAAATGGCAAGTGCGTATTTGTCGAGCATTCAACAATAAAACATCTTATAAAATATGGCACGATGCGCTTGGGCTGATACACACCCATTACTTCAAAAATACCACGACGAACGTTGGGGCGTACCCGTTCACGACGACAAAACGCTCTTTATGTATCTTGTAATGGAATGTATGTCGTGCGGACTGTCGTGGTTGCTGATGCTGAAAAAACAAGAAACATTCTGTCTTTGCTTTGCCAATTTCGACTTCAAGCAGGTGGCTCGCTTCACCGCTGACGATGTTCAGCACATTCTTAACACCGAGAATATGCTGAAAAGCCAACGCAAAATAGAAGCAATGATTGCCAATGCGCAGGCCTTTCTTCGCGTTATAGAAGAGTTTGGCTCGTTCGACAAGTACATCTGGCAGTTCTCGAAAGGAAAGACAATGGTCTATCCCTCTCACCAAAAACGCCTCTGCACCCGCAACGCATTGAGCGACAAGGTCGCTAAAAACTTGAAAAAACGTGGCTTTAAGTATGTTGGTTCAGTCATTATTTACAGCTACCTGCAAGCCATAGGCATCATAAACGACCACCAAGCCGATTGCGATTGTTACAATCGGAAATAGCTTTGATTTTGTAAAGATAATTCTCTTAAAAAGTGATAACTGCGCTTTGACGTTGCGAAAGCGGCTCTTTTGCAACGCAAAACCTACGCTTTTACCGTGCAAAACAGCCGCTTTTGGAATGCAAAACAATAGGTTTTACAACGCATTGATGTACAGTTAGTTACACAATAGATACTCGTGTGAAAAATATTTACACCTTTACTATCTTTTTCCTCCTTATATTATATAGGTCTGAACCTCCACATCAGGAAGTTCAGACCTAAGTTTATAGAAGGTAAAAAGAATTTCAGCTAACAGCCATAATCCTCCTACTACATTTTATTTGTGCCGATATTCAACAGAATTTTAACCGTTTCTTTCGTCTTTCTCACTCCTTTTCGTTATCTTTGCATAAGATTATCTTACCCGAAAACAACCAACCTAATGGATATAAAGAATAAAATAGATTGCTTTGTTCCTTGCGAAAACGCACAGCAAGCACAACAATATGCAACGCAATTCATAAACGAAAACGAAGTGGCAAAAGTTTTTATGCTCACTTCCGACAGTACGAACGTTAACGAAAAAACGGCTGAAAGCATTGGCTACATACAAGTTGGAAACACTCTTTCTACGGAAACAATGTTGAAAATAGCACAAAATGCTACTGCCGACTACGTGCTTTTCTATATGAAAACTTCGCCCATAACTTTGGGCTACCACGCTTTAACACGACTTGTGCGTGTAGCTGCCGACACGAAAGCAGCCTTAGTGTATGCCGACCACTATTCTGTTGAGGCAGGAAAAGTGATGCGCCACCCTGTCATCGACTACCAAGCAGGCAGCATTCGCGACGATTTCGACTTCGGTTCGTTGGTTCTCATTGATGCAAAGTTGCTCCGTACATACGCTGAACAGGCAGAAAAGACTGACTATAAGTTTGCTGGCTGGTACGATTTACGCTTGTATCTAAGTAGAAAAGGTAAGATATTCCACTTGGACGAATACCTTTATACAGAGGAAGAAGACGACCTGCGCCGAAGCGGAGAGAAGCAATTCGACTACGTAAACCCTCGCAATCGTGAGGTACAGATAGAAATGGAACGTGCTGCAACAGCACATTTGCGCACCATAGGTGGATTGGTGGACACCAAGAAATACAGACAACCCGACTTTACAAGCGGCGACTTCAGCGTTGAAGCATCTGTCATAATCCCCGTTTTCAATCGTGAAAAGACCATTCGCGACGCTGTTACATCGGCATTGGCACAGAAAACAGATTTCAAATACAATGTTATTGTTGTAAACAATCATTCATCTGACAAGACGACAGCTATACTTTCGGACATTGCAAAGACCGATGACAGGTTGGAACACCTTGTTCCCAACCGCACCGACCTTGGTATTGGCGGCTGTTGGAACTATGCCGTGAACAGCGAACATTGCGGTAGGTTCGCCGTACAATTGGACAGCGACGACCTCTACTCTTCAGAACAGACCTTGCAAAAGATTGTAGACGCTTTCCACGAACAGCAGGCAGCAATGATAATAGGCTCGTACCGTATGTGCGATTTCGACCTTAACACACTTCCGCCAGGACTGATTGACCACGCAGAATGGACGGAAGACAACGGCTGCAACAATGCGCTTCGCATCAACGGCTTAGGTGCACCGCGTGCGTTCTACACACCTCTGGCGCGCGAAGTGCAGTTCCCGAACACCAGTTACGGCGAAGACTATGCCATGGGGTTGGCTTTCAGTCGCCAGTTCCGCATCGGACGCATTTACGAAGAGCTTTATCTATGCCGTCGTTGGGGCGGAAACAGCGATGCAGCGTTAAGCATTGACCGCATCAATGCCAACAACTTGTATAAAGACCGCTTACGAACGATAGAACTGACAGCGCGTCAGCAACTCAACAAACAAGGCGACGAGGAGGGCGCAAAGAGTTTAGAGCCTTTTTTTACAGCCAACTGAACCAGTGGGAAGACGCCAAACAGCGGTTCAGTGATTTACAATTGGTGAGGACAAAGCAATTCGACAATGGCTTAAAGGTGCAGTTCAACCCTGCAAGAATAGTGAGTGCAGGGGCTAAAACAGACAAGGCAACCATTGCAAAACGCCCTTGTTTCCTTTGCAAGGATAACCGTCCGAAGGTTCAGACCAGCGTTTCGTTCGGTGAAACGTTCGACATTCTGGTGAATCCCTTCCCTATTCTGCCCGTCCATTTCACCATTGCGGCACGCCAACACCAGTTGCAGCTTATACAAGAACATTACGCCGACTTGCACAAACTCAGCGACAAGTATCCAAAACTTATGTTCTTCTATAACGGTCCTAAATGTGGCGCAAGCGCACCCGACCATCTTCACTTCCAAGGAGGCACGAGTGGTATGCTGCCCGTGCAGGAAATGTGGAGCAAGCTCGATGCTACTGCACAGCCGTTATTAAGCATCAACGAGGCGGAGGGCATCTTTGAAATTGTCGATTTCGCCTATCCTGCCATTGCAATCAAGAGCCGTAGCGTTGAAAACGATGCACGACTGTTCGGCATTGTGTACAATTCGCTGCCTCAACAGGCTGATGAGGCAGAACCAATGATGAACATCGTCGTGTGGAAAGAGGGGTTAGACACGGTGTCTGTTGTCTTTCCACGTCGCAAACACCGCCCTGATTGCTATTCAAAGGAGGGCGACGAGCAGTATCTGATTAGTCCTGGTGCATTGGATATGGGTGGCTTGCTCATTCTTCCACGCCAAACCGACTTTGAACGAATAGACGAAAGACTGCTAATGGAGGTGATGAAAGAAGTTGTTCTTCCCACCGAAACAATGCAGGAAGTAACCGAAAAGATAAGAAACAAAGGGATATAACAACAAGAAAAGAATGGAAACGAGCAACAGAAAAGAAGAGCCAATCGTTTCGGTAGGTATCGTGAGCGCAAGCAAACTGTGTTTTTCGCTCAATGCGCCCTATACCGTTTGTGGCTCACAGCGATGTGGAAAGCAGGTTGTAGAACTGTCAGAAGGTCGTATTCTGTGGGAAAACGCATTCTACGATGAACTGCTTTTCGAGCCAACCGATGCTCAATCGTCGTTCACACTCGAAGATGTTACCATCGGAGTAAACTTCCATTGGGAGCGAAAAGAGGCACAAACATTCTTGGGAAAGTTGCGTTTCATAGTGGAAGACAACAATATCTGCGCCATCAACGAGCTGCCTGTTGAGACTTATCTTACCAGTGTTATCTCTTCGGAAATGCGTGCAACTTCATCGTTGGAACTACTAAAAGCCCACGCTGTTATATCGCGCAGTTGGCTTTTGGCACAAATGGAACAGCGAAAAGCAGAAAACAACAACGTTGAAAAACAACCCTCGTTCTTCAAAACCAATGAGGAGATTGTGCGTTGGTACGACCGCGAAGACCACAAACGGTTTGACGTGTGTGCCGACGACCATTGTCAGCGTTACCAAGGCATAACGAAAGCCGCCAACAAACACGTTGTGGAAGCCATTCAACAGACAGCAGGAGAGATACTGACAAGCCACGGAGAGATTTGCGATGCGCGATACAGCAAGTGCTGTGGTGGTGCTGTCGAAGAGTTTCAATATTGTTGGGAGAACATTAAAAAGCCTTATCTGCAAGCTCTGCCCGACACTTTGCCCGACTCAACACCCCTACCCGACCTCACCGACGAGGCAGTTGCGTATCAGTGGATACTATCATCGCCCGATGCTTTCTGCAATACGACCGACCAAAAGGTGCTGTCGCAGGTGCTGAACGACTTCGACCAAGAGACAACAGACTTCTATCGGTGGAGCCAAACCTACTCGCAAGCGGAGGTAAAACAACTCTTAGAGGAGAAGTTAGAAGTGCAGTTTGGCGATATTATCGACCTTGTTCCACTATCAAGAGGCAAGAGCGGACGCATTTACCGACTGAAAATAGTAGGCAAAGAGCGCACCCTCATCATTGGAAAAGAGCTTGAAATAAGGCGTGCACTTAGCAAAAGCCATCTATACAGTTCGGCATTCATCGTTGAAAAGGCAGATATAAAAGACGGTGTACCACAGAAATTCATCATAAAAGGGGCTGGCTGGGGACACGGCGTAGGACTTTGCCAAATCGGTGCTGCTATGATGGGCAAGCAAGGCTATCGGTACGAAGAAATATTACTGCACTATTATAAAGGTGCGGAAATAACAAAAGCCTATTAATAGTGCTTCACCAATAAGACAAGATAAAAGCTGAAAGAACCGAAATGAATACGAACGAGCAGACAAACACAAAGGTTTGGCTATGGCTACCCACCGTTTATTTCACACGAGGGTTGCCCTATGTCATTGTGTTTCTTGTTTCGTTGGTGTTCTTCAATCGTATGGGACAGTCGAATAGCACCATTACGCTGATTACATCGTGGGCTTTCGTTCCTTTCATTATGCGTCCGCTGTTAGGCAGATTCGTTACAGGCTATGCCACAAAACGGCTTTGGGTGTTGGCAATGGAACTGCTGATGGCAGTTTCGATGTTCGGTATCTCACAGTCGATTACCACTCCTTATTGGGAAATAGCGTCTATGCTGTTCATCTTTACAACAGCGTGTGCCGCCGTAATACACGATGTGGCAGTAGCAAGATTCTATAAACTCAGTATGTCGCGTAAGCTACCAAGCCTCAGCAGTGTACATTCCGTATTCTTACTGATGGCGGTTGTGGTAGGAATGGGTATTCCGCTGATGCTGGCAGGCAACTTAGAGGTGTTGAACAGAGTCGTTGAAAAGTCGTGGGTAACTACCTTTTACTTCTTGGCGATAACCTTCTTGCTGCTCTTTATCTATCATACAATCGTGTTGCCACGCCCCCAAGACAAACCGTCGATACCCATTCGCAGCGGACTGACAAGGCGATGGTGGTTGGAAACCAAAACTACCTTTATGCAATTGCCCAACTATGTGGCGTTACTTTCGTTTCTGTTGCTGTTCTTAATACCCGAAGGAATGTTCTTCCGTATAGCTCCCTTGTTCTTAATCGACCCTGGAAGCAATGGCGGATTGAGCCTTTCGCCACAAGAATTAGGGCTTGCGCAAGGCTCGGTGGGTGCCTTTGCTGCTATTGGAGGCAGCCTTTTAGGTCGCTATGCCATAGAAAAGCGAGGACTGTGGAGCAACCTTTGGCTTATGGTGTGCGCCATTACATTGCCCAAGATGCTGTATATCTACCTTAGCTACAACTTTGTTTCCACGCTTTCCATTATCAATATATGCGTGGCTATAGAGCAATTTGGCTTTGGTTTTGGCATTATACCTTATATATATGTGCTTCTTTATTGTTCACAAGGCAAATATTCCATCTTCCGATTCTCCTTGGCAAGTGCAGCAGCAGCCTTTTCGCTAATGGCGTCAGGCTGGTTTACAGGCATTCTACAAGAATATTTGGGTTATCAACGCTTCTTCGTTATCGTTGCCATCGTAAATGTTTTACCATTCATTGTGGCAGGTTTCTTAAAGCGAACGAGCGACTTGGACAAGAAAGTGGAATAAGTATGACGGCCTACAACCGTTCTTCCAATGGCCTACCTTTTAATATTAAGGGCACGCATTTGTGAGAAAATGGTTATCTTTGCAAGGAATTTGAAAAAACGCTTCGTATGGAAAAGAAATATAAAATAGCAGTTGCCGGAACAGGATATGTAGGCTTAAGCATTGCAACACTGCTGAGCCAGCATCAAAACGTGGTGGCAGTAGACGTTATAAAAGAGAAGGTAGACCTTATTAATAATAAGCAATCGCCTATTCAGGACGACTACATTGAGCAATATTTAGCAGAAAAAGAGTTGCACCTTACGGCTACCTTAGACGGGGAAGCAGCTTATCGTGATGCCGATTTCGTCGTGATTGCCACGCCAACGAACTACGACCCAGTGCGCAACTACTTTGATACGACACACGTTGAAGAGGTGATTGAACAAGTAATACGCGTAAACTCTAACGCTATTATGATTATAAAATCGACCATTCCAGTAGGTTACACCGAGAGCGTAAGACAGAAATACAACTGCGAAAACATTATTTTTGCACCCGAATTTCTGCGCGAAAGCAAGGCACTGTACGATAATCTATATCCCAGTCGCATTATTGTTGCACGCCCAGAGAACGACGAACGGTTGGACAAAGCAGCACACGAGTTTGCCGAACTCTTGAAAGAGGGTGCCATAAAAGAGGATATTCCAACGCTTTTTATGGGATTGACCGAAGCCGAAGCCGTGAAATTGTTTGCCAACACCTACTTGGCTTTGCGTGTAAGCTACTTCAACGAACTCGACACATACGCAGAAGTGAAAGGCTTAAACACAGCCAACATAATACAAGGTGTATGCCTCGACCCACGCATTGGCTCGTTCTACAACAATCCATCGTTCGGTTATGGTGGCTATTGCTTGCCAAAAGACACGAAGCAACTGTTGGCAAACTATTCAAATGTGCCTGAAAACCTGATTCAAGCCATCGTGGAAAGCAACCGTACACGCAAGGACTTCATTGCCGACCAAGTGTTGAACAAGGCTGGATATTACGATTATAACGAACAAGGGAACTACAATCCGACGGTAGAAAAGGAATGCGTGATAGGCGTCTACCGATTGACGATGAAGTCGAACAGCGATAATTTCCGTCAAAGTTCTATCCAAGGAGTTATGAAGCGCATAAAGGCGAAAGGTGCAAAGGTGCTTATTTACGAGCCAACACTCGAAAATGGAACAACCTTCTTTGGCAGTTTGGTGGTGAACGACTTGCAGAAATTCAAGACGGAATGCGACGAAATCATTGCCAACCGATACGATAGCGCATTGGACGACGTAAGAGAAAAGGTCTACACAAGGGACATTTTCCAATGCGATTAACACAATAAAGCAACGAAATAATTCGATAGAAATTGAGCGAAAGAGCAACCCTCTTTTGCTAACTCATCAAGGGCAGTACTTTTTGTAACTGCCCTTTTTTGAATGCTGGTATTAGGAATGAGGGGTGTTTTATGAGCGAAAAGAAGATAATAAAGTGTAAATATTTTTCACAAACGTAACTATTAGATAACTTACTATGTATCAACGCATTACAAAACCTATTGTTTTGCATTCCAAAAGCGGCTGTTTTGCACGGTAAAAGCGTAGGTTTTGCGTTGCAAAAGAGCCACTTTCGCAATGCCAAAGCGCAGTTATCACTTTTTAACAGAATTACCTTTACAAAGTTAAGCCAAAATCCTCTCACTCTCTCATTAGAGGGCTTGCTTAAAAACATCTGTAAGATTGCCTGCTTGACCTACTTTTTTATGCCGAGCTTACTTTATCAGTAACAAATAATCTACGCCTTATATTGTACCTTCTGCCCATACATTCTTGCGCTGTCCGCTTGTTTCGTTGCACCACTATAAACGCCTACATCACCTATAACAATCCTTAAAATACTGTTTTTTTCGCTTTTAAGGGTTTGTATGTCGTTTTTATTTCGTACTTTTACAGCTTGAAATAGCTACTAAAAGCCCTTAAAACGAAAATAAATGCCATTTACGGCGATTTTCGTTTGAAATGTAAGGGTTTGCAGAAAGCTACTACGACAGAAAATAAAAATACATATATATAATGGACGAAAATCAGACAATAGACCAGGACCGTATTTTAAAAATAAACATTGAGGAAGAGATGAAAAGCTCTTACATCGACTATTCTATGTCGGTGATTGTGGCTCGTGCGCTTCCAGATGTACGCGATGGTTTTAAACCAGTGCACCGCCGTATCCTCTACGGTATGCGCGGCATTGGTAACTTTAGTAATCAACCTTACAAGAAATGTGCACGTGTCGTTGGCGAAGTGCTTGGTAAATATCACCCACACGGCGACTCTTCTGTGTACGGCGCACTGGTGCGCATGGGACAGGAGTGGAATATGCGCTACAAACTTGTGGACGGACAAGGTAACTTTGGCTCTGTCGATGGCGACTCACCAGCAGCTATGCGTTACACAGAGTGCCGCTTGGCAAAGATGGGCGAGCACGTAATGGACGACATTGAGAAAGACACGGTAGACATGGTGAACAACTTCGACGACACGTTGAAGGAACCCGCCGTGATGCCAACCAAAATTCCGAACCTGCTTGTAAATGGCGGCAACGGTATTGCCGTGGGTATGGCGACAAACATTCCTACACACAACCTAAACGAAGTGATAGACGGTTGTTGCGCCTACATCGACAATCCCGACATTACTGTCGATGAGTTGATGCAGTATATACCTGCTCCAGACTTCCCAACAGGTGCTTATATCTACGGTTTACAAGGCGTAAAAGACGCTTACGAAACAGGTAAGGGACGCGTGGTGATGCGCGCAAAGGCTGAAATAGAAAGCGACGACCAGCACGATAAGATTGTTGTAACCGAAATTCCATACGGTGTAAACAAGCAGCAACTGATTGAATACATTGCCGACTTGGTGAAAGAAGGCAAGTTGGAAGGTATTTCAAACGTGAACGACGAAACAGGTAGGCAAGGTATGCGCATCGTAGTAGACGTAAAACGCGATGCCAATGCCAACATTATTTTGAACAAGTTGTTCAAGATGACTGCATTGCAAAGCTCGTTCTCTGTAAACTGCATTGCACTTGTAAACGGTCGTCCACGCTTGTTGAGCTTGCAAGAGTGTGTGAAATACTTTGTAGAGCACCGCCACGACGTAACCATTCGTCGTACAAAGTTCGAGTTGAACAAGGCAAAAGAGCGTGCCCACATCTTGGAAGGCTTGATTATAGCCTGCGACAATATTGACGAAGTGGTGCACATCATTCGTGCAAGTCAAACTCCAGCAGAAGCACAAACCAACTTGGAGAAGCGTTTCGAGTTAGACGAACTGCAATCGAAGGCAATTGTAGATATGCGCCTGTCGCAACTCACAGGTTTGCGTATGGACCAGTTGCACGCTGAATACGACGAATTGATGCAGACGATAAAGAACTTGCAGGAAATTCTCGATAACCCAGAACGTTGCAAGGAAGTGATGAAGGAAGAACTCCAAGAAGTGAAAGAGAAGTATGGTGATGCTCGTCGTACCGAAATCATTCCAGACGAACACGAGTTCAATGCCGAAGACTTCTATCCTAACGACCCAGTAGTTATCACCATCAGCCACCTTGGCTACATTAAGCGTACACCGCTTGCCGACTTTAAGGAGCAAGCACGTGGTGGCGTAGGCTCGAAAGGTGCGCGCACAAGAGATAAGGACTTCACGGAATTCATCTATCCAGCAACCATGCACCAGACAATGTTGTTCTTTACGAAGAAAGGACGTTGCTTCTGGATGAAGTGTTACGACATTCCTGAAGGTGACAAGACATCGAAAGGACGTGCCATTCAGAATATGTTGGCACTCGACCCAGACGATAGCGTAAACGCATTCTTGCGTATAAAAGGCTTAGACGATGAGGAATTCCTCGACTCACACTATGTAGTATTCGCTACAAAATGCGGTTTGGTGAAGAAGACATCGCTGCGCCACTACTCACGTCCACGTACCAATGGCGTGATAGCCATCAACATAAACGAAGGCGACGAGGTGGTAAATGTACGCTTGACAAACGGTCATAACGAACTCATCATAGCCAACCGCAACGGTCGTGCGTGTCGCTTCAACGAAGAGGCAGTACGCACAATGGGACGTGTGTCTACGGGTGTGCGTGGTATGCGCCTCGACGAGGACGGCGACGATGCTGTGGTAGGTATGATTGTAGTAAACGATGCTGAAACCGAAACGGTGATGGTGGTATCGGAAGAAGGCTACGGAAAACGTTCAGGTGTTGAAGACTACCGACTTACAAACCGTGGCGGTAAGGGCGTGAAGACTCTGAACATAACCGAAAAGACAGGAAAATTAGTTGCAATAAAGAATGTAACCGATGAAAACGACCTTATGATTATCAATCAGAGTGGAATCGTTATCCGTCTTTCAGTAGCTGAATGCCGTGTTATGGGACGTGCTACACAAGGTGTTCGTCTTATCAACCTTGCAAAGAAAAACGATGTGATAGCATCGGTGTGCAAAGTTATGAGTGCCGAAATGGAAGAACAAGTGGAAGAAGAAAGTCGTTCGCAGTGGAACAAAGCAAACGAAGACTTCAAGAACGGACTTGCAGGAGGCAGCGAAGACAAAGCCAACAATGGCACCGCAGACGATGAAAGCACGGAAACGGCAGCACCATCGGTAGATTTTGAATAAAATAAAGTGATAAGTTTAAACGTTATTGGAAAATCGTATATATTGAATAGAGAGAGCTTAATAACGAGTATTAATCTTTAAATTATAAACTAATATGAAAAAATTAATCATGGCAGTGATGATGTTAATAGGAACATCGGCTGCTTTTGCTGGCGACAGCGAACCATTGAAAGCAATTATGAAGGCTCAGAACTATGCTGAAGCTGCTAATCTTTTGCAATCTACTCTAGACCAACTCGCAGGTAACGACGAAAAGGCTAAGGCTTACAACCGTCTTTACGAATTGGCTATGAAGAAAGTAAACTACGAGCAAGGTATTCAGTTGGAGAATGAGACTCAGAAGCAAATGGGCAAAGAAGGCAACCGACCAGTAGACGAAAAAGGACTCTATATGGCGGCAGGTGCGGCTTTCGACTCTGGTATTGAAGCCATTAAGTACGACAATCTGCCAAATCAAAAGGGCAAGGTAAAGCCTAAATTCTCTGGTTTGGTAGAACAGGTTTACAAACTCCGTCCAACACTTATCAATGCTGGTATCTATTTCCAAGGTAAGGACGAGAAGATGGCATACAAGTATTTGGCAGAGTATGTTGAATCAGCAGACTATCCTGAATTTATCAAGTTCAAGGAACAAGACCAGAACTTGACTGAAATAGCTTACTTTGCAACGATTTATGCTTACCAAAACAACGACTTTGCAAAGGCAGAGAAGTATGTAGAGTACGCATTGAAGAACCAAGAACGTGCTAAGGAAGCACAAAACTTGAAACTTGCCATTATTGGTTCACAATTAAAGAGCCGTCAGGACTCTATTGCATACGCAGAGAAACTTGAGTCTATCTATGCGCAAGACCCATCAAACGAGGCAGTTCTTTCAACATTGGCTTCTACTTACAACGCACTTCGTATGAACGACAAGGCTATGCAGATTATTGACAATCACCTTGCTAAAGACCCTAACAGCTATAGCGCGCTTGTATTAAAAGGTCAGTTTGAAAGTGTTAAGAAGAACTACGACGGTGCTGTTGCAGCATTGAAGAAGGCTTTGCCATTGGCAAGCGATGAAAGCGCACAAATCGCTATCAACGCATCAATCGGTCAATGCCTCTTCTACAAGGCGCAGGAACGTGTAATGGCAGTGAAGAACTTGACCAAGGAAGCACGTGCACAATTCAATGTTGTTTACAACGAAGCTATTTCTTACTTGGAAAAAGCTAAAGAACTTGACACTACAAAGCAGAACAAGAACTTGTGGGCATATCCTCTTTACGGAAGCTATTATTTCGTTAAGGGTCCTCAGGCACCTGAAACAAAAGCACTCGCTGCTGACGCAGGTTATGAAGAATAATATCATATCGTTCCCCTTTTTTGGTGTGCTTGCATACCCAAAAAGGGGAAACTCTTTTATAAATCCTATTCCGACATTGTTTCATTTTTCATTTAAAATACTTTGTCAATAAGCCCCAATGGTAGAGAATAGGACATACAACTATTATGTAGGCTTATGAAGAAGTTAATAGCATTTATCTCATTTCTATCTTTTTGTTTTCTGTCGGTACAGGCGCAAGACAATAAAGCAAATGCAGCAAAACTGAATAAACAGGCTGAAGCCGCTTACAATCGAGTACAAACAAATACGAATAGGGATTCGCTCACTGTCTATCGCGCTGTGGTAGACGGCATAACATATTCGCTGAAATGCGAAGAATACGACCGAATGCCTAATCGTAAAGGAAAGATGAAGACTGAGTTTGGCGAACAAAATATGTTGCGTGTAACAACATTGTACCCGATGCTGATAGATGCAGGACAGTTTTTGCTAAAGAACAGCTACACAAAAGTAGAAGGGCAGAAGGCTTTAGAACTTTATTTAACCGCAAGAAATAACCCAATGGTGATTGATATACCCGACGAAAGTGGTATAGCGGCATACTATTTGGCTTACGACTACTTGAAATCGAGAAACTTCAGAATGGCAGAAAAATATGCCGACTTAGCTATGCAATATGAAGAAACGGCGCAAGCATCGGTGGAAGTGAAAGCCGAATGCATGGGCGAACAAATGAAAAATGCTGAAGACTCATTGCAATATCTTGCCGTATTGGCAAAGTTATACGAAACAGAACCCACTAATTCCAAATATTTCTCGTGGTTAATGAAGTTCTACCAGCACTCTACAGCACGCTTTAATATAGAGAGCTTTATTGACCAGCAGCTTGTAAACGACTCCAAATCGGCTGTTCCTTGGATATTGAAAGGCGAAATAGCTATGCAAGCAGGCAGATGGGACGAAGCCATTGAGGCATACAAACTGGCTGATGAACTTTCCCCTAACCTTATCCCAGTGGCTTTTAATATAGGTGTTTGCTTAAATATGCGAGGATTGGAAATAAGAAACGAAGTGTTGGAGAAACAGCAACAAGGAGAGCTTATATCGGAAAACGACTATATGGTATATTTTGCTGACGCACGAAACTATCTTGAACGTGTGAGAGCCAAAGACCCACGGCGCAACAAAGTGGACTGGGTGAACCCATTGTATATGGCTTATACCTTACTTGGCGATAAGATAAAAGCACAAGAATTAGAAGCATTGACGAATAAATTTAAGAAGTGAAACGGAATAATTTGAAGAAAACACTATTATACATACTGATGTTTTGTCCGTTGTTGGTATTTGCACAGAAGAAGCAAATAGCAACAGCACGTGATTTGCTGAAGGCTGGTAAGGAATTAAATAAAGCAGAAAAATCGATGCGGACATTGCTGGAAGACTTTACCAATCGCACGAATACAAAGATTTGGATAGTACTCTGCGATGTTCTGATAAAGCAATACGAGCAAGGAAACGAGAAGTTGTACTTAAAGCAAAAGTACGATACGGCAGCCTTCTTCTCTGTTACAAAGCGAATGTACGAAACAATGGCGAGCTTCGATTCTATTGATGCCCGCCTGTATACACCAACTCCAATACGTCCAAAGTATAGAGCACGCCATGCACAGCTGCTTAATTCCATTCGTCCGAACTTGTTTAATGGCGGTACATACTTTATTCATACAAAGGATTACAACACCGCTTACGACTATTTCGACAATTATATAAAGAGCGATAAGCAATCGCTTTTTGTCGGTTACGACTACGAACACAAAGATGTATTGATGCCACATGCAGCCTATTGGGCGATGTATTGTGGCTATAAACTGAAAGATACGGAGAAAACAATGCGCCATCTGCGTTTAGCTGAGCGTGATACATCAATGTTGAACTTTGTAAGACAGTATGAAGCCGATGCTTATTTAGTGCAGAAAGACACAGTAAAGTATTTAAAAGCCTTGCAAGAAGGCTTTAAGGAATACCCTAACTTTGCGTTTTTCTTCCCTCGTTTGGTAGAATACTATGTCAAAAAGGGCGATAACGAAATGGCACTCCGCATCACAGACAAAGCTTTAGAGGCAGATTCCACCAGCGTGTTATTCCGTTTTACGAAGAGTACTGCATTGCTGAACTTGGGTCGTTATAAAGAATGTATAGACATCTGCCTACAACTTATAAAAGAAAACGACAAGTTTGCCGATGCCTATTGTAACATTGGGTTAGCTTATTTCGACCAAGCCATCGAGTTGGCTAAAATGCAACAAAACCGTTCTAAAAGGGCAAAGATAAGCAAACTGTATGAAACGGCAATGCCTTATCTTGAGCAGTACAAGAAATTAGCACCGAAGGCACGAGATAAATGGTTAGCACCGCTATATACAATTTATCTGAATCTGAATATGGGAAAAGAATTTGATGAAATAGATAGACTACGGAATGAAAATAAATAAAATAATAGAAAAGTTAGGAATAGAACTGAACTCAATGCAGGAAGCTACTTCAGAAGCTATCTTGCGTTCTAATAAAGATGTGATAGTGTTGTCGCCAACGGGTTCAGGAAAGACGTACGCCTATCTATTTCCTTTGATACAGCTGTTAGATTCAACAAAAGACGAAGTGCAAGCAGTCGTTTTGGTACCAGGAAGAGAATTAGCTAAGCAGTCGGCGAATGTAATTCAAGATATTAAGGCGGGGTTAAGAGCAATGGCACTTTATGGTGGCAGACCGACAATGGACGAACATCGGGAAATGCGCAACGTAAAACCACAAATCCTTTTTGCCACTCCGGGGAGATTGAACGACCACCTTGACAAAGGAAACTTAATGGCGGAAAACATTCAATGGCTCATTATCGACGAGTTCGATAAGTGCTTGGAAATGGGTTTCCAAGATGAAATGCAGGAAATTGTTGGAAAGTTGCCAGCAGTAGAACGCCGCATATTACTTTCAGCAACCGAAGCTGAATCTATTCCGAAGTTCGTGAATATGGGGCGAAACATACGCGTAGACTACCGAGACGAAGAAGAAAAAGTCCCCAATCGTGTTCAACTACGCATCGTTCGTAGTGCAGAGAAGGACAAGTTGGAAACGCTTTCCAACCTGTTAAAGTACTTAGGCGATGAAAGCAGCATTGTTTTCTTGAATTACCGAGATGCCGTTATTCGCACCGCTACCTACTTAAAAGAAGAAGGTTTCGCTGTTTCCATGTTCCACGGAGGATTAGAACAGAAAGAACGCGAAGTTATGTTGTATCGCTTTTCGAATGGTTCGGCCAATATATTTGTAAGCACGAACTTGGGAGCAAGAGGCTTGGACATTCCTGATGTAGACAATATTATTCATTACCATCTGCCCGAAAACGAAGACGAATACGTACACAGGGTAGGTAGAACTGCCCGTTGGGACAAGCAAGGTAATGCATTCTTCGTACTTGGACCAGAGGAACAACTTCCCGAATACGTAGAACAGGAAGTGGAAACAATGGAACTTCCAGCAACGTTACCCGCTGTAAAGCCTGCCCGTATGACTACATTATATATAGGTAAGGGCAAGAAAGACAAAATGTCGAAAGGTGATATAGTCGGCTTTTTGTGCAAGAAGGCAGGGTTAAAGCAAACCGATATAGGCAGAATAGATGTAATGCCACGCTTTACTTATGTTGCCGTTCCCCGCACAAAAATATCTCAAATTCTGAAAATGACGAAAGGTGAGAAAATAAAGGGGATTAGTACCGTTGTGGAAGAGGTTCGGTAGCAGCAGTGTTATAATGTTGTGTAATTTGCAATTTGCGAGCAAAAAAGAATGATTGCACAATAAAATATAATGTGAAAATATGCTTAAATATTTGCCTATATCAAATAATTTCTTTAATTTCGCAGACGTATAACTAAACCTATACACCCCTTAGAAAAAATAATAATATAATAATAAATAAGTTCAACTAAAAAATTAATATCATCATGAAGAAGTACAATTTTGGTGCTGGTCCATGCATTCTTCCACGTGAAGTAATTGAAAAAACAGCAAGTGCTATCTTAGATTTCAACGGTATTGGTCTTTCACTTTCTGAAATCAGCCACCGTTCAAAGGATTTCCAACCAGTTATGGACGAAGCAATGGCTTTGGTAAAGGAAGTGTTAAATGTTCCTGAAGGCTATTCAGTGCTCTTCTTAGGTGGTGGTGCATCACTTGAGTTCTGCATGATTCCTTTCAACTTCTTGGTAAAGAAGGCTGGTTACTTGAACACTGGTGTTTGGGCAAAGAAGGCTATGAAGGAAGCTAAGTTGTTTGGAGAAGTTGTTGAAGTTGCATCATCAGCTAATGATAACTACACATACCTTCCAAAGAACTTCGACGTTCCTACAGATTTGGACTACTTGCACATCACTACCAATAACACAATCTATGGTACAGAGTACCACAAAGACTTGGACGTACCGGTTCGTATGATTGGTGATATGTCTTCAGACATCTTCAGCCGTCCAGTAGACGTTTCTAAGTACGACTGTATTTATGGTGGTGCACAGAAGAACCTCTCAATGGCTGGTGTAACATTCATTATCATTAAGGACGAAGTTCTCGGTCGTGTACAGCGCGAAATCCCAACAATGTTGGATTATCGTACACACATCAAGAAGGGTTCTATGTTCAATACTCCTCCAGTAGTGCCAATCTACACAGCAATGGAGAACCTCCGTTGGATTAAGGCTAATGGTGGTGTTGAAGCTATGGAGAAACTTGCTAAGGAACGTGCTGACATTGTTTACGGCGAAATCGACCGCAACAAGTTGTTCCGTGGTACAGTTAAGTGCGAGGAAGACCGTTCTTATATGAACATCTGCTTCGTTCTCAACGACGAGTATGCTGACCTCCAAGACGAGTTCTTCAAGTTTGCTACCGAAAGAGGTATGGTTGGTATCAAGGGACACCGCGATGTTGGTGGATTCCGCGCAAGCTGCTACAACGCAATGACAGTTGAAGGCTGCAAGGCTCTTGCTGCAGCAATGAAGGAATTTGAAGCTAAGCACTAATTTAAAAACAGAATATAGCAAATGCACGGATAGACCCACAAAAGGTTATATCCGTGTACTTGCGTTATAAAAATTTATTACTATGAAGGTTTTAATTGCAACAGAAAAGCCATTCGCAGCAGCAGCTGTTGAAGGCATCAGAAAAGAAGTTGAAGGTGCAGGACACGAACTCGCACTTTTAGAAAAATATACAGAAACAGCACAGTTGTTAGACGCTGTCAAGGACGCTGACGCACTTATCATTCGTTCAGACAAGGCTACCGCAGAAGTTTTCGAAGCTGCTAAGAACTTGAAGATTGTGGTTCGCGCAGGTGCTGGTTACGACAACATCGACCTCGCTGCAGCTACTGCACACAATGTTGTTGCTGAAAATACTCCAGGTCAGAACTCAAACGCAGTTGCTGAACTTGTTTTGGGTATGCTCGTTTATGGCGCACGCAACTTCTACAACGGCAAGAGCGGTTCTGAATTGATGGGCAAGAAGCTCGGTATCCTTGCATTTGGTAATGTTGGTCGCAACGTTGCTCGCATTGCTAAGGGCTTCGGTATGGAAGTTTATGCTTACGATGCATTCTGTCCAAAGGACGTTATCGAAGCTGCAGGTGTTAAGGCTGTTGATAACCAAGAGGCTTTGTTCGAAACTTGCGACATCGTTTCTCTTCACATTCCTGCAACTCCTGAAACAAAGCAGAGCATCAACTACGCTCTCGTAAACAAGATGGCTAAGGGCGGTACTCTTATCAACACTGCTCGTAAGGAAGTTATCAACGAACCAGAACTCATCAAGTTGATGGGCGAACGCGAAGACTTGAAGTTCATCACCGACATCAAGCCAGACGCTGACGCAGAATTTGCTAAGTTTGAAGGCCGTTACTTCAGCACACCTAAGAAGATGGGTGCTCAAACAGCTGAAGCTAACATCAACGCTGGTATTGCAGCAGCAAAGCAAATCAATGCTTTCTTCGCTACTGGCGATACCAAATTCCAAGTAAATAAATAATATTTAAACCCATATTGCAGATTATTAGGAACTATGCTTATACAACAGCAAAAGCCCTGATAATCTGCTTTTATTTTATATCTACAATATATTATGGCAATAGTAAAACCATTTAAAGGTGTTCGTCCTCCAAAGGAGTTCGTTGAACAAGTAGAAAGCCGTCCATACGACGTATTGAATTCAGAGGAAGCACGCGAAGAAGCTAAGGGCAACGAAAAGAGCCTTTATCATATCATTAAGCCTGAAATCGACTTCCCAGAAGGCACAAGCGAATACGACCCACGTGTTTACGAAAAGGCTGCTGAGAACTTCAAGATGTTCCAAGACAAGGGTTGGTTGGTACAAGACGACAAGGAACAATACTATATCTATGCTCAGACAATGAACGGCAAGACACAGTATGGTATCGTTGTCGGTGCTGCTTGCCAGGACTATGTAGACGGTGTTATCAAGAAGCACGAGCTTACACGTCGCGACAAGGAAGAAGACCGTATGAAGCACGTTCGTGTAAACGATGCCAACATCGAGCCTGTATTCTTCGCTTATCCTGATAACCCAGTATTGAAGGAAATCACTACTCGCTACGCAGCTACTACTCCAGAATACGACTTCATCGCTCCTATCGATGGTTTCGGTCATAAGCTTTGGGTAGTTTCTGACGATAAGGACATCAAGACCATCACTGAAGAGTTTGCAAAGATGCCAAGTCTTTACATTGCAGACGGTCACCACCGTTCAGCTGCTGCAGGTCTTGTAGGTGGCGAAAAGGCAAAGGCTAATCCAAACCACACAGGAAAGGAAGAGTACAACTACTTTATGGCTGTTTGCTTCCAAGCATCTGAACTTACCATTCTCGACTACAACCGTGTTGTTAAGGACTTGAACGGTATGACACCTGCTCAGTTCCTCGAAGCATTGAACAAGAACTTCATCGTTGAGAAGAAGGGTGCTGCTATCTATAAGCCAGCTGCTTTGCACGAGTTCTCACTCTACTTGGAAGGCGAATGGTACTCGCTCACAGCCAAGGAAGGTACATACGACAACAACGACCCAATCGGCGTACTCGACGTTGATATCTCAAGCCGTTTGATTCTCGACGAACTTCTCGACATCAAGGACTTGCGTTCAAGCGACCGCATCGACTTCGTAGGTGGTCTTCGTGGTCTCGAAGAACTCAAGAAGCGTGTAGACAGTGGCGAAATGAAGATGGCTTTGGCTCTCTACCCTGTTTCTATGCAGCAGATTATGGATATTGCCGACAGCGGCAAGATTATGCCTCCTAAGGCTACTTGGTTCGAGCCAAAACTCCGTTCAGGTCTTATCATTCACAAGCTTTCATAAGTTTACGACATCATTAATTTTGATTTCACATCAAGTTAATTAATGACAGATAAGTACAGAACAGTACATAAAAACACAATTGGCGAGGGGTTTTATTCCGAAAAGAGGAGTAAATTCCTCGCCTTTGTGCATCATATTGATTCTGCCGAAGAGGCTTTGGAGATAATAAAGCACTACAAGAAGAAATATTACGATGCACGCCACTGCTGCTATGCCTACCGTTTAGGTGCCGACGGTGCAGAATTTCGTGCCAACGACGATGGCGAGCCGTCATCAACGGCAGGGAAACCCATTCTCGGACAGCTTGTCAGCAACGACATTACCAATACTTTGATTTGCGTAATCCGATACTTCGGAGGTGTCAAACTTGGCACGAGCGGACTCATTGTTGCTTATCGTGAAGCTGCTGCCGACGGTATAGCACATTCGGAAATAGAAGAAAAGTTTGTAGAACACATTGTTCGCTACACCTTTTCTTATCCTATGATGAACGATGTTATGAAGATAGTGAAGGAAATGAATGCCAACATTGTTGAACAAAACTTCGATAACACTTGCGAAATCGTCCTTTCCATTCGTCAATCGCTTGCCGAGCAACTCGAAACACGACTGAAAAAACTATCGTTCGCCTAACAAGGTTTTGTAAAAATAATTCCGTTAAAAAGCGATAACTGCGCTTTGACGTTGCGAAAGCGGCTCTTTTGCAACGCAAAACCTACGCTTTTACCGTGCAAAACAGCCGCTTTTGGAATGCAAAACAATAGGTTTTGTAACGCATTGATAACAAGGTTGTTAAGCGTTGGATATGCTTGCGAAAAATATTTACAGCTTTATTGCTGTTTTTCGCCTATATAGCAAGTTCTCTCTGCTAAATTTCTACTGTTCCAAAAGATAAACCAATAAGACCTGCATAATACCGAAAAATTCAGTACCTTTGCCATCAGAATGTGCAAAGGCAAGTATGCCTTGTGCACTTCTACACACCTTATTATATATAAGAACTATTTAAAATAAGATAAATGGACTGGAAAAAACTGCAGAACGGCTCGGATATAAGAGGCGTGGCACTCGAAGGAATTGAAGGCGAAAGCGTAAACCTCACCAACGAAGTAACAACTGCTTTGGCACAAGCATTTGTAGCTTGGCTGGGCGAGAAGAATGGAAAGACGGCACAAACCATTGCCGTGGGTAGCGATTCTCGCATTTCCAGTCCTGCACTCCTACAAGCCTTTGCCAATGGTGCAGCTGCTGTTGGCGCAACTGTGCTTAGCTTTGGTATGGCATCTACGCCAGCAATGTTTATGGCAACGGTAGATGAGCAGCTTAATGCCGACGGTGCAGTTATGATTACAGCAAGCCATTTGCCTTGGAACAGAAACGGACTGAAGTTCTTTACAGCAAAAGGTGGATTGGAAAAGGCAGACATTGCGCGCATCTTAGAGCTTGCACCACAGTTTATGGGTGCTGAAAAGAAAGGCAATGGCGAGGTGAAAGCCGTTGATTTTATGGCTACCTACTGCGACATACTTGCCAACTATATTCGCCGTGGCGTGAACAACGGCGACCAACCGCTGAGAGGTATGCGCATCATCGTAGATGCAGGCAATGGCGCAGGCGGCTTTTTTGCCACCAAAGTGTTGAAGCCATTGGGAGCAGATACTATGGGAAGTCAGTTCCTTGAGCCTGACGGGCACTTCCCCAACCATATTCCTAACCCCGAAAACAAAGAGGCAATGGCTTCTATTTGCAAAGCCGTTGTAGACAATAAAGCTGATTTAGGCATTATCTTCGATACCGATGTAGACCGTTCTGCCATTGTCGATAGAACAGGAAAATCCATCAACCGCAACGCACTCATTGCCTTAATAGCAGCCGTAATATTGCGTGAACACCCCGAAAGCACCATCGTTACCGACTCTGTAACGTCAGATGGCTTGGCAAAGTTTATTGCCGACCGCAACGGAAAGCATCATCGTTTCCGCCGTGGATACAAGAATGTTATCAACGAGTCGCTCCGTTTGAATGAAAACGGCGAGGAATCGTGGCTTGCAATCGAAACATCGGGACACGCTGCACTGCGCGAAAACTACTTCTTGGACGATGGAGCGTATCTTGTAGCAAAGCTAATTGTAGAAGCTGCCTGCCTGCGCAAGGAAGGAAAAGAACTCCAAGACCTTATCGCCGACCTTCAGCAACCTGTCGAAAGCAAGGAAATACGCTTTAAAATCGACACCGATGACTTTAAAACCTATGGCGAACAGGTGTTGGAACACATCAAGGCGGCAGCCGAAAAAGAACACGATTGGCAGCTGGTATCGCCCAACTACGAAGGTGTGCGCATCGCTTGTACAAGTGAAAAGGAACAAGGTTGCTTCTTGCTTCGCCAATCGCTGCACGACCCAGTGCTACCTTTGAACATCGAATCGAACATTGAAGGTGGTGTCAATCGTATCACCGACCGAGTTCTTGCTTTTCTTTCCGACTTTAAAGCATTGAAGCAGTAACATACAAAATGGAGGTAAAAATAGTTTCAGCACGCCTTGAGCAGTCAGCCGTCATAGCCGAAATGATAATGGAAGCTATGAACCACGAGTGCTGCCAATGGTTTGCAGGACCGCAACATACGTTGGACGACTTTTTCAATCTTATGAAAAAGCTCGTCGAACGTACCGATTCGCAATATTCTTACCTTAACACCCTCGTTGCCACTACGCCCGAAAACAAAGTCGTTGGCGTATGTGTCAGCTACGACGGAGGCTTGCTTCGCACGCTCCGCAAGGCATTTATAGACGGTGCAAAGGTGGCTTTCGGTCGCGATTTCTCTGATATTCCCGACGAAACATCGGCAGGCGAACTTTATATAGACTCGCTTTGCGTGGCGAAAGAACATCGTGGCAACGGCATTGCCAAGCAGCTTCTGCGTGCAACGATAGCGAAGGGAAAACGCATGAACCTACCCTCGGGACTGTTGGTAGATACGAACAACCCACAGGCAGAAGTGCTTTACAAAACAGTAGGCTTTGTTTATAAAGACGATAACCAATGGGGCGGCCACGCTATGCGCCACTTGGTACATTCGCTATAACGAGTATTGAACAACAGGAGAATTATAAGAAATAAGCTAAACTCTCTTTGTTTGTCCCTTTTCTTTGTGCTATCTTTGCACGTAGGGTAACATTATAAACAGTGAAAATTAACCAACAGCATAATGAAATTATTGCCATTGACTCTACTTCTTGCCCTTGCAGTGAGCGCAAAAGCACAAACTTCACAGCAGGATTCTATCCATACGATTAAGGAAGTAGTGATTACAGCACGACTCACGCAGCAGGAAATAGTGCCCTCGCAAAGTTTGAAGGGTGCAGAACTGCAACGCCTCAACAGTCAATCCGTAGCCGATGCCTTGCGTTATTTCTCAGGCATTCAGCTAAAGGATTATGGCGGAGTGGGCGGAATCAAGACCGTGGACATTCGTAGTATGGGTACGCACCACTTGGGAATATTCTATGACGGCATAGAACTTGGCAATGCACAGAACGGACAAATAGACCTTGGACAGTTCTCGCTCGACAACATCGAGGAAATATCGCTTTACAATGGACAGAAAAGTGCCATTTTTCAGCCTGCTTCCGACTTCGGCAATGCTGGCAGTGTGTATATCCGAACACGCAAACCCCGATTTTTCAACGGCAAGAACTACAACATAAAACTGAAAGCCAAGTATGGTTCGAGCGACCTCGTGCGCCTTTCTGCCTTATGGGAACAGCACATTCTTCCTACCGTTTCGACTTCACTGAATGCAGAACACCTTACTTCGAGTGGCAAATACAAGTTCAATTACCGCCGTGTAACGCCCAATGGAGAAGTTGCTTACGACACAACGGCAATACGTCAGAACGGCGATATACGCGCCGACCGTATCGATTTCAATGTAAACGGTATCTTGGAGCGTGGCTATTGGAACACAAAAGTTTACTTCTACAATAGCCAACGTGGTATTCCCGGTGCTATTGTGAACAACGTTTGGCGCAGAGGCGAACGGCAAGGCGACCTCAATTTCTTTGTTCAAAATCGTTTTCAAAAAGATATAAGCGACCGTTTTTCAACGCAATGGTTGGCTAAATATGCTTTTTATCGCACACATTATGTAAATAAAGACACCACACAGCTGCCTGCCGATAACCGTTTCTGGCAGCAAGAGTTCTACCTTTCTACTGCCAATGCCTACGAAATACTGCCCAACTGGAGTGCTTCTGTAAGCTACGACTTCCGTTGGAACAAGCTCAATGCTGATACTTATCGCTTCGTTTTCCCCACTCGCTATTCAAACTTGATTAGTTTTGCCACCGCTTTCGAGGCTCGTTTCCTGCGTGTACAAGGTTCGGTTTTGGCATCATTCATACACGATAAGCTCCACCCCAAGACTCGTTTAATGGACGGAATGAAAGCAAGAGACAACATAACAAAGTTCACTCCCGCACTGTTCATCGACTTCCCATTGGTCGATAAGTATGCCAATGGCGCAACAACCAAGTTCTCTGTGCGCACTTTTGCTAAGCGCAGCTTCCGCATGCCTACGTTCAACGACCTTTATTACACCGATTTGGGCAACTCAAACCTAAAGCCAGAGAGTGCGACACAGTACGATTTAGGTATGGTTTTCCACAAACAGTACAACCAAGGCTTTGTTCGGAACTTGTATTTTCAAGCCGATGGCTACTATAACACCATACACGATAAAATCATAGCGTACCCCAAAGGACAGCAATTCCGATGGACGATGCTCAATCTTGGGCGTGTTCACATTACGGGAGTAGACGTTATGGGGTCGATAGCGTTACAACCGCTTAGCGATTTCTTGATTACGGCACGCTTGCAATACACTTACCAAGACGCACGCGACGTTACCGACGCTTCCGACACGTTCTTCAAGCACCAAATTCCGTATATTCCGTACAACAGCGGCTCTGCTATCGTGAACCTTGCTTACCGCAATTGGACGCTCAACTACAGCTTTATCTATTCGGGTAAACGCTATAACCAGCAAGAAAACATACCGAACAACTATATGCAACCATGGTACACGAGCGACGTAAGTCTGCAATACGACTTCAAAATCTTCGGTACAAAGTGCAGGACGATGTTGGAAATAAACAATATTCTTGACCAAAAGTACGACGTTATCCTCAATTATCCAATGCCAGGCATCAACGGCGTAGTTGGATTACAAGTAGAACTATAACAAAACGAACAGACTATGATGAAGCTAAAACATATTATTTACGGTTTACTGGTGGTTCTTTTAGTAGCTTCTTGCCGCGAAGACGATACCATTATTTACCCTTCCGAGCATAACATCGGCGAAGTAACGCACACGAAATATGCAGGTCTTTACATCTTGAACGAGGGCAATATGGGTTCCAACAAGGCAACATTAGACTTCTTGGACTTAGATTCAGGAAAGTATTATCGCAATATTTACCCTTCGCGCAACCCCAATCAAATCAAGGAACTGGGCGATGTGGGCAACGATGTTCAGATTTACGGAAACAGTTTGTGGATTGTTATCAACCAATCGAACAAGGTTGAAGTTGCCAATGCCCACACTGCGGTAAGCAGGGGGCACGTAGACATTCCCAACTGTCGCTATTTGGCATTTCAAGGAAAGTATGCCTACGTCAGCTCATATGTAGGAAAGATAAGCGAAAAGAGCGTTTTGGGTGCCGTTTATAAAGTAGACACCGCCACATTGAAGGTTGTAGACAAGTGCACGGTGGGTTATCAGCCCGAAGAACTTGTAGTGCAAGATGGCAAAATATACGTTGCCAACAGCGGAGGCTACAACGGAATGTCGTCGTTGGGCTACGACCGCACCGTGAGCGTGATTGATTTAAACACCTTCAAGGTTACGAAAACCATTGATGTAGGCGTCAATCTGTTCCGACTTCGCAGCGATAAATACGGTAAATTGTGGGTTTCGTCGCGTGGCGACTACGACCAAACACCTTCAAACCTCTATGTTATGGACAACGACAAGGTGGAAGATGTGCTGAATATAAAGATAGACGGCTTCGATATGATAGGCGATTCGCTTGTTTCTTATACCAACCAGCAGGGCAAACCCATATTCAAGGTGGTAGATATACGCACCCACAAGGTAGTGAACAGCAACTTCCTGAAGGTACCAGAGAAGACTCCGATAAAGATTGCCTACGGTTTGATAATCCACCCCATTACCGGCGACATCTATGTAATGGACGCAACCAACTATGTTTCAAGCGGAAAACTATTCTGTTTCGATAAATATGGAAATTACAAATGGCACACGCTCACGGGCGATATACCGGGGCACGGGTGCTTTTTATTAAGAAACTAAAAAGTATATACACAATGAGAAGATTTTATTTATCAATGGCATTCGTGTCATTATCGGCACTTGGATTTGCTCAGAACTCGCCTTACATAAAGGCAGTAGACGAGTATGTGCCCGCACCAGGACAATTTGTAAACGAGTTGCCTAAACTTAGTGAGAACGATACGCCCGAAACGGCAGCACAAGCCTGCACAAAAGAACTTGCAGGCGAAAAGCAAAAAGGTGTTGTTACGTTAGGTGCTTACGGTGGTTACATCACCTTTCACTTCGACCACCCTGTGATAAACGTTGAGGGTGCGCCCGATTTCGTTGTCTACGGCAATGCTTTTGACGGTAGTTCAGAGCCAGGAATAGTAATGGTAATGAAGGACGAAAACGGCAACGGAAAGCCCGACGACACGTGGTACGAACTGTCGGGAAGTGCCGATGTAGACAGTGTAGGCAAGGTGATATACAATTACGAAATCACCTATACGCCAAACCCGATGCAGCCAATACCTTGGACCGACAACCAAGGCCATAGCGGAGCAGTTCAGAGAGTGGGCGGCGACTATGGTCATTTCCAAGAATATTACCCACTTTGGATAAACAAACCGCTCACATTTAAAGGCACGTTGCTGCCCAAAAACAGTTATTTCAACAGTCAAGGTTGGTGGGTACAGAATGCTTTGCGCTATGGCTATGTAGACAATCTGCCTAACGATAAGACCGAAGGCTTTAACATAGAGAATGCAGTAGATGCCAACAGAAAGCCTGTTAAGTTAGACCAGATAGAATTCGTGCGTGTATATTGTGCCGTAAACGACCAATGCCCTAAGCCAAACTGGGTGGGAGAACTTTCTACTGAAGTAAAAGGTGCGGAAGACTTGCACCCTACTGCTGACAAGATAGATGCACCACTCAATTCAAACGAGGAAACAACCGTAATGGCTATTTACACCATTGAAGGCAAGCAAATAAAGGAATTGCAACGCGGACTGAACATCGTGAAGTTGGCAAACGGCAAAGTAAGAAAGGTTTTAGTGAAGTAAAACAAGCATAAAACAACTTATACAATGAAGAGGAAACGGCAGCTTGCCTTTCCTCTTTTTTTGTTTCTGCTTTCGTGCAAATGCGAGAATTTTCGATACCCTAAATGGTATTGATTTCCTTTCCTACTCGTACAAGAAACTGAGAAAACAGATTCAATTTTGTAAAGATAATTACCTTAAAAAATGATAACTGCGCTTTGACGTTGCGAAAGCGTAGGTTTTGCAATGCAAAACAGCCGCTTTTACCGTGCAAAACCTACGCTTTTAGAACGCAAAACAATAGGTTTTGTAATGCGCTGACAATAAATCAGTTACACAAGAGATATGCTTGTGAAAAATCTTTACAGTTATTCTAATGAAGTTCAGTTATGTTTCGTATGCAACAAAAGCCAAATTGGGTATAAACAAAAAGGAGGATTTCGTTACCGAAATCCTCCTTGTGATTCGCATGGGGCTCGAACCCATGACCCCAACATTAAAAGTGTTGTGCTCTACCAACTGAGCTAGCGAATCTTACCAAACTTTCTTTTCAAAAGCGAGTGCAAAGGTACTGTTTTTTTTCGACACAGCCAAATTATTCGCAAAATTTTTATTCATTTTTATAAGTTTGCCACTTTGCAGAACGGCTGCTACTTGCAAACAAACAAGTATCAAGGCTATGTGAAACACTGCAATACAGCTTTATCCTTGCGAACTCTCGGCACTCGTTTCTGTTTCCACCTCTTCCTCTTTTGTTACGTAGCGTTTCCAGTAAGCAATGATGAGGGTTGTTAATGGCAAGGCAATTATCAAGCCTATGAAACCTAACAGTGCTCCCCACACAGAAAGCGAAAGCAGCAAGATTGCTGGGTTGAGGTTCATAGCCTTTCCCATTATCTTTGGCGTTACTACCAAGTCGCAAAGCACTTGGATAATAGCAAAAACAAGCGTTGCAGTTCCAAACACCACCCAGAAGTTCTGCCCCGTATCGGCAGCCTTGAGCAGCGACAGGAATGCCATCGGAATAAATGCCAATGCGTGCATATAGGGGATTAAAGTCAGCACACCAATCAATATGCCCATACCAATAGCAATTGGAAAGTCGATAATGGTAAACCCGATGCAGAACAAAATGCCCATAGTGAGTGCCACCAAGCCTTGTCCACGAATGTAATTATTCAGTTCTGCTGCTACATCTTGCATCAAGTCTGTCCAGAAAGGGCGATGCTTCTGTGGGAAAATCCTAATGAAGTTCTTAACCAGAAACTCGTAGTCGAGCAATATAAAGAATAAATATAATAAGGTGATGAACGATGCTATGATGCTTATAACCACGCTTGCCGTCTGCCCCAAGAACGAGAAGAACTTGGGTATGGAGTTCTTTACAGTTTCTGTAAACTCGGTACTGTTGAGGTAACGGTGTATCTGTGGCTGATACTCTTGTATCCATTCACGAACCATATTCGTAATGCTGTTGCCACTTGTAGTACGCTGCACATATTTGTTTGCCACAACACTGAGTTTCTCTGCTTGGTCTATCATTGGCGGAACAATGGTGTAGACAACGCCAGTAATAACCGCTACCACCAGCAACATTGTGATAATGACGGCTATTGCTCGTATCTTGACTTTCAGTTTGTACTGCACGAACTTCACGACAGGGTCGAGCAGGTAGGCAAGAAACCATGCTACGAAGAATGGCAACAATACGTGGCTAAGATAATTTACAACATAAAGCACGGCAAATACCAAAACCGCTACCAAGAACCAGCGTATGAATTTGTCGAAAGTAATCTTCTCATCAAACATATTTTCTTCCTTATTAAGTTATCTGAATAAATCTTCTCAAGGGTTGGACTGCTTCCGCTGCGTCTCCTCTGCCAATGCTTTTTGGTAGCATTCCCTGCACAAGGGCTCGTATTCCATCTGTTCGCCGAGCATTACACGGTGGTCGTTGTCTACCAAGCGATGGCTCGCATAGGCGAGTGCACCGCACTTCACGCAGATGGCATGCACCTTTGTAACTTGGTCGGCAATGGCACAAAGGGAAGGAATAGGGCCAAACGGCACACCTTTAAAGTCCATATCAAGTCCTGCTACGATTACTCTGACGCCATTGTTTGCCAATTGGTTGCAAATATCAACAAGTCCTTCGTCCAAGAATTGCGCCTCATCGATGCCGACAACTTCTATATCGGAAGCCAGCAGCAATATGTTTCCCGATGAATTAATAGGCGTAGAACGAATGGCGTTTTGGTCGTGGCTCACTACATCTTCTTCCGAATAGCGCACGTCGATGGCAGGTTTGAATATCTCAACCTTCTGTTTTGCAAATTTAGCACGCTTCATTCTGCGGATTAGCTCTTCGGTTTTGCCAGAGAACATACTACCGCAAATAACTTCAATACGTCCCTGGCGGCGTCTTTCGCCATTTAAATTGTCTATTGCTACCATAATTGTTGCAAATATAGATAAATTATCCGATAAATCGATATTCGTGTTTCTGAAAGGTTGTTAAACGAAAGTTTCCAAGAATTTTACCGTTCCCGATACGTTCAATGTCTGTGTTGTAGCTGGCAAAAGCACGGTTTCGCCTGCTCGCAGTTGCGTTTCGGCATCGCCAGTGCTAAGCGTACACTCACCAGACAACGCTATCAGCACGACAAACGAGTCGAGTTCGCTGTAATCGAGCAACATTGGCTCGTCGAGGTCGTAAACCGATGTCGCGAAATGTGCACACTGTGCCAACTCCACGCCTTCGTTCTTGCGGGCTTCGTACTTTGTCCGATAATCGTTCTCAACGCTATAATCAATACATTCCGCTGCTGCTTCGGTATGCAATTGCCGATAATTTCCGTCTTTATCTTTGCGTTTAAAATCGTAAATACGATAGGTTATGTCGCTCGTTTCTTGTATTTCAGCCAAAAAAGTGCCCGCTCCTATAGAGTGAATGCGCCCTGCAGGCAGATAAAAGACATCGCCCTCGCCCACTCTATATTCGCACAGTACGTCGGTAATGGTGTCGTTTTCCACCATCGCCTTGTATTCTTCGGGCGTAATAGTACGTTTTAGTCCACTCAATAAGGTTGCATCAGGCGCACTTTCCATAATATACCACATCTCCGTCTTACCACGCTTCAGCCCTTTTGCCTTTGCTTGTTCGTCGTTGGGGTGTACTTGTATGGACAGTTGCTTGCTGGCATCTATGAACTTTATGAGCAGCGGAAACTCGTTGCCGAAACGCTCATAGTTCTCTTTTCCCACAAGGTCGCCCTTCAACAAAGCCACCAAGTCGTTGAGTTTCATACCTTCGTATTGTCCATTGGCAACAATGCTCTCGTTGTCTTTCACGCCAGAAACCTCCCAACTCTCGCCTACTTGTTCCATATCGGCGTCGAGTTGCTTGAAAGGTATTATCTTATTACCGCCCCACAAGACTTGTTTCAATATAGGGCGAAACTTTATTATTTCCATTCTTTAATAGGTTATTCTTCGTTTATCAGTAAGGTGCAAAGATACAACTTTTGCACAAAAAAATCATAATAAACGAGTAGAAACATTGTATATCAAATATTTTCAGTACCTTTGCACCGTTCAAACAGAGTGTTGTCTATTATGGCTGGCTGACAACCGATTGGGTGAACGAGTAATAATAGACAAAAGTTTGAGTGGGTTATAGCATTTAAAGTTTCTGACATTTAGGTTGAAACACATCGCTACGGTGTGTTTAGATGGCATTGTCTTTAATTGTATGGTCTGTTCAGACTTTCATAAAAAAGAAACAGTTTGAAAACATTTGAAGAATTAGGCGTTAGCGAAGAGATTCGCCGCGCTATTGAAGAGCTCGGTTTTGAACAACCGATGCCAGTTCAGGAAGCAGTTATCCCTTATTTGTTGGGCAATGGTAACGACGTAATAGCACTCGCACAGACGGGTACAGGTAAGACCGCAGCATACGGAATACCAGTCTTGCAGAAAGTAGACCCAACGCAGAAAGAAACCCAGGCACTTATTCTCAGTCCGACACGCGAACTCTGTCTGCAGATTGCCGACGACCTTTCCGATTTCTCTAAATACATCGACGGACTTCACGTTGCAGCAGTTTACGGTGGTGCATCTATCGAAATGCAAAGTCGCCAACTTCGTAAGGGAGCGCAAATCATCGTGGCTACCCCCGGTCGTCTTATCGACTTGATGAAGCGAGGCGTAGCTAAGCTCGACACTGTGAACAACGTTGTGCTCGACGAAGCTGACGAAATGCTGAATATGGGCTTCTCTGAAAGCATCAATGCCATATTCGAGGGCGTTCCGTCAGACCGCAACACGCTGTTGTTCTCTGCTACAATGAGCCGTGAAATAGAGAAGATTGCCAAAAGCTATCTACACGATTACAAGGAAATAGTAGTGGGTAGCCGCAACGAAGGAGCCGAAAAGGTGAACCATATATATTATATGGTACACGCAAAGGACAAGTATTTGGCACTGAAACGCATCGTAGACTACTACCCAAGCATATTTGCGATTATCTTCTGTCGCACGAAGGTGGAGACACAAGAGATTGCCGACAAGCTGATTCGCGACGGATACAATGCAGAAGCCTTGCACGGCGACCTCAGTCAGCAGCAGCGCGACCTGACAATGCAGAAGTTCCGCCAGCACAATGTGCAATTCCTCGTGGCTACCGACGTTGCCGCTCGTGGATTGGACGTAGACGATTTGACCCACGTCATCAACTACGGATTGCCCGACGATATTGAAAGCTACACCCACCGAAGCGGTCGTACAGGTCGTGCAGGCAAGAAGGGCACGTCTATTTCGATTATCCACACACGCGAACGCTACAAGGTAAAGGCTATCGAGAAAATCATTCAGAAGGAGTTTGTAGACGGTACGCTGCCTGCAGCAAAGGATATTTGCAGCAAACAACTCTACAAAGTGATGGACCAAATTCTGAAAGTAGACGTGAACGAAGAGGAGATTGAGCCGTTCCTAAAGGACATTTACCGCCATTTCGAGTATATCGACAAGGAAGATATTATAAAGAAAATCATCAGTATGACTTTCAATCGCTTCTTGGAATACTACGCCAATGCTCCCGAAATAGAAAAACCATCGGGCAAGCGCAGCGACCGAGAAGGCGAACGCGGCAGCCGCAGCAGTCGTGGCGAGCGCACCCGAAAAGCCCCACGCACCCCTGAAGCAGGCTACAAGCGTTTGTTCATCAACCTTGGAAAAGACGATGGGTTCTACCCTGGTGAGGTAATGCAGTTCATAAACAAGAACGTACACGGTCGTCAAGAAGTGGGACACATCGATTTGCTCGGCAAATTCTCTTACATAGAAGTTCCCGAAAAAGATGCCAACAAGGTGATGAAAGCCCTTAATGGAACCACCTACAAAAAGCGTGAAGTGCGTTGCAACGATGCCGAAGAAGGCGGACACGGCCGTGGTAGTCGCAGCAATGGCGAACGTCGAGGCAAGCGAAACGATGACGAAACCAACAACCGCCGTTCTAACAGCAACCGTAAGGAACGCAGCAGCAAGCCGAAGCGCAACGCTCGTCCACAGCAAGAAACACCTACAACAGGCGATTGGCGACAATTCTTCCAGCACGATACCAAGTTAAAAGGCGAGATTCCAGATTTCTCGGAAGAAGGTTGGGCAAGAAGAAAACCAAAGAAGAAGTAACTTTACTCCACAATAACACAAAAGACACCCCATTTGCTTGAGGTGTCTTTTTTTTATCTAAATCGTAAGGGTTCTTCGGTCTAACTTTGTAAAAATAATTCTCTTAAAAAGTGATAACTGCGCTTTGACGTTGCGAAAGCGGCTCTTTTGCGATGCAAAACCTACGCTTTTACCGTGCAAAACAGCCGCTTTTGGAGCGCAAAACAATAGGTTTTGTAATACGTTGATGTATAATGAGTTACACAATAGTCATACTTGCGAAAAATATTTACATCGTTTTCGTTCATAAAGGTGGTATATTTACCAACAAAGAGTGCTACTTCCACAATGTGAAAGCAGCACTCTCTTTTGTACTTGAAACTTGTTTTACAGCTCTGTGCTTGTTAAATCAAATTACAAGTTAGCTTGTAAAACACGTTTATTTTACCACGCATTTCTTGCCATTAATGATATATACGCCACGCTTCAGACCATTCTTGTCTTTGGCACCCGTACGTACTCTGACGCCGTTGATGTTCGTTATATCGTATGACGAAGGAGTTTCCTCGACCGAATTAACGGAAGTTGCACTGGTAGAGGCATCGTTAGAGAAGCCCGACTCATTAACCTCGCCGTCCTTAGATGTGTACACGACGGTAACATTGTACACGTGGTCGCCCGATACACGACTGTTGGTATAAGTCTGTTGGTTGCCTTTTACGCTGGCAATCTTCTTTCCGTCTCGATAGATAACGTATTCTGTTATATCATCGTCAGCACCTGTTGACACCTGTTCGTAGCTTACATCATCGACGCCGAAGATATAAGATTTGCCCTTAGGCGTGTTATGATGAATGGCAAAATACTTTGCACCTTCTGGAACCTCAACGGTAATGTATTTCCAGTTGGCACTTTCGTTGTAGGCAATGGTTCCATCTGCCTTTTCGCTCTTTATCTTAACGAAATTGGCAGTGTCGGCACCTTCTGTCGAATAAAGAATATCGAAGTGCTCAGCATAACTCGTATCGCCTGTGCGAGTGGCGATGTTCATCACATAGAACGTTACTTCCTGCTTTCTGCCAGACAATCGTGGAGAGATGAGCCAGTTGTTTTGTGCTACGAATTTACGATTTGAATCGTATCCATAAACAGCTGCAGCATATTGGTTGCCACCGTGAGGAGCCAGTCCTGGATTCACGTTTGTCATATCTTCAATCCACCAATTAGGGTTGAAAGCAGTAAAGGCGAAAGGTTCTCCCTGTCCAGGGAATGTTGAAGAGGGCTGTAATGCGCCTGCCATACCCTTATCGCCATCAACCATCGTCCAAGGCGTCATATTCTTTGCGAACGGAGCATAGCCTTCAAAACCATCGTCGATTCGTTCGGGTTCTGGCAATACAGGGCATCCCCAAGTGAGCACGACCTTGTTATCAGCAACTACCTCTGCCTTAAGGTCATTTATTCTGCCGTATGGCGAAGGTACAACCTTGACTGTTTTGGTTTCTGTTTCGTTATCGGTGAGCTGCATATCACCATCGTATATTATCATGGCTTTCACCTGTAACGATGTAGCCTGCTCGTTGATAGCAACAGGTAGCTTCAAAGATATTGTATCGGTTGCCATCGGAGAAAGCTCTTTGAGTCTGCTAACTGCATCGCACTGGTTGCCATTTATGTAGAGAAGGGCAAAGTATCTGCTTACCGTTGCAGCTCCAAGATTCTTCACAACCATTTTAACTGTTCCCTTCTTGCCTGCCACAACGCTTTCTGGTGCCTCGATGCTTACTGCTGCGAGGTTACGTTCGAGCTGGTTGATAATGTTTATATTGTCTACTCCAATAAACACTTTAGAACCTTCGGCTACTCCATCGAACTTCACAATGATGTATCGTTCTTTTGCGTAGGCACTCAAATCAACCGTCTGACGTTCCCAGCCGTTCTTTGTTGTCTTGCTAAGGTCATACTGTGCTGCTGTATGGTCTTTGCCATCGGGTGTCTGCACCAATACTTTCAGTGTGGCTTCGTTGCCTATCAAAGAGTAAAGGTCGAAGAATAATTTAGGATTTGTAGCCCCTGAAAGAGCAACCTTCGGCATATTGACCGAAGTTTCATCACCCTTTTGTATGGTAAACTCTACATCTTTTCCAGCATATTCTTCAACATAGTTTGCCCAAACGAGGCTACCGCCGTCGTTATCAGAAGCAGCATCGGGAACTACACGCCACGCAGCTGCCGTTTTACGACTGTTGTATTGTTCGTTGCCTAACAAGGAAGCAAAACCATTGTCTAACTGTCCGCCCTTCATACTCTCTTTGAAAGGTAGCGGAATGCACGGACCTACTACCACTCCACGAGCAGTAACATAGTCGCTCTGCCCACCGTCGCCGTTGGCTCTGACGGCAAACCACGCCAAGGTTTGAGTCTTTCCGTCTTCCATTGTGGTTTTGTTAGGGTCAAAAGGTATAGTTGTGCTTGTTTCGCCAGGGTTGCTTGTCGTCAGCGAGTCGCTCAACTCGTATCCGAACTCGCCCTTCTCAAGTGCAAAGAACGTTACGCTGACACCTTCTGGGTCGAAATATCCACCGTTGGCTCCCGTTGATTTAAAGGTGTCCCACACTGCTTTCAGCTTCGTTCCTTCGTCCGTAAACACAATGCCCGTAGGATTATGAGGACGGTCTAGTCCTATAAATGCCCTGCCTGCAGACTTGCGTCCGATATGCCCATCAAGGAAAGGCGCAATGGTATAGGTGTGGAAGCCACCTGCCGGAACGTCTTTGTCTGTCCATTCCACTCGTGTGCCTGGCGTTGATGCGTCAAGGCGGGCTACCTGCATTCCATCTCTGCTTACAACAAAGCTGTCTACGCGGTTCAACATCGCCCCGTTGAGGCTGACACTCGGAGTGATAAAGCTGACGGTTGCTTGTAGTACACCTTTTTGTGCAGGGGTAATTGTCAGCGATTTTACCGAATCGGGAGCCGCAGCGTATGCGGTTTTGGTAATAGTAATGCTGTCTACAGCTATCTGATACTTGTCTTTGGCACTGGTATTATCGTGGAAACCAATATAGAAGTTGCCGTTTGCATCGGGAATAATATCAGCAGTGCATACTTGCCACTGTCCGTTGGTTTCTGAAAAGTCAGGAGTGAAAGTCTTTATTAAGGTGTTTGTCAGTTGTTCAGGATTGTTTCCCTTTCCCCACTTTACCTCGAGCGTGTTTCTATGCGTGTCCATTATATTACGCACTTTAAACGCTACTGTGTAAACACGGTCTGATGTTAGATGTATAGGAGGCGTTACAAGCCAGTCGTCGCTGGCTATTGTAGCGTGCGTTTGATGGCTCATGGCACCATAACCCAACACTCCGTTACACCACCATGTGAACTTGTCGTTGTTTGCATCAATTACTTTGAACATTGACAAAGCAGACGCTCCTTCAAATCTATAACTCCAGTCAGGTTCTATAGCTGAACCTGCTACCACGGGAGCAGTGTTAGCCCAGCGGCTGCCCTTTACATCGCCACTGATTGCTCTGACCGCATATATATAGCTTGCCTGTTGCGCTGCTGAGACATCATCGGTGCATGATGTGCTGCTAATGCCTATCGCCACATTTGTGGTGTCGCGCCCTTGTATGCGTATTACATCATAGGTCAGAGTGCCAAGTGTACCATGATGAATGCCTGCCGTAGGTTCAGTCCATGTTATTGTTACCACACCATTTGCCAATGTTGCTGTAGGATTGCCTACTGTTTCTGGCTCATCAAATCCAATCCATTGCTTGACGGTAGTTGCTGGCGATGTTCCTGCAGAGTTTGATGCAATAACCACAAAGCTGTATTCGCCACTATTTGATAACTGAACAGGTTTGCTGATAGCTGCACCAGATTGAGCTGTGCCCGTAGCCAATTGAGTTCCATTGGCTGTAATAACATAATCAACATTCCCGTGCAGATTATCTCCTCCGACTGTCTTAGTGGGCAAAGTAAAACTCACAGTACCATTAAAGCTTGTTCCGTTGAATGTTACTGCCAACTGAGATACAGCAGCAGGTGCGTCACTATCGGCTGGAGCAGGAGCTATCGCCATACCATACAGCGTGATATTGGTATCGGCTATTTTTGTAACAGCACCTGTAGTCAAATCAACCGTGTAGAGAGCAGTGTTATAGTCCTTGTCTTGCGCATACCAATAAAAAGTATTATCCTTTGGATCTATTTCTCCCGTTTGGAAGTAAGGGCCTCCCCAATCGTCTGTTAGTTCAATACCAGTTGAACCAATTTTAGTTTCTACGCCATCGGTTGTAGAGATTTTATAAAGAATACCATCTGAAGCTATACCATAAAGGCGATTATCAGATGTTACGCCCATAGCCACATACTTACGCGTGGTCGTTCCAAACGCAGTACGTTTGCGTATGCGGTAGTCTACTGTACCCAACTCGTATTGTTGATTGCTGGCAGTACTGTTGTAGAATTCTCCATACACCGTACCGTCTTTTGCCTGTGCTGTTTCCAATGCCGCAAGCGAGAAATCATTATAATTCTTTCCGCTACCTTCCCACGTGGAGAGGTCGTAGGTATAAAGCGTTAGTTCTCCACTTCCCACGCCATAACGTTGGAAATCTACCGTATACAGTTTGCCGTCGGCTATCTGTACACCGTTTTTGGCAATGCGTTGGGCTTGCTTCCCCAGTTGGGTAAAGCTTATCTTGCCCCCTGTACTTTGAGGATGGAAAGAATAATAGCCCCATTCCCCGTTAATAGTAGCGTTACCCCAAAGCGTAACAGAGGGGTCGATGGCTCTCGGTGCCCCATTAGACGCCTTGCGGACGATTGATTTCCCCAATGGAGTAAGGCGCATCGGCAGCCTTTCAGACTGTGTTGGGTTTGGTTTCGTCAATCTATGGGCTTTTTGTGCCACACTGACTGTTGAAGTAAACAGACCCACTGCTGATAAAATGATAGTAGTAAGTGCTTTTTTCATATAATGTTAAAATGATAGATTTGTATTAATGCAAGAGATAAAGTACTTTCATTAAATCCTCTAAAAGAAATTTTAAGGCATACTCTAAAACTTCTCTGTTATGGAAAACCATACAAGATTATTTTAGAATATGCCTTATATAATTACCACTCGTGGCTTATCTTTGCATACCACTCGTGGAATAGAGCAATGCCTATTCGTTGATTGCGAAAGGTTTTACTTCTTCAACACTTTCTTTCCGTTTACGATGTAAACACCAGCTGGCAAGTTTTCGAACTTGGTATTGAGACGAACGCCTTGCAAGGTATAGATAACCTTAGCTGCTGTGTCTACTGTCTGAACGTTGATACCAGATGGTTTCCATGTACCGTGCAAGTGAATGCTAGCAGTAGCACCTGCTGCGAGCAATTTGTCTCTCGCTTCTTTAGCTTCTTCCTGCGACATGTTTTCCTTTATGATACATGGAGCACTCTCAACAAGCTCTTTAGCCTTTATCAAAGTTAGACCTGTGAGCTCTTTCACAATCTTGGTTACTGCAATTAAGTTGTTGCCATAAGATTCCAATACCAAGTCGTAGGTTTCTGGTGCATCGTTAGGTTGGATAGTTACCCAATCGGTTACGACCTTGCCGTTTGAACCAAAGAGAGATTGGAAAGTATAGCTACCTTTCTTGAGTTCCTTCCACTCTGTACCTTCAGGAGATACGATTTTACAGTCAGTAAATTCAGGAACATATCCTAATCTACCCATACTACCTTTGTACTCGTCCTTTTCTGTTCCATTACCCTTAACGCGCACGTTACATTTGTTGAATTTCCAACGGCCACTGGTGATACCATTCACACCACCGCTAATTTCCAAAGAACAACCGTCCACAGTAATAGTACCAGGGTTGAGAATACCATAGCAGTAGTCTTCATTACCTGACATCGCACCATTTATTGTAAGCTTGCCTGCGCCAGTGAAAGTAAGTTTTTCATAATTAACCATACCACCGCTCTTTTCTGAAGTGATGGTATTTTCACCGATGAGCTTAATTGTCAAACCTTTGACAGATGTCCAAAGACCAACGCCAGCAGCCTTCTCTGCAGTGGTGGTAATTGTAGCATTGTCGAAAGTGAGTGTATTTGTTGCAGGGTCATAAGCAGCCTTACCCTTTACACCTTCTATGGCTGTCAAATCTCCACAGTTTTCAGAAGTAATCTTCTTTCCACCAATCAGAATGTTATAGTTCTCTGGTGTAGTGTTAGGTTTGATAGTTACCCAATCGGTTACAACCTTGCCGTTTGCAAAGAGAGAGTAGTAAATATAGCCGCTCTTATCAAGCTTCTTCCATTCTGTACCTTCTGGAGTAACGATTTTACAGTCGGTAAATTCAGGAATATACGAAACTCTACCGATGCTACCCTTAAATTCGTCCTTAGTTGTGCCACCACCCTGGATACGCACGTTGCACTTATTGAACTTCCAACGACCACTGGTGATACCATTCACACCACCGCTAATTTCCAAAGTACAACCGTCTACAGTAACAGTACCTGGGTTGAGGAAGCCATAGCAATAATCTTCATTACCTGACGTTGCACCAGTTATCTTGAGCTTACCAGTACCTGTGAAAGTAAGTTTATCATAATTAACCATACCACCTCTCTTTTCTGAACTGATGGTGTTATCACCGATAAGCTTAATGGTCATATCTTTGACAGATGTCCACAGACCAGCAGCTTTATCTGCTGTAGTGGCGATAGTAGCATTTTCAAGAGTGAGTGTGTTTGTTGCTGGGTCAAAAGCAGCCTTACCTTTCACACCTTCTATGGCTGTCAAATCGCCACAGTTCTCAGAAGTTACACGCTGACCACAAATCAGAATATTATAGTTTTCTGGCGCAGCATTAGGTTTGATAGTTACCCAATCGGTTACGACCTTGCCGTTTGCAAAGAGAGATTGGAAAGTGTAACCACTCTTTTTAAGCTCTTTCCATTCTGCACCCACAGGAGCAGTGATTTTACAGTCGGTAAATTCAGGAACATATCCTAATCTACCCATACTGCCCTTGTATTCGTCCTTGGTTGTTCCGTTACCCTTAACGCGCACGTTACACTTGTTGAACTTCCAACGACCACTGGTGATACCATTCACACCACCACTGATTTCCAAAGTACAACCGTCCACAGTAACAGTACTTGGGTTAAGGATACCATAGCAATAGTCTTCATTACCCGACATTGCTCCAGTTATGGTAAGCTTGCCCTTACCTGTGAAAGTAAGTTTTTCGTAATTAACCATACCACCACTCTTCTCTGAAGTAATGGCATTCTCGCCGATGAGGACTACTTTCAAATCCTTGATAGAGTTCCAAAGACCAACGCCAGCAGCCTTCTCCGCTGTAGTGGTAATAGTAGCATTGTCGAGCGTGAGCGTGTTCGTTTCAGGGTCGTAGTTCGCCTTACCCTTCACACCGTCTATGGCTGTCAAGTCGCCACAGTTCTCAGAAGTTACTCGCTTTCCGCCAATCAGAAGATTGTAGTTTTCTGCCTGCACGTGCTGTGGCAGAACGAAAGCAGTAACGAACAGTGCGACCACAGCCGCATACATGTTCCTAAGTAAATTGTTTTTCATTGTTCTAAACGCGCCTCTCCATAATCCCTTTGCGTAAAGGGAAACGCCTTACCGAGGCAGGGGCATTTTGATTAATTAATTAATTGTTTAGCTATCTGGTTGCAAATATAACCTTTTTTTTTAATTTGTGCAAAAGTATAGGACTATTATTGAAAGAAACAACAAAAACCAATACTTTTCTTATTCTTTATTGCAGTCTGAAAAAAAGCCTAATAACACAAGAACATCTGTGGGATTATCTTTAAATGGAAAAGCCTAAATCGTCTTTAAAAAATGCTATTCCCTTAATGGAATAAAGGGGAGTTTTCGCTTTTATTTTGTAAAGATAATTCTGTTAAAAAGTGATAACTGCGTTTTGACATTGCAAAAGCGTAGGTTTTACCGACCAAAACAGCCGCTTTTACCGTGCAAAACCTACGCTTTTAGAACGCAAAACAATAGGTTTTATAATACATTGATAAACAAACAATTAGACAATAGTTATTCTTGTGAAAAATATTTACACATCTTCCGCCTTTTTTCATTAATATAAACAGCAATACATACTGCCATAACTCTTATTTTATACTACAACAATTTACCCATTTTTGAGTATTGCCCAGACCGTTGTATTTTCTTATTTTTGCAGTTTCAAATGTCAAATGCTAAATGAGGCGAACAAGATACATACTTTTTTCTATATTTGTTTTTCACGCCATTATAGGTTTTGCACAAGATATAACAGGTGGACTTGTCTTGGAAAACCTTACACACCAACCAGTTATAGGGGCTTCCATTACGCTTGCTGAAACCAAGAATGTAGTGGCAATAACCGATATGAACGGACGCTTTACGGCGAAAAACATAAATGGAAAAACTATCCGTATAAGCTATATCGGATTTAAGCCATTGGTTGCAAAAGCTACCAAAGATGCTACCTACTATTTAGTAGAAGACACAAACGCATTGGCAGAAGTGGTGGTTACGGCTCAAGAGTCGCGCGGATTGGCTTCTGCCTCTACCATTGGAAAGAAGGCTATGGAGCATTTGCAGCCTTCCACCTTCTCCGACTTGTTGGAATTGCTGCCTGGTGGACGTTCTGCCGACCCATCGCTGAATAACCCGAACAGCATTCGGCTGCGCGAAGCGGCATCGAACAGTGGTGCAAACTATGCCACTTCGTCGCTTGGAACCAGTTTCGTCATCGACGGAGCACCCGTTTCGAACAATGCCAACATGCAGTATATGAAAGGGGCTTGGGACTCGCCTGTTACCAATCGCGACTTTACCAATAAGGGCATTGATATGAGAACCATATCGACCGACGATATTGAAAAGGTGGAAATAGTGCGTGGTATTCCTTCCGTGGAATACGGCGACCTTACCACGGGACTTGTAAAGATAGAACGCCGTCGTGGTGGCAGCAATCTGAGTGCCCGTTTAAAAGCCGATATGAGCAGCAAACTCTTCTATTTGGCAAAGGGTTTCGAGTTCGGAAAGCGTTGGACACTTAACATTAGTGCCGACTATCTTGATGCCAATCGCGACCCACGCAATTCGTTGGAGCGTTACTCGCGCGTTACTTTCTCGGCTCGTAGTGGCGCAACTTGGACAAAAAACAACTATACGCTGAAGTGGACAAACAACTTCGACTATGGCGGTTCGTTCGACGGTGAGAAGTTAGACCCTGACTTGAACAAAGGAAAAATAGACACTTACAAATCGAAGTACAACCGTTTCGCCTTCAATACGGCACTCAACGTAGCATTCAAACACAAACTCTGGTTGAAGTCTGTAAACGCTACGCTCTCTTCAAGTTATCAGCACGATGTCATTTCGCGCACACGTTTGGTGCAATTATCGCAAATGACGCCTGCTGTAACTACCACTGAGGAAGGCGAATACAACGTTCCCATTCTGCCCTACACCTATTATGGCACCCAAGATGTAGACGGAAAGCCGCTCAATATATTTGCCCAGCTGAATGCAAAACTGCAGGTTCCATCTACCATCATAGCCAATACGTTGCTTGTTGGTGCATCTTGGACACTGGATAAGAACTATGGCGACGGACAGATATTCGACCCTCTGCGTCCACCTTATACAGGTATTTCCGTCCGACAGCGCAAACTTTCAACTATTCCAGCCATGAGTACGCTTGCCGTTTATGCTGAGGAGCAGCTGCGCATACCCTTTGCACGCCACACGTTTGAACTAAATGGAGGTATCAGAGCGAGCCAAATGCTTAATCTGCCCACTTCTTACACTATGCACGGACATTGGTATTTCGACCCACGAATGAATCTTGGGTGGTCGTTTCCGCAATTCAAGATAGGTAAATGGGCAACAAACGTCCGCGTACAAGGCGGTGTAGGTCAGCACACGAAGAATCCAACGATGGAGTATCTCTACCCCGACCCACGCTATTTAGACATTGTGCAGCTCAGCTACTACCACCCCAACAACGATTACAGGGTCATCAACGTGCGCACATTCGTTATCGATGCCACCAACAAGGCATTGAAACCAGCCCGCAATCTGAAGTGGGAGTTTGGCACAGACATAAATATAGCAGGCAACAACTTCTCTGTTACCTACTTCAAAGAGAATATGACGTCGGGATTCCGCAGCAACACCGTTTACCGTCCCTACACATTCAAGCAATACGACACATCAGGTATCGACCCCAACAGCATAACGGCTGCACCCGATGTTGCTACCCTACCCTATACCATGGTGCAGGAATTGTTTGGACGAAACGAATATACCAACGGCAGTCAGACGTTAAAGCGAGGCGTAGAATATACCTTCGCCACACGCCGCATACCGTCGTTGCACACCCGACTTACGGTAAACGGAGCATGGTTCAGAACCATTTACCGCAATTCGCAGGTCGTTGCCTACCGTCCTTCAGCGGTTATCGACAACAAACAGATACAGTATGTTGGCTTATACCGCGACAACGACGGTGTGAAAAACGAAATGGCAAATACCAATTTCACGTTCGACACCGACATTCCAAAGCTCCGTTTGGGCTTTTCGCTATCGGCTCAGTGCCTTTGGTTCAGCTCTACACAGCGACTTCCGTTAAGCAACGAACCCGACCAATATATCTCGCCCGACGGCACGATACACGATTGGCAAAAGGAATATGCAAACGACACGTATCTGCGCTTTCTCGTTCGCAACCACTCGGCAGTTGAATACAAAAAATATATCGTACCTTTTTCTATGAATTTGAACTTAAAGGTAACGAAGAAGTTGCTCAACGACCGCCTCAACATTGCGATGTTCTGCAACAGAATCTTAGACTACACCCCTGATTACGAACAAAACGGCATCAAGATAAGACGCAGCGTGCGCCCTTATTTTGGCTTGGAAATCAATGCAAAATTATGAAACAGGTACTTCAGATAATATTTCTTGCACTCATCGGCACAGCTTTAACAGCCTGCCACAATAGCACCGACGACTATATGGCTTCGGTTACCATCGTTATCAACGGTGGCGATACTTTGCGAATAGACCGTGTTCAGGCAACCGCCACCATAAGAAACCTCAACACAAAGCAGGTTATCACTTCCACAAACTTCAATGGCAACACCCTTAAACAGCAGTTGCTGCGTGGTGCTTATCAGGTTAGTGTAGACGGCAGCATACAATACACCAACCAAAAGCAGCAAACCCGCATACGTTCGTTTCTCAGTCAGACCGATTTTATTGCCTTTGGCGACAGCGACGACTACACTCTTGAAATGAAACCCATATTTACAGATTAAATGAGAATACTCCGACTGCTATATATTATAATAGGTGTAGCATCTGGCAACCTTGCCTTCGCGCAAGATTCGGCACGCTATGAGAGGGCAACCATTGCGAATCTGCCTTGTCGAACAGCTTGGCAGAACCCTGCTGTCTACGGTACTGCCTTTCGGTTTACACAAAACGAACTTATGCTGACAGCCTGTTACTCGCACGCATCAGCCCCTTTGCTGCTTGAAAAAGGCGACGGACATTCGGCAGCAGAAGCCAAAACCACAGCCTATATTCGCCTTTCCAACCATACAACAGTGTGGGGTAAAGCAGCATATACAACCAAAAGAACGTCCAACATACGGTGGAACTCCACTTCCGACTACGATTTGCTTGCTCCATACGTACTTGCCGATACCGTAGGAGGCAACACACAGGGCGAAAGATACACCTTTTCGGGAGGCTACGCCACAGCTATTGGCAAATGGAACGTAGGTGCCGAGATGCTGTTCCGTGCCGAACAAGAATGGAGAAACCGCGACCCGCGTATGCGTGGCATTGTTTCCGACCTTACAATAAAAGTTGGTGCAGCCTATCAGACCGCAGGCAACTACCAGCTGGGGGCATCTCTTTCGGGCAATATATACAAACAATCGAACGATGTAGACCTATACAACGAACAGGGAGGAGCAGCCCAATACGTGATGACGGGGTTGGGAACGCACTACAAACGCTTCTCTGGCTTTGCTTCCGATGTAAACTATACGGGTAGTGGAAGTACACTTCTGCTTTCGGCGCAACCGCTTACGCAACGTGGCTTCTATGGCGATATAACATTAGAGAGCAGCCGTTATAAACGTATCAGCAACGAATACAACTCGTTACCGCTCACAACGTTATACAACAACAATGCAGCTATAACCGCAGGCTACAGAAACAAGGGCGCAAAAAGCCAATGGGCAACATTCGCGCACTACGCTTTCGACTGCAAGCACGGCGACGAACACGTTGCAGGCGATGCCGTTGCAGGTGTTTATCCTGTATTGGCAGACCTCACAATGTACAAGCATTACCGCACTACGGCATACGCAGGCGCCATGTTTACTGCTCTTTCAAGAAGTCAATGGACTATCGGAGCAAAACTGGGCTACATTTCCAACCGCTCAAAATATGTTTATCCGAGCAGAAAAATAAACTTTTCGCACATTTTCACCGAAGCTACCACACAGTTGTTGTCGCACATTGGCAAACGTTGGCTTACCGATTGCCAACTAACGGCTACTTATTTTGCAAAGGCAAATGCAACCATTGATATGCCATACACCGATATGGAGCCCTTCTTTGTGCAGATGGTAAACTACAATTATATACAGCAGCGTGCCAGCTATGGGCATATCAACGCCCGATTTCGCACCGACTACAAGCTCAACAACCCACGTTATGGTATGTTTGCCGAACTACAAGGCGCAACAACCTTCACGTCAGAACATAAAAAACAAACGACGATGAGCCTTACAATGGGGCTTACGTTCTAAATAAATTATTCAGTAATCAATTAAATAGAAAGAAAATGACAAAGAAAATTTTAATGAGCACAATGCTGCTCTTAGTTATGTGTCTTGATTTTGTGTCTTGTTCAGACGACAAGGACCAGCCAACAGCAACCTCTTCGGTGGTTATCAATCTTGAAATGCCGCTTACAATCCAAGGCGGAGAGCTCACCGATGCACAGATTGTACTTATCAACAAGAAGTCTGCACAACCCTATACAACACAGCAGATTAAGAAAACAGACAACGGTTACACAGCAACCATAGAGAATGTACCCGTAGGTTCGTACTCGGTAGTGGCTGTTGGAACTGCCAAATTTACGGCAGACGGCAATCAAACCACCACCCAGGTGAAAGCTACGAACGAGAATGTAGAGATTGTTGATAACCAATCAGGCAACACCGTTAAGCTCTTGTTCAACGTTTTCACAGGTAAAGAAGGCTTTGTAATCTCTGAAATATTCTTCCGTGGCTCACCAAGAGACGGCGGTGCTCCATACAACAGAGACCAATACTTTAAGATTACCAACAACAGCGACCAGATTTTGTATGCCGACAGCATTATTATCATGGAGTCAGCTTTCAGAAACGACAATCCACAGAAGTATCTGAAGGACTTGCGTAACGAAGGTTTTGCCGCACAAGCCATTTATATGATACCTGGAAGCGGAAAAGATGTTCCTGTAAAGCCAGGCGAAAGCCTTTTGATAGCACTGAATGCAAAAGACCATAAATCAGTAAACGGTGCCTCTTTCGACCTCAGCAAGGCTGACTTTGAGTTCTACGATGAGTCTAAGGTAAGCGTAAAGGACGAGGACAACCCATCTGTCAAGAACCTCGACAAGTGGTATTGCTATACCCAGTCTTTCTTCGTTCTCAACATGCACGGCAACAATGCCTATGCAATAGCTAAGATTCGTAGCACAAAAGACGACTTCCTAAAGAACAATACGTACGATGCAGAATACTACGCTACCAACGGTAAGCTGATGACAACCAAAGCCTACTTCGTTCCAAATGCGTGGATTATTGATGCTGTAAACCTCTCTTACAAGGACAACGACCACCAATGGCGCGTAATGTCTATATTGCTCGACAAGGGCTATACTTATTGTTCAGACAACAAAAACGACAAGAGCGGTATTGGAACAGCCGTAGTACGCAAAGTGGCAAACGGCAAATATGCCGATACCAACAACTCGACCGAAGACTTCACACCGAAGGCTACACCAACCGTCAAGTAAATTTCTCTAAGCTGTTGGAGGCGCGAAAAGCGTTCTCCAACAGCTTTTTTTCATTATAAAAACATTATGAACAAACTTTTTTCACAGCTGTTTGTCGCACTCCTCCTGCCGCTTTCGCTATCGGCACAGACGATGGAGACGGACAAGTCGTACAGAATGGGTAAGCTGGAAAACGGACTTACCTATTATATTCGCCACAATTCTAAAGAACCAAACCTTGCTGATTTCTACATCGCACAGCGTGTTGGGTCTATTCTGGAAGAGCCTCGCCAGCGTGGTTTGGCACATTTCTTGGAACACATGGCGTTCAATGGCACAAAGAACTTTCAAGGAAAAGGCAGCTCATTGGGCGTTGTGCCTTGGTGCGAAAGCATCGGTGTGAAGTTCGGAACAAACCTAAACGCCTACACCAGCGTAGAACAAACCGTCTACAATGTATCTGCCGTTCCTGTAAAACGTGAGGGGATTGTAGATTCTACTTTGCTTATTCTGCACGACTGGAGCCACTTCCTGTTGCTCAACGACGACGAAATAGACAAAGAACGTGGTGTTATCCACGAGGAATGGCGCACACGTCGGGCTGGAATGGCTGTGCAACGTATGATGGAACGTGTGCTTCCCGTAGTCTACAAAGGCACGAAATACGAGGATTGCCTGCCTATTGGCTCGATGGATATTGTAGACAACTTCCCTTATAAAGACCTGCGCGACTACTATCAGAAATGGTATCGCCCCGACTTGCAAGCCATTATCGTGGTGGGCGACATTGATGTGGACAAGATGGAACAGAAAATCCGCCGCACATTTGCCGACGTTCCGAAGCCCACAAACCCTGTCGAAAGAGTTTACTATCCCGTTGCCAACAACGACAAAATGATAGTTGCCATCGACAAAGACACCGAGCAACCCATTATGCTCGTAAATCTCTACATGAAACAGGAAGCCACTCCCGACAGCGAAAAGAACCTTGTGGCAACTGCTCGTAAGAGTTATGTAACAGAACTCGTTACCTCTATGATAAACAGTCGCCTTGCCGACATTAAGAGACAAGCCACACCACCTTTCCACAGTGCATCGGTGGGCGCAGGACAATTCCTTATTTCAAAAACGAAAGATGCCTTTTCGCTTTCGTTCGGCTGCCTGCAAGAGAACGTGAAAGGTTCGTTCCAAGCTGCCATTGCCGAAACACAGCGTGCCCGACAGCACGGTTTCACGGAAAGCGAATTGCAGCGTGCAAAGGCAGGATTCCTGAAAGCAGCCGAACGCAGATACACCGAACGCAACGACCGTCGCAACCGTTACTTTGTAAAGGCAGCACTGCAAAACTTCTTGGCAAGCGAACCGATAACGACAGCCGAATACGATTACAGGCTGATGCAGCAGTTCGACAAGGAAGTTACGCTGACCGACGTGAACAAGGAGGTTGCCGAGCTTGTTTCAAACAAGAACCAAGTGCTTACGATATATGCGCCCGACAAACCCAACTTCCCCATTGCCGACGCACAAACCTTTGAGAAATATGTGCTCGATGCGCAAGCAAAGAAGTACGAACCTTACAAGGAGGAGTCTGCAGGAAAAGAACTCATAGACAAACTGCCGAAGAAAGGCAAGATAAAGAGCGAGCAGAACTGGGGCAAGTTCGGTGCAAAGAAACTTGTATTGAGCAACGGCGTAGAGGTCTATGTGAAGCCTACGGACTATGCAAAAGACCAAATCAGCATGCGTTTCTTCGGCGAAGGCGGCACATCGCTCTACCCCGACACCGATGCGCTGAATTTCCACATGCTTACAAGTGCCATTACCGATGCAGGAGTGGGCAAGTTCGACAACATCCAGCTTAGCCGAATGCTCAGCGGAAAATCGGTTCGCATAAGTCCAAGTATCGGCTACGAAACGCAAGCCATCAACGGCAACTCCTCAGTAAAGGACTTGCAGACACTCTTGGAACTCACTTACCTTTACTTTACTGCCCCTCGCAAAGATGCAGAAAAGTTCAAAGGCAGCATTGCCACTATGCGCTCGTTCCTCAAAAACCGCGAAGCCAACCCACAAGTGGCTTACAACGACTCGGTTTCGGCTATTCTTTACGGCAACCACCCACGTTTGCAATCCATTAAGACAAGCAACATCGACCGTGTGTCGTACGACCGCATTTGGCAAATCTACAATGAACGCTTCAGCGATGCGTCAGGCTTTAAAATGGTCTTGGTAGGCAACATCGATATGGAAAAGCTACGCCCACTGCTCTGTCAGTATGTTGCAACACTGCCGTCAAAGGGGAAACGTGATACAGTAAAAGACACTTACCCTGCGGTGCGCGACGCAAACGAAACGCATACCTTCAAGAAGAAGATGAACACACCTTCTACCTTGGTGAGCGTTTTCTATACTTTCGACGAACCTTACACGGCAAAGGCTGACCTCGCACTCGATGTTTTCAAACGTGTACTGACCATTGCTTACACCGATTCGATACGCGAGGAGAAAGGTGGAACGTATGGCGTAAGCGTGCAGAGCGAACTCGACAGGAACTCAAAGCCTACTACCTTGATAAAGATAGGCTTCCGCACCGACCCTGCAAAATACGAAATGCTGATGCCCATCGTTTACAGGCAGATAGAGAACATTGCCAACAATGGACCGTTGGCAGAGAGTATGGCGAAAGTAAAGACATACCTGCTGAAAGCATACCAACAGAATGCTATCACGAACAACTATTGGGACTATGTTATTTACAACTATCTGCGACACGGCGTAGACTTCCACACAGGTTATGAAGACCTTCTGAACGGAATTACTGCGCAAGACATACAGCAGATTGCAAAAGATATGCTGAAGTCCAACCGCCGCATCGAAATAACAATGATGCCAGAGTAAGACTGAACAGGGCTGCTTTTCACGAAACCGAAAGGCAGCCCTATTATTTTCATTCACAGCGATTTACGCTACAAAAACATTTCTCTGCCAATTTCTTTACACGTAAATAAATATTTATTTACGTGTAAAGAAATATTTACTTACACGTAGAAAAAGAATTATTTACGTGTAAATAATTTGCCGATGTGCAGCAAGAACAGCATAGAATCTTGGTATTGACAAGGAGAAAATAGCTGTAAAACGTGCATTGAACCAACATATTGAAAACAAAAAGAGAGTATACCAAAAGTTTGTTTCGGCATACTCTCTTTTTCGTACAGTAACTATGCAGGAACAGAAACATTCGCCGAATAGTTCCATTTTTCGACATATTATTCGTTTTTATTTATTAACTTTGCGGTCTAAAGGCTTTTGTAGGAAGAACAAGAAATTTCAGAAGACTTTCAAAGATTTAAGCAACAAGAGAAAGAAATGGACTTTTCGGAAGTTATAGGACAAGAAGAGGCAAAGCAACGACTGCTGAAAATGGCAGCGGACAAACACGTTCCGCACGCCCTACTCTTTTGTGGCCCTTATGGTTCGGGCAAGATGGCTCTGGCAATGGCATTTGCAAGCTACCTGCTCGAAACGTCTTCAGCATCGCCTGAAAGCACAAAGGCTATGCTGAAGAAGTGGGAACACCCCGACCTACACTTCACCTACCCTACCATAAAGTTGCCAAACACGAGTTCGGAATACCAACCCATAAGCAGCGACTTTGCCAAGGAATGGCACAAAATGATAATGGAAGGAACCTATTTCAACATTCGCAAATGGATGAACGAAATGGGAGCAACCACACAGCAAGCCATTATAACGGGGGCGGAAAGCGACAACATTTCAAGACAACTTGCGCTAAAGTCGAGCCAAGGAGGGTATAAAGTTTCGATAATATGGCTGCCCGAACGAATGAACCAGACATCGGCAAACAAGATTTTGAAGCTCTTGGAAGAGCCAACCGAAGGAACGGTGTTCCTAATGGTGAGCGAAGAGCCCGAAAAACTGTTGGAAACGATTGTCAGCCGAACACAGCGCATTGATGTAAAACGCATAGACGACGCTGATATAGAAAAAGCATTGATTGCACAACGCGGTCTGGACGCCGACGTAGCCCACCGCATAGCAAGAAGAGCGAGAGGCAGTTGGCTGAATGCGATAGAGGAACTGAGCAGCGACAACGAGGCAAAAGAGTTTCTGACACTGTTTCAGCAACTTATGCGTTCGTGCTATATGCGGGACATAAAGGCATTGAAACGCTGGAGCGAAGTAGTGGCGGCATTTGGCAGAGAGAAAGAAAGGCGTATGCTGGTGTACTTCCAACAGCAGGTAAGAGAAAACTTTATGTTCAACTTCCGCAATCCCGAACTGGTTTATATGTCGCTGGAAGAAGAGGAGTTTGCCAAGAACTTCGCACGCTTCATAAACGAAAAAAACATTATAGAGATAAACGAACTGTTTGGAAAATGCCACAGAGACATCGGACAAAATGCCAATGGCAAAATAGTATTCTACGATATGGCATTGAAAATGATAGTTCTGCTTTTAAGAAAATAATATTTGCACATTTCAAACAATATATATACCCTTGCGGAAACAACAGAAAAAGGCGTTCCGAAAAGCAAGGTCTCAAAGTTAAACAATGGATTATAAAGATATGAAATTTAAGATGTGGACAGGCTGCGACCGCGGTTTGTGCCATCAAGCGTGTGGACGCTCGGACAAACAGCTGAATACTTTCGACTGGTTGGAAGATGTTCCGGGCAACACAGATACAACCGACCTTGTGGAAGTGCAATTCAAAAACACTCGCAAGGGATACTACCACAACGTGAACAACCTTGATTTGCACAAGGGAGACATTGTTGCGGTAGAGGCAAACCCTGGCCACGACATTGGCGTAGTTACACTTACGGGCAGATTGGTGAAGTTACAACTCAAGAAAGCCAACTGTACGAAATCGCCTGACGATATTAAACGTGTGTATAGAATTGCAAGAGAGGTGGATATGGAGAAATACAAGGAAGCCAAAGCAAGAGAACACAGCACGATGATAGAAAGCAGGCAAATAGCAAAAGCGTTGAACCTGCAAATGAAAATAGGCGATGTGGAATATCAGGGCGATGGCAACAAAGCCATTTTCTACTACATTGCCGACGAGCGTGTAGACTTCCGACAGCTCATTAAAGACCTTGCTGCAGCCTTCCACGTGCGCATCGAGATGAAGCAGATAGGTGCTCGGCAAGAAGCAGGACGCATTGGCGGAACAGGTCCGTGCGGCAGAGAGCTTTGCTGTGCTACGTGGATGAAAAACTTTTCGAGCGTTTCCACCAATGCAGCGCGCTGTCAGGACATTTCGTTAAACCCAACAAAGCTGGCAGGAATGTGCGCCAAACTGAAGTGCTGCCTCAACTACGAGGTAGACGACTATATGGAATCAAGTAGGAAACTACCTGCAAAAGACATTCATCTGTACACAATGGACACTGAGTATTTCTTGTTTAAGACAGACATTTTGAACGGTCTTTGCACGTACTCTACCGATAAGAACTTGGCAGTAAATCTTGAAACGATTTCTACAGCACGCGCAAAGGAAATCATAGAAATGAACCGTCAGGGCGAAAAACCACTTTCGCTGCTGAACAACGGCCAAGCCAAGCCTGCGAAGAAGCCTATCGACCTGTTGGCAGAAGCTGACCTCAGCCGCTTCGACAAGGACAAGACAGGCAGAAAGAACAATCGCCGAAACAACAGAAAGAACGGTCAGCCACGGAACCAAGAGCGCAGTCAGCAGAGGGCAAACCCACAAGAGCAGAACGGACAACCGCGCCAACGCCGAAACGGAAAGCCCAACAAGCGACCGACGCAGCAAGGCAACCAGCAACCGAGAACACCAAACAACAACGATAATGAATAGGAAAGGGCATTCCTTTTCGCACATCATAGCACTTGCAATCGCTGCCATAACAGCGATTGCGTGCAAAGATGCCCGCACCTACGACAGCTATAAAGCCTTGCCAATCAATGGGTGGGAGCGCAACGACACGGCTGTCTTCTACATTCCACGCCAATGGGAAGGAATGTATAGTATGGACTTGGGCGTAAGGGCATCGCAAAGCTATCCATACAAGAATATTACGTTCATCGTCGAACGCACCGTAATACACAAGAAAAGAAAGAAACTAACAAGTCGCAGCTACCAAGATACCGTAACTTGCAACATCATAAACGACGATGGAAGATTGGCAGGAAAGCGCGGAATTACAACAAGCGAGATACAACAACGCATTGCCATTTTTCCACTAAAACGCAACGATTCGCTCCGCATTTCAGTGCGCCACATCATGAGCAAGGAACTGCTTCAGGGCATAAGCGATGTAGGAATACGAATCATAAAACGCAGATAAACAAATAATAAAGGGTAGATAAACTAAAAGAAACAGGGCATCTAAACAGCTGAGACTTTCCTTTCAATAAGACCGTATCTCCCTTTCAAAGAAGCCAATTCTCCTTTTTCAAATGGCAGAACGGCTGACAAAACTCTTCTAAAAAGGCGTAAAAAAACATATATTATTCTGTATTTCCTTGCTCAACTCACTGTTTTTGTGTACATTTGTCCAATCTTAATATCAATCCACGATACAGATGAGACAACTGAAAATCACCCAGTCGATTACAAATCGAGAAAGCACAGCACTCGAAAAATACCTTCAAGACATAAGCCGCGAAGACCTCGTGAGCTTAGATGAAGAAGTTGAGTTAGCACAAAAGATAAGGCAAGGCGATGTAAAAGCCCTCGAAAGGCTTACAAAAGCCAATCTACGATTTGTCGTCTCGGTAGCAAAGCAATATCAAAATCAAGGTTTATCGCTTCCAGACCTTATCAACGAAGGCAATTTGGGGCTGATAAAAGCAGCTAAGAAATACGACGAAACTCGGGGATTTAAGTTCATTTCGTATGCTGTATGGTGGATTCGGCAAAGCATAATGCAAGCCATTTCGGAGCAAAGCAGGCTCGTACGTGTGCCAATGAACCAAATGGGCTCGATAAACAAGGTACGCAAGGTTATCCATCAGTTTGAACAAGAACACCAACGCTTGCCCAGCATCGACGAAATAATGGACGAAGTAGACTTACCGAAAGACAAAATAGCGGAAGTAATGTCTATGATCACAAAGAAAGTATCGATGGACGCTCCTATTTCAAGCGGTGATGACGGCAGCTTACTCGATGTATTGCCCAATAAGAACTCCCCTTCTGCCGACGAACAACTGCTGGAAGAAGGATTGAAGAAAGAGATTGAGCGGGCATTGGTAACACTTTCAGAGCGCGAACAAACCATCTTGAGAGGATATTTTGGCATCAATCAGCGAGAAATGTCGCTCGAAGAAATAGGCGAACAGACTGGTCTGACACGCGAACGCGTTAGGCAACTCAAGGAAAAAGCCATAAAACGCCTGCGCCACAACGTAAAAAGCGATTCATTAAAAGGATACTTAGGAGAATAGGAATAAAGACAAGGGCGACTCTTAAAAAGAAGATTTAGGAAAATAAAAATAAGGATATGAGATACTACAAATTTGTTTTAATAGCAGTAATGCTATTCGGTCTGACGACTACCATAACTGCAAAAGACGCTTACAAAGCCGTAAAGGTTTATATGTTCGGCTTTTCGGCATCGTTCAACGACTCTACCGTGAACTTCACCGATATACAAGCCGTAGACGCTTACGTTGAAAACAACCACACACACTTCTTGGTAAACCGCGACGAATATTCGTATCAGCTGCGTTATTATATGGAAAGCATACAGCCAGACAGCAACCCAACCTGTCTTGTTGTCTATGCCTTGACCCAAAAGAACGCTATAAAAAAGTACTTGAAACTACAAGAGCAGTACACCAAGAAAGCAAAAATAAAGTATATTGTCAATGCCATTCCGACATCGAAATTCAGCTTTAAAACGGTGTTGCCAGACGAATTGCAACAACAACTGATACAAGAAAGAGCCGCAAACCGCAAGGAAGAGTAAAGAAAACCATAAACAATGCAAGCACACAACTTTAAAATAGCAGAGCTAAATGTTCGCATTGTCTTTGCCGGCAGCGAGAAAAACAGCATAAAACTTCTACCGTCGTTTGCTCCGTTCAGCACGGAAGCATTCAAGGAAGACTTGTTTTTCCAGCTCACAGTGGACGACCAACTACGCCCAGTGCCCAAGGAAGAACGGAAACACATACGCAATTTCGACACGGGAAACGGCGATACGATAGTCGATAAATTGGAAGACGGCGGCTACCAATACATTATAAAAGATATAAAAGGGGCTGACTGCTGCTTGCTGATAACCAACAAGGACTTCTCCGACTGCCGTTGTGCACTCAACGGAAACTACAATATGCGCAGCTTCGGACTGAATAACGCCCTCATGTTGATATTTGCTTTCGCTGGTGCGCACAAGCAAACGCTGCTGATACACGCATCGCTGGTGCGCAACAACAATTTCGGCTATGCGTTCATTGCAAAGAGTGGCACGGGAAAATCCACTCAAGTAAGTATGTGGCTAAGGCATATAGCAGGGTCAGACCTTATGAACGACGACAATCCCATTATTCGATGCATCGACAACGAGTTTTGGATTTTCGGCAGTCCGTGGAGCGGAAAGACGCCGTGTTATAGGAATATAAAAGCCCGACTTGGTGCCATCACGCGCATAGACCGCGCCACCACCAACTCCGTAGACAAACTTCCGCCTATTCAGGCATTTGCTTCGTTGCTGCCATCGTGTTCAAGTATGAAGTGGGATTCTGATATTTACAATGCCATCTGCGATACTATAACAAAGATAGTGGAAACAACAGGCATCTACACGCTGCACTGCCTGCCCAACAAAGAGGCGGCTGAAGTGTGTTACAAGGCAATAAGCAAAGTACAATAATGCCGATAAACAGCACAGAAACAACGAAGGTTCAGTTTGAAAATGCAGTCTTCCTGCCCGAAATAGTGAAGATGCTGAACGAAGGGCACACCGTTACGCTCACGTTGCGAGGCAACTCTATGCGACCGTTTTTAGAGGATTGCCGCGACAAAGCCCTATTCGTAAAGCCCACAACCATCGCCGTTGGCGACCCTGTTTTGGCAGAAATAGCCCCTAAACACTTTGTGTTGCACCGCATTGTAGCCATCAATGGCGAAGCCGTTACACTGTTAGGCGACGGCAATCTATCAACAGAACACTGCCAAAAGAAAGATATTGTGGGGGCTGTAATCGGCTTTTACAGAAAAGGACGAAACACTTTAGACCGCACCAATGGCTGGAAATGGCGTTGCTACAGCTATGTATGGACAGGCTTGCGCCCCATACGACGCTATCTGTTAGGTATTTACCGCAGGATATGGATTCCACTTTTCGGAGTCATTTAAATAGAATAATTCAATAAAAACGACAATAAATGAAAACAAAAATAGGTTTCAACCTGCGCCAAGTATGTGGCGAAAACATTATAGTAGCCGAAGGCGAAGAGAACATAGACTTCAGTAACATCATCTCAATGAACGAGAGTTCGGCTTTTCTTTGGAAAGAAGCGCAGCAATTGGAAAGCTTTACCATAGCCGACTTGGTGCGCATTCTCACTGCCGAATACGAGGTAGACGAAGCCACTGCCACCGAAGACGTTACGAAACTGACGGCTCAATGGGGAGCAGCAGGCATTCTTGAAGGCGACGATATACCCGTTCTTCCAACACAAGAAACTACCGAAAAGCTTTCTGCTACACCCTCTGCACCTGCCGAAGAAGCAGAGAAGAAAGAAAAGAAAGGATTCTTTAAAAAACTATTTGGATAAAGAAAACAAAAACTCCTAACTGCAACAGTTAGGAGTTTTTTATTTTATCGAGAATTAAGAACTTACATATTAAGATACTGCTGATATTGCTTATCGTTTAAAATCTTCTTCAGCTCAGCAAGATAAGCTGTGCGTCTTGCTTTCATATTCTTTACGTGCTGTGAACCCTCAGCCATCTTTTGCTTGTCGCACTGAGCACCTTTACCTTTGCATTCAGCGTTACCTTGCTTGCTACATTTTGCATTTTCGCCCTTGCAGTCAGCGTTAGCCTCCTTGCTGCAGTTAGCATTGCCACCCTTGCATTCAGCATTACCTTGCTTATCACAACGTTTTCCTTCGCCTTTGCATTCAGTATTGCCTTGTTTATCGCATTTCTTAGCTTCGCCTTTTTTGCAATCACCTGCACCCATCTTGCAATCACCGTCGGTCTTCTTGCATTCTCTGTTACCTTTATTGCAATCACCTGCAGCTTGCTTACAATCGCTTCCAGCCTTCTTGCAATCGCCTCCAGCTTGCTTACAGTTACCTTCAGCTTGCTTACAGTTACCTTCAGCCTTCTTACAATTTCTCTTAGCATGTGGGCAATCAGCAACATCTGCATAGTCCGTATTAAGCTTCAAGAGAGCCTTAGCCTGTTTCTTGTCGAGCTTCAATTCCTTTACAAGCTTATCGGTAAATGCCTGTGGGTCTACCTTCTTTACTCCTTCAGGACAGTTTGCTACTACTATGTTGTTGTTAGATGCTACCGAAGTTGCAGGTGCAATGGCCAACATTCCCATTGCAAATAAACCTAAAATTAATCTTTTCATTTTTTGTTGAATCTTTATTATTTTAATTTATTGATACAATCTAAATTCTTTTCTGTTATCTATCAGTACTTTTTACACCGATATTTTAATCGATTACAAAGATACACTTTCTATTTCAATATTGTTTGTAATAAGTTCAATATTTATTTTTTATTCACAATTTAAGGCAAAACAGATATTAAAATAAGGTATAACAAGCTGTTAAGGTGTACTTGAAGAGTGAGCGAAAGCCATCAGAATTTCTCTTGAATACAGCTTCGATGTAAGTCTGCCTATACTTAACGCACAAATTCTGCCTATCGCCCTGCATCTTTCCGTCTTAAAAACTGTATAAAAGTGTTTAGTGTAAAAATTCGATTTGAACAAGCAAAATAGAGCTGTGAAACACCCAAATAAGCAGTTAATCGTCCAAGAAAAATGTTTTCAGATTCTAAAAGAGCCGCTTTCGCTATGCGAAAGCGGCTCTTTTACACGGTAAAAGCTACTCTTTTGCAACGCAAGACATACGCTTTTACAAGCCAATTCTACTCTGTACATCATATTTATTGATTGTTTTGCGAACACAATCTTTCCATTTCATTGCACAAACATCACACACACAAACATAAACAGCTAATAATTAAGCCATTAAACTTGCACACAAATGCTGCAATTATTTGCAAATAATTCTTCTTTCACGCAAAAAAGCCGCCTTCTCGCCGTTGTTTCACGCTTGTTTTTTAACAACTTACTATTCTTATTTTATCTAAATTAACAAATTACATAAACCTCTTATCCATTAATTTCTACCACCAAAAATTCGCAAAATGATAATTTACACCCCATATTTTGGCAACAAAAAAGCTGCGCACCAATACCTTTATTGATGCACAGCTTATATTTTGATAATGCGTAAGGTCTTTAAATGCTCTTATTTCCCTTTAGAAACCTTGATGAGCAGCAGACCTATGGCTGTCCAAATAAGTTCTCGAAGACGAACGATAAGGGCTACAAAGATGCCTGCATTGGCTGTAAGTCCTAAGCCAGAGACCGACATTAAGAAGCCGCCTTCGCGCCCACCAAGTTGCAACGGCATGAAAAACAGCATGTTGGCAAACAGCGTTGTAAAGGAGATAATGAGAATACAGTTCAGATAATTCACGCTTGGAAACAACACAAGCAATATGAAAAACACTTCAAGGGCACTGCAAATACGGCACAAAAGTTCGATAAACACCACCGAAAAGAACGTTTTTTTGTCTTGATTGTGCAATGCTGCTATCTGATGGTCGATGTTTTCCAATCGTTCCCGATTCTCTTCCACATACCTACACGCCCATTTCTTGACGAAAGGAATATACCGCAAGAAGTTCATAACGCGGACAGCAAGTCCTTTCTTATAGCCCGAGATGAAGAACCAGATAGCTGTAAGGCAGAAAACACAGCCCACAGAAAGCATAATAGCCATAAAAACACTGACTTGCTGCGTAAGTATGAAGAGCGGAATGGAAAGCAACCAAAACCAAAAATGGCTGAAAATGTGCGTCATAACAAACAAAAGCACCGACGAGGTTGCACGTTCTACGCCAATATGGGGCGACAATTCCATAATGCGATAAGGCTCGCCACCCATCAGTCCACCCGGTGTGGCATAGTTCAAAGCAAACCCTGACACACTGAGTTTATAGAGATACCAAAACGGAACCATACGTTTGTCGTCGCCTTTGGTTTGGCTTTTAATGATAATATACCAAGAAGAAGTATTGAAAACATAAAGAAAAGCCCACAATACAACCACTGCAAAGAACCAATAGCCTGCGTGTTGCAGTCCGCGCCATACTTCGGCAAAGTCCAATTGTGTTACCATTATCACCAAGACCACAATACCGAAGAGGAAAAAACCGTTTTGATATTTCTTTTTCATAGGCTTCTTTCTTTTATAGAAAATAGAAAACGAGGTAACTCCGTCCGTACAAAGCAGCACCGAAACTCCGAGTTACCCACGCAACTATCTATCATTTCAATTATTCTTCCTTTCGTTTTGGCACGGCAAAGCGCACCTTCTCGCTGTCGTCGCGACGTTCTTTGTAGAGTTTTGCCAACGGATTGCCCAACGGTTCATCATATTCTTTGCGATGACGGAAGATGTCTATGGCAAGGAAAATGGCGTGTCGCATAGGCATAGCATCGGCAACGCCCTTGCCTGCAATACTGAAATTGGCAGGCGTTTCGGGTGCAGTGCGTACCAATGGCAGCCCTGCAAGATAGTTTACGCCCCCTTCTACCGTGAGCGAACGGAAAGGAGTGAGTCCCTGTTCATAATACATAGCAAGCACACCGTCGAACTGTTCCCAATCGCTACCACCGAAAAACTTATCCGCAGCGTATGGTCCGAAAGCCTGTATGCCCTCTTTTTCGAGTGCAGCAATGGCAGGTTCAATCACCTCTTGTTCCTCTGAACCGAGCAAACCATTATCGCCTGCCTTCGGATTGAGTGCCAAAAGGGCGATGCGCGGATTAGAAATGCGGAAGTCGCGGCGTATGCTATGGTGCAGCAAACGTCCGTTTTCGGTAAGTCCTTCAGTAGAAATAGACTCTGCAACTTGCTTCAACGGCAGGTTGCGAGTAGCCAAGGCAATGCGTAGTTTCTCGCTTACAAGCATCGAGAGTGTTGGCTCTTCAGCTGGCAGATGGTCTTCAATGTATCGGCTTTGCCCACTGAAATGGAACTGCTCGCTGTTTTCTATCGGTGCAGTAACCAAGACATCGAAGCCCCCTGCACGGTAATCAGCCAATGCACGGTCGATTGCGAGCAAGCCTGCGTTGCCCGATTCCTCGGTAGGAACACCGAGTTCCACCTTTATTTCCTCGTCGAAAACAGGTATAAAGTTTATTCTATTGTCTTGAACTTCGCTTATATCATTGATGATTGTGAAGGTTGCTTCTATCTCCAAGGCATTGCGATGATACGTAGCAACCTTTGGAGAGCCATATATAATAGGTGTGCAAAGCTCCAACATCGTTGGTTCTTCAAAGGCTTTGAATATCAGCTCATATCCTATTCCGTTCGTATCGCCGTGCGTAATGGCTACTCGGACTTTTCTATTGTTGTTCATAACTTATTCTGTATATATGTGTTTCTTGTTTTTATTCTTGCTTGTTTCTTGTGTAGAGGGCAGCCTCCAATCGGCGCACAAGGTTCCGTTTCTTGGTTTCGGGCGCATATACAAAGGCTTCTGCCACTACTATGCGACTGCCTTCGGGCTGCCAATAGGCTACGAAAGCACCACCCATGGCGTCGTTTTTCATTTCCCAAAGTCCCCGTACCGTTACGGAGTTGCCCCGTTCGTGTGTTACCGAAGCAATGGAAGCGGTTCGCATATACATTCCTTTCTGCTCTCCGAGAATGTTTCTTCGCATCACACTGTCGCGCTGTTGGCGGAAATCGCCCTTACCAATGCTGTACAGACAGATATTAACCATACCTGACGGTGCGTTGTTCGACAGCCAAAGGAAGTCCTTCCCAACTCTGCTGGCAGTTAAATCGGCAGGTATCTGCATAGCAATGCCAAACATCTTGTGTATCGTTGCTTCTGCCTTTGCATTCCGTTGCTTCGCTATATCCGCCTGCGTGCGGTGCAGTTCTACTTTCGTAAGGTAGTTTCGCAAGGTTTGTCCCTCTTTTTCCAAGAACGCTTTCAGCTTTGGCAACGACGGAGCAGCAACAGTTACGATAACCTGTGGCTGCGCATACACGTTCTGCCTACTGCTTATGCTCACGCCTTTTTGACGTTGATTGATGGACAGCACAACTATGTTGCGCACCATTTTGCTATCGCCCTGCAACTTATCGGACGCAATTTCCACCACGTCGAACGACGGTTCTGCCTGCGGTAGCCCCACTATCGGTGCCGAAAGCACGTTGTACAGAAGGCTGTCGCTATCGCCCACCACCACAACTTCGTAGGCTCCGCCGTAGCTTGCAGGGCGAAACATGCCGTTCTTACAACTCGTCAGCAACAGCATTGCCACGAATGCAACGAGCGAAAGCAGCCTACGCACGTTCATCAGCTATCTTCTTTGCCGTGGAAAGCAAGCCGCAAGCCGCAAAAATATCTTGCCCACGACTGGCACGTATGGTTGTAAACACGCCATGTTGGGTGAGGTAATTGCGGAACTCCTCCATCTTCTTATCGTCTACGCCGTGCAGCGGAACGTTGGGAATGGTGTGGAAGCGAATCAGGTTAATCCTGCAATCCAACCCCTTCAGCAACTTTATGATTTCCTTTGCGTGGCGTTCCGAATCGTTCACACCCTTGAAAACGATATACTCGAACGACAAGCGGCGTTGGTGCGAGAAGTCGTAATTGCGCAGCAACTCTACGATGTCGGCAATCGACATACCACGCTCGCCTGGCATAATCTCTGCCCGCTCGGCAGGAATGGGCGAGTGCATGCTTATTGCAACGTGGCAGTCGCTCTCTTCAAGAAACCGTTTCAGCTTGGTCTTCACACCGATTGAACTCACCGTAATGCGCTTTGGCGACCACGCATAGCCATAGTCGGCAGTCATTATCTGCGTTGTTCGCAACACGTTCTCGTAGTTGTCCATCGGTTCGCCCTGCCCCATAAACACGATATTGGTTAGCTTTTCGCGCTCGGGCAGCGAGTATATTTGGTTCAATATGTCGGTAGCAGAGAGGTTACCCTCGAAGCCTTGCTTGCCTGTCTGACAGAAAAGACAGTTCATTTTGCAGCCCACTTGCGACGAAACGCAGAGCGTGGCACGGTCTTCATCAGGTATATACACCGACTCAACAAACTTTCCGTCGTCCGTTGGAAACAGATACTTAATGGTTCCGTCCTTGGAATACTGTGCGTCGATGTGCTTCTTGCAACCTATGGTGTAAACCGCTTTCAGCTTTTCGCGATTGGCTTTCGACAGGTTTGTCATCTCGTCAATCGACGTTATATGCTGCGTATAGAGCCACTTTGCCATTTGTCCGCCCGTAAAGGCAGGCATACCGAGTTCCTTTGCAACCGTTTTCAGTTCCAAAAGGTTCATTCCCATAAGTGGTTTCTTTGCGACTTCCATATCTTGTTCTCTATATATAATGGTGCAAAGATAACGAAAAAATAAGGAATAACCACGTTTTTCTGTCGAATAATAGACGAATTACCGACAAGAAAACGTGGTTATTCCTTAGCGAAAGCAATGTTTTCTAAATCGAAGGCTTCGAAGTGCCGCGCTTGAAAAGCATAGATTCGTTGCCTGTACCGAAATATTTCAATACCAATTCATTCTGATTTACATATTCTAAACAGTGAAGTTGCACTACACTGTGTCCTTTACCGTCTTCCTCTGATGTAGAAAGATACATCTCGCCATACTCTTCTTTCCAGCCTAAGCCCCATTTTCCTTTTATTATGGTGTCGGTTTTTACTTCCCAATCGCTATATGTTGCCGTTGCTCCACCGTTTATTCGCTTTCGCACAGCCACCTTCTCATGGGTTTCCAACTGTCCCTTTGGTTTGAAATTATAGGCTACATAGTAGTAAGTTGTCTCACCTTGCTCTTCGTAAAACCATTGTCCCAACACTCGTTCATAATAGAGTTTGCGCACAGCAATGGTCTTTTCTTGCTCTGGAGTCAGCTCTGCCTCCTTGTGGCACGACATCAGCGACATTGCTATAGCGCAGCAAACCATAAATAAAAATACTACTTTCTTCATAGTTAAATTTCTTTTTATCATTTTTATATAGCTTATAACGAAAGCATAAATGCTTTATTGTGAAGCCCGAACAAGAAAAATACACACTTTTAGGTATTGCCAAAACGCTGTGTTCTTTCTACTTTTGCCTTATCGTAACAAACTAAAAACAAACAGAACTATGGAAACAAAACAACTTTCGAGCATACCTGAAACGATGCTGATAACGCTTTGGGCAAAGGCAACCGAAACGGAAGAGGGCAACGGACTGCTCCACGACGAAATAGCAAGACAGATTATCAGCAACATCGACTACGATTTCACGAAGTTCAAACACGGCAAACTCTCGCAAATAGGTTGCTGCATTCGTGCCAATCTGATAGACGAAGAGGCGAGAAACTTCCTCAACAAGCACCCCGACGCCATAGTTATACAGCTTGGTGCAGGTCTTGACGCACGCTACCAGCGTATGGGCTGCCCGCAAGTTACGCAGTGGTTCGACCTCGACCTTGAGGAAGTAATCAACATAAGAGCGCATTTTATGCCCGAAACCGAAAAGAACAGCTACTTGAAAATGTCGATGTTCGACAGCCAATGGATAGAAAAGGTGAAGGCTTACCACAAGCCTGTGCTGATAATAATAGAAGGTGTGCTGATGTATTTTAAGCCCGAACAGGTTAAAAGTTTCTTCCAAATGGTTTGCGAACAGTTGGGTGAGGCTACCGTCTTGTTCGATATGCTTGCCTTCTTCGCACTCAAACACAGCAAGCAGCACGAAACCGTGAAGAAGATAAACGGCAACGTACAGTTCCTGTGGTCGGAACTGAACACGAAAGCAATGGAAACGTGGCACGACAAGCTGCACGTTGCCCACGAATACTATATGAGCGACTACGACCAAGGGCGTATGCCGCTCGTCTTGCGCTTACTTTACAAGTTGCCTTTCTTTTACAAACGTTTCAATCAGCGCATTGTGCGAATAGAAATAAAGTAGCGTCTGTCTATCCAGCACGACTGCGAAAAACGTGTCTACCGAATCGGTTTGGGCATTCATTTTCGCAATCAGACGAATTATTTACACGTAAAGAAATATTTATTTACGTGTAGAGAAATATTTACTTACACGTAGAGAAATTATTATTTACACGTAAATAATTTGAGCGACAAGAATTTTTGCACGCCAAAAGCACAGGTATTACAACGAAAGAGCGTATGTTTTGTTGTCCAAAACATAGGCTCTTGTATTATTGTGCTGCATCGGCAGCAAGTCTTCAGTAAGGGTTTACAGTGACAATTACATTACGCCGTCTTCGCGAAGCTTCTGTTGCCACTTCCACGCTGAGGCGAGCACGTCCTCCAATGGCGTATCGGCTTTCCAGCCCAACACCGTGTTGGCTTTGGTGCAATCGCCCCAAATCTTTTCAATATCGCCTTCGCGACGAGGTCCGAACTTCCAATTCACCTTCACACCCGTGGCCTTTTCAAAGGTAGTTACTATCTCGAGGGTAGAGTTTCCACTACCTGTGCCAATGTTGAAGTATTCTATCTTGTCGGTTTCCTTGTCCAATACGCGTGCCATAGCCGCTACGTGGGCTTTCGCAAGGTCTACCACATAGATGTAGTCGCGTATGCAAGTGCCGTCTTCGGTGCTGTAATCGTTGCCGAAAATGGTGAGTTGCTCACGTATTCCCATTGCTGTCTGCGTAACGAAAGGAATAAGGTTGTTGGGCACACCATTGGGCAATTCGCCAATATGTGCCGTTGGGTGTGCGCCAATCGGGTTGAAATAGCGAAGCACAATGCTCTTAATGGCAGCACCGCTGTGTATGTAATCGTAAATGATTTGTTCGTTTATCTCCTTCGTATTGCCGTAGGGCGATGTGGCTTTCTGGTGTGGAGCGTCTTCTGTAACGGGCAGATTTTCTTGGTTTGGCTGTCCGTAGACCGTGCAGGAACTTGAGAAAATAATGCCCTTGACGTTGTATTTAGGCATCATTTCCAACAGGTTGATGAGCGAAACAACATTGTTACGATAGTACATCAATGGCTTTTCAACGCTTTCGCCCACAGCTTTCGATGCGGCAAAATGGATAATGCCTTCTATGTTGGGGTATTTTTGGAATACACGTTCAGTAGCTTCCTTGTCTTCGAGGTTCACTTCTTCAAAGGCAGGTCGTATGCCCGTAATCTTCTCGATACCGTCGAGTACTTCTATTTTAGAGTTTGAAAGATTGTCTACTATTACCACATCGTAGCCTGCTTCTTGCAGTTCTACGGTTGTATGCGAACCTATAAAGCCTGTACCACCTGTAACTAAAATTGTTTGTTTCATACCTTTTTATAAATATTTTGCAAGTAACTTGTTCTCGTTTCTTACGGTAAGAACGAGAGAGTTTTCTGTTTTTATGCCTGCAAAGATACTGAGAAATTGGCGGTTAAGACCATAAAAGTGGCATAATTTCTTAAAAAAGGTGCGATTGTACTGCTATAAATAAAAAGTTTTACTAACTTTGCCATAGTTTAAACAGCATTCAAAAGTTCTTTAAATGTTTTTTATTATGGAACAGACCAAGCAACAAATTGAACGCTTTCTGAAAAAGATTGCGCAGAAATTTCCTACAACGGAAGCACCGACAACGATGACCGACATTCATTTAAGAGTGTCGCAATTCAGTGGCGACCTTATGGCTTTCAACGATGAAGGGGAAGAAATAACACGCTGTGTTGTTGAAGAATGGATTGAAAACAACGACGATAACTTCAACGAAAACGTTACTGCGCTGCTCCGTGCAGAAACGCTGAACCTGAAAGACGTTGTAGACGGCTTTGGCATTATGAAGCCTTACAGCTTGGTTTTGGAAGACGAGGAGGGAGAAGACATTGCCGAACTCTATGTGGCAGACGACGATACGATTATCGCTGGCGACGAGTTGTTGCCGGGTTTAGAGGAAGACCTCGACGAGTTTTTGAAGAAACTGTTATCTTAAAGGAAAGGATATATGCGTATGAGAAAGGGCAGAAACACTGTCTTGCTTCTATTGTCGTTCCTGTTTTCGATGGCTGCCGTAGCGCAACGCCACGAAATACTGAACGAAAACATACGGTCGTTGCAGGTTGTAGCGAACAAAGACTGGCTCGCCATGCCCATTATGGAATTGGGAAACGGCGTGTTGGACATTCATTTCGACGACCTTACACACGAATATCATCGCTATTCCTACAAGTTGGAACATTGCGAAGCCGATTGGAAACCAACAACTTCGCTCTTTGACAGCGACTATGTGGAAGGCTTTGCGAACGGCAACACGATAGACAACGTAGAGCAGTCACTGCTTACAAATACCATTTACACGCACTATCATCTCAGCATTCCGAACGAAGTATGCCGTCCGAAGATTTCTGGAAACTATCTGCTTACGATTTACGATGACAACGGAAACGATGCCATAAAGGTTTGCTTTATGGTGAAAGAGCCTTTCACGCAGTCGATGGGCATAGGTTTGAACGTCGTAACCAATACTGATGCCACCATAAACACGGCACACCAGCAGGTGGAAATGGAACTGAAGTACAACAGTTACAACGTAACGAACCCGCAGACACAAATAAAGACGGTGCTGTTGCAGAACAAACGGTGGGACAATGCACGGTGGAATGCAAAGCCGCAATATGTTATGAGCGACGGTTTGCGCTGGAGCCACAATGCCAACTACATATTTTGGGCAGGCAACGAATACAGGAAGTTCGAGATTTTGTCTACCGATGTAGCCTCAACAGGCATCGAACGCATACGTTGGGACGGCGCAGACTTCCACGCTTATCCCTTTATCGCATTGCCAAGGCCAAACTATCTGTACGACGAAGATGCGAACGGAGCGTTCTTGATACGCAATTCGAACAACTACCACATAAATACGGAAAGCGACTATATGCAGGTTCACTTCCAGTTAAGCTGTCCGCAACCTGTCAAAGGCGATGTTTACGTGAATGGCGATTGGACTTACGACAGGTTTCTACCGCAGTATAAATTGGCTTACGATGAAGAATCGAAAAGCTATCAGACTGTTATTCCACTGAAATTGGGCTATTACAGCTATCAATACATTGTACTGAACGAGAACGGCAGAACCGAAATCATGCCTACGGAAGGCAGCTACTATCAAACCGAAAACACTTATCAGGCATTGGTTTACTATCGTGAGCAAGGTGGAAGAACCGACAAATTAGTGGGCTACACGTCGTTTAAGTTTAAAGCAAGATAGGCTTTAACATCGTTATTGGCACTTTTCCGCAGCACGTTTTAACAACAAATATATATGAAAAGAGTTTTATTTGCATTTATGGCATTAGCATTAAGCAGTTTTGGAGCAATGGCTCAGAACAAGGATATAACAATAACATTGGTAGAAACATCGGACGTTCACGGTTCGTTCTTCCCATACGACTTCATCACGCGCAAGCCAAAAGCAGGGTCAATGGCAAGGGTTGCTACCTTTGTAAAGGATTTACGACAGAAGCAAGGCGCAGAGAATGTGTATCTTTTAGATAACGGCGACATTCTGCAAGGGCAACCAATAAGTTATTACTACAACTACATTCAGACACAAAAGGAAAACATTGCTGCCAGCGTATTGAACTTTATGAAGTACGATGCATCGAGTGTTGGCAACCACGATATAGAGACTGGGCACACCGTTTACGACAAATGGATACGCAAACTGAACTGTCCGGTGGTGGGAGCAAACATCATTGACACGAAAACACAAAAGCCATACGTGTTGCCTTACACCATTATCAAGAAGAAAAACGGCGTGAAAGTGGCTGTTGTAGGTATGCTTACACCTGCCATTCCCAATTGGTTGGAAGAGGGTTTGTGGAAAGGTTTGCACTTTGCCGAGATGGTTTCGTCGGCAAAAAAGACCGTTGCAGCATTGCAGGCAAACGAGCAACCCGATGTTATCGTAGGACTTTTCCACTCTGGTTGGGACGGTGGAATAACGACACCCAACTATGTTGAGGACGCTTCAAAGAAGGTTGCGGAAGAGGTAGACGGCTTCGACGTGGTGTTTTTCGGGCACGACCACAAGCCACGCAATATAACTGTAACCAACAAGAGCGGCAAGGAAGTGTTGTGTCTCGACCCTGCCAACAATGCACAAAAGGTAGCAGTGGCAACCATAACCTTATCGCCTGCAAAGAAAAAAGCGAAGAATGGCAAGCGTTTCAACGTTATCAAGAAGTCGGGAGAGGTAGTCAATGTAACTGATTTGGCAATAGACGAGCCATTTATGGCACATTTTGAGAACGAAATAAACGAAGTAAAGAGTTGGGCAAACACCGAAATCGGACGCTTTGAAAACACCATCAGCACGAAAGACTGCTTCTTTGGCAACTCTGCCTTCAACGATTTAATCCTTAATTTAGAGCTTCAAATCACGAAAGCAGATATTGCTTTCAATGCTCCTTTGGGCTTCAACTCGTCCATTAAAGCCGGTGCAATAACCGTAGGCGATATGTTCAGCCTTTACAAATACGAGAACCAGCTCTACATTATGAAGCTGACAGGCAAGGAAATCAAGGACTATTTGGAGATGAGCTATAACCTTTGGGTGAACACAATGAAGTCGGCTGACGACCATTTGCTATTGCTTTCGGAAGACACAAGGGACGATTCGCAACGCTTAGGCTTTAAAAACTTCTCGTTCAACTTCGACTCTGCTGCAGGAATTGACTATGAAGTGGACGTAACAAAGCCTTATGGGCAGAAGGTAAACATACTAAGAATGAGCAACGGACAGCCTTTCGACGAAACAAAATACTATAAGGTAGCCGTAAACAGCTATCGTGGCAATGGCGGAGGAGAGCTCCTTACCAAGGGCGCAGGCATTCCGCAAGAGCAGTTGAAAAGCCGCATTGTATGGCGAAGCGAGCGCGACCAACGCCATTATCTTATGGAAGAGATTAAGAAAGCGGGGACATTGAACCCACAACCCAATAATAACTGGAAATTCGTACCTACGGAATGGACCGACAAGGCTGCTGCCCGCGACCGTAAAATACTGTTCGGCGAATAAGCCTGAAGCATCGGAAAAAGAGGAAAGGATACGAAAATGAAGTGTTATTGGTTTGTATTCTGCAAGACCGACATTGTATTGGAAAAGACCGCCGACGGTTATACAATCCCCTTATCAGAGCACTGTCCTACCCCACTGAAAGCGTGGTCGCAGGTATTGGATACAGACCCTATGCCCGACGGAACAAGCGTAAAGGCTGTAAGCATAGATACGCCGCTGACCGACAACCCAGCGTTCGAGATGTGCGGACTACGCAACAGCTATTACAAACTTGCACAAGCGTTTTACCTGAAAGCAGGAAAATGCTACGAACTGCTATACTGGAACCAGAACACGCGCTTCTGTGGCGTTTGCGGAGCACCGATGAAACTGAACAGCGAAATATCCAAACGCTGCACAAACTGTGGCAAAGAGGTTTGGCCACAGGTTTCAACAGCCGTCATTGTATTGGTACATCGTGGCGAAGAAGTGCTTTTGGTGCGTGCCAAAAACTTTAAAGACAACCACTACGGCTTAGTTGCAGGCTTCGTGGAAACGGGCGAAACCTTCGAAGAAGCCGTACACAGAGAGGTAATGGAAGAAACTGGAATACAGATAAACAACCTCCGATACTTCGGTTCGCAGCCGTGGCCGTACCCTTGCGGCATAATGGTGGGCTACAATGCCGACTACGTTGGAGGCGAGATACAATTGCAATGGAGCGAGCTTTGCAAGGGCAGTTGGTTCGGAAAAGACAACCTGCCCAACCTGCCGGAGAAGTTATCAATCGCCCGAATGTTGATAGACGATTGGCTTGAAAACACGAAAAACAACAAATAATAATCAAAATACAAACTAAAAAACGTATGAACTTTTTAGAAAAAACATTGGGCTTCGACCCTAAAACTATGAAGTTGCGCACCGAACTGATAGCAGGCGTAACAACATTCCTCACTATGAGCTACATTCTGGCAGTGAACCCAGCAATCCTTATGTCTACGGGTATGGACCAAGGTGCACTCTTTACTGCCACGGCATTGGCGTCGGCGATAGCCACACTCTTATTGGCGTTTATGGCAAAGTTGCCTTTTGCGCAAGCACCGTCAATGGGTCTCAACGCATTCTTTGCCTATACACTTTGTCAGGCAATGGGCTATTCGTGGCAGAACTCGCTCGCCATTCTGCTCATCGAGGGTATCGTGTTCATCTTGATAACGTTCTTCAACGTGCGTGAAATGATATTCAATGCCATTCCGAACAATCTACGCTATGCCATTTCTGCAGGTATCGGTATGTTCATTGCCTTCATCGGTCTTAAAAATGCAGAGATTATCGTATCGAAAGAGGGCACTTTCGTAGGCTTAGGTGCTTTCACCGCACCCTGTCTGCTGGGTATTTTCGCCACCTTACTTAGCGGTGTGCTTATGGCACGCAACGTTAAGGGTGCGCTATTTTGGGGCATTATTGCCACAACCTTGATAGGAATACCATTGGGCGTTACCGTTTTCCCAGACCATTGGTTGCCAGTTTCTGCGCCTCAAGATATTTCGCCAATCTTCTGCCAGTTCGATTTTTCAGGTTTATTAAACCTTAAAACAGTTCTTGTTGTCTTCTCATTGCTAATCGTCAATATCTTCGATACCATCGGAACACTGATGGGTTTGGCTGAAAAAACGGGCATTGTACGCGAAGACGGAAGCATTCCACGTGTCAGCGAAGCGATGATGAGCGATGCCATTGGTACTACTTGCGGAGCCATGCTCGGTAGTTCTACCATCTCTACCTATATAGAAAGCGCAAGCGGAATAGCCGAAGGAGGTCACTCAGGTGTAACATCGTTGGTTGTAGGTGCTATGTTCATTTTTGCTTTGTTCCTTTCTCCTATCTTCCTGCTTATTCCGAGTGCTGCTACAAGTGGTGCCCTCATTATGGTAGGTGTGCTGATGCTCGACTCTGTAAAGAAGATAAACCTACAAGATATGACCGAGGCTTTCCCTGCTTTCATAACAATGATAACGATGGTATTGTGCTATTCTATCGCTGATGGCATTTGTCTGGGCATTCTGTCGTTCGTTATTATGAAGCTTTGCACACACCGTTGGAAAGACTTGAACTGGACGCTTTGCATTCTTTCTATCCTTTTCGTTCTCAACTTTGCATTAGGATAAAAGCGATATTTATAAACGAAAAGCGAGCAATAAAAGTGTAAATATTTTTCGCAAACATAACTTTTACTTAACTATCTCGCTATCAACACTTTGCAAAACCTATTGTTTTGCATTCCAAAAGCGGCTCTTTTGCACGGTAAAAGCGTAGGTTTTGCGTTGCAAAAGAGCCGCTTTCGCAGTGTCAAATCGAAATTACCGTTTTCCGTTGGAATTATCTTTACAAAACCAAGGCGTATTATTCAAGAAACAAAACAGAAAAGGCCGCAGCCCCGAAAGGTTGCGACCTTTTATTTTCAGTATGTATATTGATTATCCTAAGAGGTGCAACTCGCCCACGACGAACAAGAGACCATAACCCAATACGATGGAAATGATACCACAGGTAATACCTGTCTTCAACATATCTTTCTGTTCTACCAAACCTGTTGAGTAAGCAATGGCATTTGGAGGAGTAGAGATAGGCAAACACATAGCAGTAGAAGCGGCTATCGCCACACCGAGAAGCACGGTGCTGGTGCCACCGATAACATCGAGCTTGTCGCCCATAGCACGGCAAACTACAGCCAAAATAGGCATCAGAAGGGCTGCCGTAGCGGTGTTGGAAATAAAGTTCGACAAGAAGTAACAGATAAGTCCAGACACGATGAGAATAACAATAGGACTCCAACTGCCGAACGGTATGCTTTCAATGGCAACATCAGCCAATCCGGAACCGTTCATACCAAGACCGAGTGCAAAACCTCCAGCTACCATCCAGATAACACTCCAGTCGATTTGCTGCAAGTCTTTCGCATTGATAACGCCTGTTATGGCGAAGATTCCCATCGGTATCATCGACACGGTGTTTGTGTTTATGCCCGTAATTTCTTTCGGAATAATCCAAAGCAAAATCGTTATGATGAAAGTGGCAATTACTACGTACATACGCCAACCACGGTGTATTTCGCCTTTAATCTCCAATTCGATGGTTTTCTTGCTGAATGGGAAGAAGTAAAGAATCACGCGCCAGCAGATAAGAAGCAAGATAACGACAAGCGGACCCATAATAAGCATCCACTGACCGAAGCTGATTCCTAAGTTCAAACCATCAGGGTCGTTCAGGAATTTCATTGCAATCATGTTCGGAGGAGTACCGATAGGCGTGCCGATACCGCCCAAGTTGGCAGCCAGCGGAATAGACATTGTGAGTGCGATACGCCCCTTTCCGTTTGCAGGCAACGATGCAAACACAGGTGCCAAGAACGTCAGCATAAGGGCAGCAGTCGCTGTATTCGAGATAAACATCGAGAAAATACCTGTTATGAATAGGAAACCGAGCAGCACATTCTCGCTCTTGTTTCCGAAAGGACGTATCATATTCTTAGCCAACAGCGTGTCAAGACCCGACTTCGACGCAGCAATGGCAAGAATAAAACCAGCCAAGAACAACATAATAATAGGGTCGGCAAACGATGCCATAATCTCTTTCGATTTCAACAGTTCCCCTATTCCATCGCCTTTGAAGAATTGGAACGAGTTTTCCGACACTGATACACACATTATAGTCATAATAGCCAACGACGTTGCCCACGCGGGAATACACTCGGTTAGCCAAGAAAGCGTTGCAAAAACAAAAATGGCAATGATGCGTTGCTGCACAACGGTGAGTCCATCAATATCGAACACTGAGATGGGAAGGTTCCAAACTACGGCTGTTATCAGCACAATTCCCAATAGCTGCCACACTTTCTTCATCTCAATGTGAGCAGACAGTGTGTTTAAATTATTCTCTAACATGGTAAAAATTTAATTAGTTAAAAATGATTGTTTATATAGTTACTTAAATTGGCTACTAAATTACGAAAAAGTTTGTATTCTTACAAAAATCGAAACATTTTTTGTACTTTTGTCGAAAATATTCTTTCACTATGCGAAAATCATTGATTCTATACCTCTTATTATTAAGTCTGTGCTTCGGTTGTAGCAACAACAAAGCCAAAATGGCGAATACCAACGCTCCAACAGACAGCACATTGTTATTTAAATATGCCGAGAATATAAAAATGGAACGTACCTCCGACGGCATCAAGGTAACCCTTTCCAACCCTTGGAAAAAGGGTAAGACACTGCACACCTACTATTTGGTGGAAGATGCAAGCAAGGCTGAGAAGCCTGCGGACGGCACTCTTGTGCAAGTGCCGATGAAGCGTGGGGTGTTCTTTACAACCGCACACGCCAACCTAATGGAAATGTTGGGTGCGCAAAATGCCATTGCAGGTGTTGCCGATACGAAATACATGCTGATACCCGACGTACAAAAACGACTTCAAACAAAGACGATTACCGATTGTGGCGATGGTATGAAGCCCGACATAGAGAAGATTATCGACATTAAGCCCGACGGTTTGCTGCTCTCACCGTTCGAGAACAGCGGTGGCTACGGCAAGTTAGACGAGATTAAAATCCCTATTATCGAATGTGCGGAATATATGGAAACCTCTGCGTTGGGGCGTGCCGAATGGATTAAATTCTATGGTATTCTGTTCGGTTGTCAGCAGTCTGCCGACTCATTATTCAAAGTTGTGGAAAGCAACTACCTTGCTTTGAAAGCCAAGGCAAAGAGTTCCAAGCAAACGCTTTCGGTGCTACCCGACCGCAAAACAGGCAGCGTGTGGTATATGCCGGGCGGCGAAAGCAGCGTGGGCTTGCTCTATAAAGATGCCAACGGCAAGTATGCGTTTGCCGACAACAACAAGAGCGGAAGTCTTGCGCTGCCTTTTGAAACCGTGTTGGACAAAGCTGGACAGGCTGATTTTTGGGTTTTCAGCTACTATGGTGGCTTCAACAAGCAGCAACTCTTAGCTGAATACCAAGGCTACACGGCATTAAAACCCTTCAAGACAGGCGAAATCTACGGCTGTCAGGTAGACAAAACGCCCTATTTCGAGGAAGTTAGCTGGCGTCCAGACTGGCTTTTGTCAGACCTTATCCAACTCTTCCACCCCGATTTAAGGACTGGTTCGATGCGTTATTACCACCGTTTATAAAATCGGCAGAAACCTTTCAGGCAATGAAAAAGAATACTTGGGCATTTGTTCTGCTGCCACTTGGCATCGTTATTCTGTTCTTACTGAACCTCTATATTGGTTCAGTACGCATTCCGTTTAACGACATTGTGGATATTTTCTTAGGACGATTTGATGGCAAGGAGAGTTGGCGTTTCATCGTTTTAGAGAACCGTTTGCCGCAAGCAATTACGGCTATGTTCTGCGGTGGAGCACTTGCAGTAAGCGGTTTGATGCTGCAAACCGCCTTCCGAAACCCATTGGCAGGTCCCGACGTGTTCGGTATCAATGCAGGAGCGGGCTTGGGTGTGGCACTCGTAATGCTGCTTTTGGGTGGCAATGTGTCTACGGTTTTGTTCTCGGTATCGGGCTTTATGGCGGTGTTGGTTGCAGCTTTCGTAGGTGCAATGGCAGTAACGGCACTGATATTCTTCTTCTCGCTCATCATCAGAAACAGCGTCTTGCTGCTCATCATCGGCATTATGGTAGGCTATATGTCGTCGTCCGTGGTGTCGTTGCTCAACTTCTTTGCCACCGAAGAAGGCGTAAAAAGCTACATGATATGGGGTATGGGCAATTTCGGAGGCGTGTCTATGGAACACATTCCTGTGTTTATGGCGATTGTCAGCATAGGCATTTTCTGTTCGCTGCTACTGATGAAGCCGCTCAACGCCTTGCTGCTTGGAGCGCAGTATGCCGAGAGTTTGGGCATCAACACACGCCGAACACGCAACTATCTGCTCGTTGTTACAGGGTTGCTGGCAGCCATTACCACTGCTTTCTGCGGTCCAATAGGTTTCATTGGCTTGGCTGTTCCCCACATTGCGCGCCTCTTGCTGACCACCGAAAACCATCGTCTGCTACTGCCTTCTACCATTCTCAGCGGTGCGTTGATAGCTCTTTTCTGCAACCTTATTTGCTATTTACCCAGCGAAGGTGGCATTATTCCGCTCAATGCGGTAACGCCTTTAATCGGTGCACCCGTAGTAATTTATGTACTTATGAAGTCGAAAGGTTAGCAAAACCCACAGAAAAATAATCCAATAGCTTTTAGCAGTTGGATTATTTTTTGTAGCTTTGCAAACAAAATCGGTAGTGGAAGCTATGCGGTTAATCTAATTTAATAACAATGAACACAACTAATTTATCACCATTCAGACGAACAGTAGTAGGCGTACAATTCCTTTTCGTGGCTTTTGGCGCAACTGTCCTCGTTCCGTTGCTCGTTGGGCTCGACCCCGCCACTGCCCTTTTCACGGCAGGTATCGGAACTTTCATTTTCCATTTAACCACAAAAGGCAAGGTGCCCATCTTTCTCGGGTCGTCGTTTGCTTTCATTGCACCAATCATTTCGGCGTCGAAACAATGGGGAATGCCTGGCACATTGGCAGGTATCATTGGCGTTTCGCTGGTCTATTTCCTTATGTCGGCACTCATTAAATGGCAAGGCAGGAAGCTGCTAAACAGACTTTTTCCACCTGTCGTGATAGGTCCTGTCATCATCTTGATTGGTCTTTCGCTCTCGAGTTCGGCAGTAGATATGGCTAAGAACAACTGGCTTTTGGCTGGCATCTCGCTCACAGTGGCTATCTTGGTGCTTACTTTGGGAAAAGGACTCATCAAGCTCGTGCCCGTAGTTTGTGGCATTGTAGTGGGCTATATTGCAGCAGTTTGTATGGGAGAAGTAGACTTCACGAACGTGGCAGCTGCACCTTGGTTTGCATTACCACCCGCATTGGCAGACTTCCACCTACCACAATTTGCTTGGGAACCCTTCCTTTTCATGATTCCAGTAGCCATTGCACCCGTTATCGAGCATATCGGCGACGTTTACGTGGTAGGAGCCGTGGCGCAGAAAGACTTCGTAAAAGACCCCGGACTGCACCGAACAATGCTCGGCGACGGCTTGGCTTGCCTTGCAGCAAGCTTCTTCGGCGGCCCTCCTGTTACGACTTACAGCGAAGTTACAGGTGCTATGAGCATCACAAAAATCACTCAACCACAGGTTATTCGCATTTCGGCAGCCACTGCCATCGTCTTTTCTGTAATCGGAAAGCTCAGTGCCTTGCTGCAAAGCATACCTGCAGCCGTGCTCGGTGGCATTATGTTGCTGCTCTTTGGTACCATCGCTTCGGTGGGCATACAGAACCTTATACAGCACAAAGTGAACTTGAACCACACCCGAAACACCATCATTATTTCGGTAACGCTGACCATTGGTATTGGCGGAGCTATCCTTACTTATGGCAATTTCGCCATGAGTGGCATCGGTCTGTCGGCTATTGTAGGTGTACTTCTTAACCTTGTGTTGCCACACCCAAAGGAGGAAGAGACGGAAGAATAATACTTTTGTAACACACAACCTACTATAATCCAATATAAAACTGCGGGGACAACAATGCTTTTATGCTGTTGTCCCCGCTTTTTGTTGGATATATTGACGAGCGTAAATGCTGGCTTTTTTAGATATTCTAGTATTCTTAGATTTTATAGAATCTTTAGACTAACAGATAGGAAATCGCTCTTGTTTTGTAAATATAATTCTGAAGGAAAACGATAATTTCGATTTGACGTTGCGAAAGCGGCTCTTTTGCGATGCAAAACCTACGCTTTTACCGTGCAAAACAGCCGCTTTTGGAACGCAAAACAATAGGTTTTGCAATGCATTGACAGCAAACAAGTTACACGACAGATATGCTTGTTAAAAATATTTACATACTTTTCGTCTTCTTTCTGCTTATTAAAAAAGAAATATTGCTGTGTTTTCGGTTTGGTCGAACGGCAATTATCTACTTCTGTTGTGGGTACATTGTTACGACGTTTGCGCCTTTTATGTGGCGTTCGAAGTGCGAAATAAGTGCTTCTGAATATTGTTTGTGCTTCACGTCCATAGGTTCGCCGTCCAACTGAACAGCGTCTATGCCCATATATTTCTTCATAAAGTCGGCAGCAGAACGCTGACTTATATAGTCGGATTCCTCAACGGTGATGGGCACAACTTGGTGGAACTGAATGGTGCGGCCGCCTATATTGGCAAACACTTCGTTGGGTACATCGGGCAGCGGACACAGCATCAGCACGGCAAAGAAGTCGGTGGAAGCATCGAACGAGAGTTCTTCGCTGTCGCTGTCATTGTAGCTCAGCGTGTCGCCCAGCTGAAACTGGAAGTTGTAATAGGTGTATTGCACCACATCGCGCAGCAAGCGGAGATACCAATAGTTGCTGTCTTTGCTTAAATCGGCATCGGTTACGTTCCAGTCGGGCGGCAGATACATAACGTATTCAAAGTGTTCCACCACAAAGCCATCGGTGTATTTGGTTTCGTCGAAAGTTGTTTCGCCATTGTCCGACCGCTTGTAATACTCCTCGTTGGGCACACGAATGGCTCCTGCGCCGACAGTGCAGAGCGTCCAGTAGTTGTGCTGCTTGGTGGGAGGAATGCTGACAATGTCGATGGGAAAGCCTTCGCCGTCGGTATCGTGCAGCACAGCATCAATCTTTCCGAAGCGTTCTTCCACGAATTTCCGTAGGTCTGCGCGCTCTTCTGCACTATAACGGGGTAAGGGTTTGTCCTCGTCGGTTTTCTTTTCCAACTGCATATACGATACGATATTGCCCAAAATGCGTTCGGGTTCGTCGGAAAAAAGGTAGACAACGCCTATATCTGTCTTGTCTTCCGTCTCGATATAAATGTATTTCTGCGCCAACCATATATCCTTAATCAACGAGAACGGCGTGGTAAGATAGCGTGCCTGAATGCCATCGACTGTGGTTACCGACACCGATATGCCTTCTTCGTCGATGCGATAAGTATTGAGCTTTAATGTTTTGTGTATCTTTCCGTAAATATAAACATAGTAGGCAAGAATGCAAAACAAGACGATGAACACACCGAGTACGGCAAGTTCGACGCTTCGCAGACTAAAGAACAAAGGGGATACGAGCAGAATAAGCCAAGAAACAAGCATTTTGCGGGTATGCTGCGCCCACAGTCCGCCAACGGCACGAGGTATGAACCACCACATAGACTTGTCGCAACGGCTCGCAACTGGCTCGGGATTATCGTGTATCAGCAACTTTAAGGCTTCGTCTCTTGTAATATGCCTCATCGTGAAAGCAACAAAATAGGGTTGTTATTAAACGTATAAAAGAACGCCCCCGATGCGAAAGCGTTCTTTTACTATGCTGTTATTTACTTCTTTATAGCGGGGTATTTCCTGAACCAACCGTCCATTCTTAAACGCATCACACCAAAGAAGGCTTCCGAGAATATGCCTCCGCTCATCTTGCTTGTGCCTTCTCGGCGGTTTACGAAGATAACGGGCACTTCCTTTATCTTGAACCCTATCTTGTGCGCCGTGTACTTCATTTCTATCTGGAAGGCATAGCCCTTGAAGCGTACTTCGTCGAGCGGAATGGTTTCGAGCACCTTGCGGCGATAGCAGACAAAGCCTGCCGTGGTGTCGTGAACGTGAAATCCGGTTACGAAACGTACATACTTGCTGGCAAAATAGCTCATCAGGACACGTCCGATGGGCCAGTTCACAACGTTTACGCCGCTGACATAGCGTGAGCCAACAGCCACATCGAAACCCTCGTCGTGCGTAGCTGCATACAGGCGGGGCAGGTCGTTAGGGTCGTGGCTGAAGTCGGCATCCATCTCGAAAATGTAGTCGTAGCCGTGTTCCAAAGCCCAATGGAAGCCACGTATATAGGCTGTTCCAAGTCCTAACTTGCCCGAACGCTCAATGATGAACAAACGGTCGGCAAATTCTTCCTTGATTAATCGGTGAACAATCTGCGCCGTTCCGTCAGGGCTTCCGTCGTCGATGACTAAGATATGGAAACACTTTTCCAAACCGAAAACGGCTCGGATAATCTTCTCCATATTCTCTTTTTCGTTGTATGTAGGGATTATTACTATGCTGTCGCTTGTCATACGTAAATATTTTCTTTACTGCAAAAGTAAGACAAATATCCGAATATCCCAAATGTTAGAAACGGTTTGCGCCTAAAAGGTTGTTAAAAGAGAACGCGGAAACCTATTGTACGGGAAAGGCATCGTGGGGTTTTCTGGCTCTGTTTTCAGATGTATAGTCAGGTATGATGTCATATTTAAACGGATATGATATCATCTTCTGAGAAATATGACGTCATATTCGGACAAATATGACGTCATTTCCGAGCAAATATGACGTCATATTTTTCACCACATCATATCATATTGAAACACAGCATATTACAGATGCGCTTTTTCTACATGGAATATAGCCCGACAACGGCGTTGAAACTAGGGTGAAATTACCCCTAAAAACGAAGAGCCGACACGCTGTACGGCATGTCGGCTCTTGCTCTTTTTATATGTTTTGCAAATGCAAAAATGTTCTTTCTGTCTATTCTTCTTCGTCCTTAACCTCTGCTTCGTGTTCAGCAATGAGGGTCTGCTGGAGTTCGTTAGGCACGAGTTCGTAGCTTGAGAACTTGGTGGTGAAACTTGCACGGCCACCTGTCAGCGAACTCAGAGAAATGCTGTAGCTTGCCAATTCCTTCAACGGAATCTTGGCTTGCAGCTTCTGGTAACCCGCTTCGCTGTCCATTCCCATTATCATGGCACGGCGTCCTTGCAAGTCGCTCATTACGTCGCCCATGTAATCGCCCGGCACATACACTTCCAAATCGTAGATTGGCTCGAGAATTTTCGGTCCTGCAATCTTGAAAGCATCAGAGAATGCGTGGCGCGCAGCAAGCGTAAACGAAAGTTCATTAGAGTCTACAGGGTGCATCTTACCGTCGTAAACAACCACTCGCACGTCGCGGGCGTAGCTTCCGGTCAATGGTCCACGCTCCATACAGTCCATGATACCTTTCAGAATGGCTGGCATAAAGCGCGTGTCGATGGCTCCGCCGACAACAGAATTGATGAATACGAGCTTGCCGCCCCAAGGCATTGTCTTCTCTTCCTTGCCCTTTATGTTCATCTTAAATTCCTGTCCGTTGAACTTATACATTGTTGGGTCGGGCATTCCTTCTGCGTATGGCTCTACGATGAGGTGCACTTCGCCGAACTGTCCTGCGCCACCGCTCTGCTTCTTGTGGCGATATTCAGCCTTTGCCTGCTTGGTAATGGTTTCACGGTAAGGTATGCGTGCTTCCTTGAATACGGTTTGAAGTTTCTCGTTGTTCTCCAAACGCCACTTCAAAGTGCGCAAGTGGAACTCGCCTTGTCCCTTCACGATGGTCTGGCGCAACTCTTTACTTTGCTCGATAATCCACGTTGGGTCTTCTTGGCGCATCTTCAGCAAGGCCGCCATGAGCTTTTCGGTTTCCTGAGAGTTCACCGCCTCGATGGCACGCATATATTTCGGGTTGGGATACTTGATGAAATCGAAGTGCTGCTCTACACCCTTACCGTTCAATGTATTGCCTGTCTTGACGTCTTTCAGCTTCACCGTACAGCCAATATCGCCTGCATTGAGTTGCTCGACGGGGATACGATTGGCTCCCGCACAAGCAAACAGCTGGCCAATGCGTTCCTTTGAGCCTCTGTCTGCGTTGGTCAAGTCGTCGCCAACCTTGATAGAGCCACTCATTACCTTGAAGTAGCTTACCTCACCGATATGCGGTTCAACGGCAGTCTTGAAGAAATAAACCGATTCCGCGCCGTTTGGGTCGGGCGTAACTTCCTCGCCGCGTGTGTTGTGTATCTTGTCCATTTCGCTGACGAAAGGCACAACATTGCCCAAGAACTCCATCAAGCGGCGCACACCCATATCTTTTCCGGCACAAACGCAGAACACTGGGAAGATGCTGCGTGCCACAAGACCCTTGCGAATGCCCTCGCGCATTTCGTCTTCGGTAAGTGCTTCGGTCTCGAAGAACTTCTCCATCAGCGTTTCGTCGTTCTCGGCAGCAGCCTCTACCAACGCTTTGTGCAGCTCCATCGCCTTGTCCATTTCCTCGGCAGGTATCTCTTCGATGATAGGAGCACCGCCTTCGGGTTTCCAACTGTATTTCTTCATCAGCAAGACATCAATGATGCTGTTGAAGCCTGCACCCGTTGCGGTTGGATATTGTATCTGCACACACTTTGAGCCATAGATTTCCTTCATGCTGTTCATCACGTTGTCGAAGTCGCATTTATCAGAATCTAATTGATTGACTAAGAAGATTACAGGTTTCTTCAACTTCTCTGTATAGCGGAAGTTGTTTTGTGTTCCTACTTCAGGGCCGTACTGTCCGTTTATAAGTATAACGGCTTGGTCGGTAACGTTCAGTGCCGTTATCGCTCCCCCCACGAAGTCGTCGCTTCCCGGACAATCAATTATGTTCAACTTCTTATTGTTCCACTCAACATGAAAAACAGTAGAGAATACTGAGTAGCCATATTCTTGTTCTACTGGAAAATAGTCGCAAACTGTGTTTTTAGCTTCCACTGTGCCACGGCGTTTGATAATACCCGCGCCAAATAACATACTTTCGGCAAGAGTAGTCTTGCCGCTACCCGCACTGCCAAGCAATGCAATGTTCTTGATTTCGTTTGTCTGATATACTCTCATAACCACGATAGATTAAAAAAAGGTTGTTTCTAAAAGGTCTACACGCAGGCAGCAATCTATTATAGATTTTGGTTTTAGAAGCCCACCTTTAGGTTGTTAGTATTATGTTCTGTGTCGAGCGATAAGCAACACTTACCGCTACCGCCGTCTAAGTTAGGTATTTTCTTTCATACCACCAAAACTATTTACAACATTTTAGCAAAGTATTAAAAGATATTACTACTTTTGCAAGCAAGTAATTATCATTCAGACATAATACATTATATTATATAATAAATGGCAGGGCTCTATATCCATATTCCCTTTTGTGCAAGCCGCTGCATCTATTGTGGCTTCTACTCCACCCTGACGCCACATGCAGAGAAAGCAGCAGTCGTAGACTTGTATGTAGACGCACTATGCAAGGAAGCAGCAACACAAAGGCATTACATCTTCGGAGAGAAGTCTGACCCTGTCGAACGACTTGAAACCATCTACTTCGGAGGAGGCACACCATCGCAGCTGCATGCCCACCACATCGAGAAAATATTTCGCTGCATTGCCGAAAACTATGCCGACAGAATGGAAAACTACGCCGATATGGAAATAACCCTTGAGTGCAACCCCGACGATATAACCACCGAATATGCCGAAAACCTTAGGCACCTGCCCATCAATCGCATATCAATGGGCGCACAGACTTTCTCGGACGAACGCCTGAAGTTTCTCCGCCGACGCCACAAAGCTGCCGATGTGCAGACCGCCATCGACCACCTGCACCGTGCAGGCATAGAAAACATTTCCATCGACCTTATGTTTGGCTTCCCAAACGAAACCATAGAGGAATGGCAACTCGACATTGACAAAGCCATTGCCTTAGACGTTGAACACCTTTCGGCTTACAGTTTGATGTACGAAGAGGGCACTCCGCTTTACCAACTTCTGCAAAAAGGCAAAGTGAAAGATATGGACGAGGAACTCTATCGCACGATGTACGACACACTTATCGACCGCCTTGCCCTCGCCAACTACGAGCAATACGAAATCAGCAACTTCGCCAAGCTCGACCATACCACCGTTTCTCCTTTCCGTTCGCGCCACAACAGTGCCTATTGGGCAAACAAACCCTATCTCGGCATAGGCGCATCGGCACACAGCTACAACCTTTCCACACGCCGTTGGAACATAGACAACCTGCAAGAATACATCGACGGCATTACAAACAATCGCCCCATCTACGAGGTGGAAACCATCGACGACGATACACACTACGACGATATGGTAACAACAGCCTTGCGGACGAAGAGCGGTATCGACCTTTCCGCACTGCCGTCGCCTTACAAAGAGCACATTGCAAAAGCCTCTGCCCCGCTCATCTCGCAAGGTCTGCTCGCCATAACCGACAACCATCTGCACCTTACACGCCACGGAATTTACGTCAGCGATTTCGTTATGAGCGAATTAATGTACGTTTAAAACAGCAGCAAACCATTTTTTTCATTACCTTTGCACGCAGAACAAACAGAAACTTACATTTATGACAGAACAGGAATTTGAACAACTTTGGCAAGCCAACCGCCAACAACTGCTCGCAAACGACGAAGAATACCAACGCATAAGCAAAAGCTACACATCGTCGAGTTGGCTCGATTACCTTGTTTCTATTGGCGGATTCGTTATCTGCGAAAAGTTTATACAGGGCTTTAACCTTGGCAACGTATGGACATTCCTCCTTGCAGCACTCGGAATGGTCATCGTCTGGTACGGCTTCCGTTTCATAAAAAGCAGACTAAGCAGCAACAAAACCCTCGAAGAAGTGGAACAACGCATAAAAGAACAATACAAATCTACCTTGCATTAACACCCACATAACAATATTAAATTAGGTTTAAGGCAGCTTCTAAAAATCCAATAAAGGTACTTTTTAGAAACTGCCTTAATTTCGTTTTCATACGTGTCTGCAAACTGGCACAAGCCCCAATAGCTCATTTTTGACGCAGACAATGAAATTATCAACACGTTGAGAAATATTTTTCTACACGTAAATAAATTTTTACTTACACGTAAATAAATATTTCTTTACGTGTAAGTAATTCGGCAGAACGACTTAACAACAGCTTTATAATATCACAACGCATTGATTATAATCAAGTTAAGAAAGCGCATTCCCAGCCCCGAAAAACGAAGAAAATGGGGCGTGGAAAACGCATTTTCTGCACATTTGTAGTGGCTTAGAAACGATTACGCTCGCTCTGTCCTGCTCCTGTTCCTTTATATTTACTACGTGCTGTATTGAATTTATAGCGCAAAGTAACATAGAAATCTCGGCTATCGAATTCTTGTTTTATTTCTATGCTTAAGTTATTCGTATAAAGCAACGATTGATTGGCAGAGCGATTGAAGAGGTCGTTTACGCCTACAGTAACAGAAAGGCGGTCGTTCAAGAATGCTTTTCGTACCGAGAAGTTGAATGCGGAGGTGCTTCTGATAAGTTCAGTGTTCTCTGTTATACCTTTTGAATTGATTTGCAAGAATGCTTCTGCTGTCCAATCGTGCCTGAATTCAAACGAATTATTCCACTTTATTCCCCATATTGGCTTGTTTAAATCGAACTTGCTGCCCAAACGTTCTATGTCGAACCATTGCTTTTGGCAGAATAATGTAAGTTGAGGCGACCATATACCAATTGTTGGTGCAGCGGTAAGGCTCAGTGTTAAGGCAGGAAACCTTTTGAAATTGCGGTAACGTAGGTTGGTTATATTTTCATCAGTGCTTTCTTGTTCGTTCCAATACATAATTTTGTTGTGTGTCTGTGTGTAGTTGGCCACAAAAGTAAGCCAGTTCCAACTACTCACAAGCGTAATGTTGTGTAGTGTTTCTGGCTTCAGCGTAGGGTTACCACTCTGACGCGTAAAGCGGTTTATGTACAACACGTCTGTACCCAACTGATTGTAAGAAGGGCGCGATGTCTTTACCGAATAAGAGAGTTGCAAGCCTACTTTCTTTATTTGTGTTGCGAAAGTAAGCGACGGAAACCATTGGTTGTAGGTGCGGCTGTGTTCCGTGCTGTACACTCCTTGGTCGTAATAATCGGAATTTACGTGCTCGTAACGCAGTCCTGCCATAAGCTGTCCGATAGGTGTGAGACGGCTATACTCGAAGAAGAAAGCGTTGTTGCGCTCCTTAATGGTCGATGCAGCATTGGCTACAATGCCTTCTTGGTTAGTGTAACTCTGTTCGTGATTGGTAAAAGTGTTCTCGTTTCCAACCGATAAGCTGCCGCCAAACAGTGGGTGAGAGAGCACCAGCTTGGTTGCAAAGAACTTGTTTGCGTGCGTTCCTGCAGATGTTACTGTGCGATTATCGTAGTTGGCACTTTGCTCTGTCGTTGTGCGAAGTTCGGTCTCTTCTCCATAATAGTAATCGGTATTGAAGTCGATGTTCAGTTTTCCCACCTTTCCAACGTAGTAAGCAGAAAGGCTTTTATTAGGAATAGCAGTGCTTCTGTTTTGTATTTGCGATTCTATATGGTCGTAGAGCACATTGTTTTTAATTACATCAGTAGAGAATTTACCGTGTTCGTAATTTGCCCCAACAAGCAAATTGGAGAAGAAACGTGCACCAATGGCATGGTTAGTATTAAACTCATAAGCTGCCGTAAGCATGTAGTTATTATATGTATTGCGAGAACTAAAATCGCTTATCCATTTGTTTGTCCACAAATTGGTTGTCTGCACCTCGTTGGTAGTGGCTAGCCTAGTTAAGTTATTGCTAAGATTATAAGCCGAACCAGCCGTCAGCTCCAAACCATTGCGGCGATAATACATATTGAGCTGATTGTAAGTGTCCCAGTTTTCCCAATAATAAGCCGACGTGCGTGCATCGAAACCAAAGCCGTCGCCTACCTTTCGCACCGTGTGAATGCGGATAACGGCACTCACCGTGGCATCGTAGCGAGCCCCTGGATTAGTTATCACCTCGACGTCCTTAATGTCCGACGAGTTAAGACGCTCTATTTCGGTTGCGTCGGTTATCTTTCTGTTGTTTATATAGATAACTGCTACACCACGTCCGACGACCGAATAGCTGCCTTCCTTGCCCGTCAGCAACGGAATACGCTTGAGAACGTCGTTGCCCGAGCCTGCTTTTGCCAGCGACGAACCAACAATCGTCGTAACAAGAGCGTCATTTCGTATCGCCATCTTGGGGCGTTGCGCCGTAACGGTTACGCCTTCCATTGCTTTTGCCTCAGCTTTCAGCTGCAAAGTATCAGCAGCGAGGGGCAAAGAAACGTTGCGCCGTTCGTAGCCTACACCCAAAACGCGCAGAAACACCTGTGCGTCGGCAGACACAGAGAGCTGAAACGCTCCTGCCTTATCGGTTACTGCGCCCGTAACGAGCGAAGAGTCGCGCACGGAAAGCGCAATAACATTGGCATACTCGATAGGCAAACGCTGCTCGTCGGCTATCCACCCACGAATGGTCTGCTGCGCCTTTGCAACGGTAGAAAACAATACCAAGGCTGTAACGATGGCATACAATTTCTTCATAACTGATATTATCTTATTGTTTAAATATTTCGTTGTTATTGTCTGCAAAGGTAAGAAAAGAACAATTATTTATAAAAAAAAGCGAATAAACTTTTCTTTTCACTGCGCCTTTTAACCTTTTGGGAATAATAAGTAGGTGTTCCAAGTAATTATATAAACACGTTACAAGCACACCCCATATATCGATTCCGTTGCAAAAGAAACGTTACCAATGCCCCATCTAAGCACTCGAAATAAGAAAAAGCACGGTTTAGAAACTAATTATGTCCGTGAAAATTAAATTATCTAAGCTTAGAGAAATAATTATCTAACCTTTGATAAGTATTTATTTAAGCTTAAAGAAAATTTTATCAAAGCTTTGATAATTAAAAAATGTAAGTCAGAAATCGCATTATATACGGCTTCCCGTGAACGTGGAACCTATTAACAATAACATTGGAACCATTGCAAGCACACATATCAGCGTCGAAAGCAAGAATACAACTTACTGATTAGCAATCTAACACAGGAATAGTTTTGCCAAAATCTCTATTATATAAGATATGTATAAGGACAAATATTAACAAAAAATGTAGGAGCAAAACTTTGGCATTTGGCATATTTACGTTATCTTTGCAATCTAAGGCAGTACTTCGGCACTGTCGCTGGTGTTGCAAGACACGAGAGGAAAGTCCGGGCAGCAAAGAGTATCCTGCTTCCGAAAATGAAAGCTATTGGCAACAGTAGATGTAGGCAGAAGAAAACAACCGCCTTGGCAACGAGGCAAGGGTGAGAAGGTAGTGTAAGAGACTACCAGCACGTAGGCGACTGCGTGGCTGTGCCGTTCAGGAGCTGCAAGTTCATGTAAACCGTTGTTTGAGGGTTACTCGCCCAAGCCATACACGGCACAACGGAGGGTAGAACGCTAAAACGCACGGGGCGACCCTGCGGTTAGACAGATGACAGGCGTCCTTACTTGTCGAAAGACGGTAAGGAAACAAGACCCGGCTTATAGAAGTACTGTTTTACACATACTCGCTGCCTCCCCCATCGTGGGGAGGGAGTTGAAGTATGAGAAAGGTGCTGAACCACACTTAAAGGTTTCAAAACAGCATCGCAGAACAAACAGATTGTAGAACCATTCCTTGTTTTTTATGGAAGAATTTCAAGATTACAGATACGTATTAGACGATTTTCAGCATCAGGTTGAAAACAAGATAAGAAATCATAAGAACGACCCTGGTTTCCCACAAATGGACGGAAAGCTGGACGAAGAGGAATTGGGCAACTATCTTTTCGACCACCAAGCCGCACTCGACAGCGAGGGAACGGAACGCACGCAATACACCGTTGCAGGCGTACTGATAACATTGCCCATCATAGTGCTGTCGGCTTTTCAGGAAGAATCGTTGCCCGTGAAAGGCTATCAAGCGGTGCTTCTCGGTGTTGCCATCGGCTTGCTGCTCTACGTTATCTACCGAGTAGTGATGAAAGCCATTGTGCGTAAGAAGGTGAAACGTGCAAAAGAAGACCACCCAGAAGCTAGCGCATACGTGGAAAAGGTGATGCGTTTCTAACCCATCGGGCAACAATGCCTTCGGCATAAACCTCTAACAACAAAGAAGAAATATGGAAATTCCAGATTTAAGCAAATACAAAGAGAAGTTCACAAAGAACGAATTTATTGAGAAAATACAACGCATAGCCAAACGAGCAGGAGCAAAATTGGTTTATGCTGCATTGATATTGTACTACTCTGTTGAAAGCGACAAGGTGTCAATCAAGGACAAAGCCATCATCATCGGGGCACTGGGCTACCTCATAGCACCGCTCGACCTTGTTCCCGATGCCATTCCGCTCGCTGGATTGGGCGACGACCTCACCGTACTTGTATATGTGTTGCAAAAAATATGGGGCAACATAGACGATGATGTGAAGCAGAAAGCGAAGGACAAACTGTCGCAATGGTTCGACGAAGACGAAATGAAGGCTACCGAGAACCTGTTTTCCGACAAGGCGGAAGACCAGCCCGTGTAAAAGAAAGGAGGACGTATGGTACAGTACATCATCGTTGGCATTGTTTTAGCATTGGCGGTAGCTTACGTTGTCCGTATGCTAATCAGAACCATAAAAGTATCGAGAAACGCCTGCGGAGGGTGCAAAGGCTGCGCCATTCGTGAGCAAATGATGCGTAAAAACAACATACGAACACAAGGGAAAGTAAATTCTTATTGCAATAGTTGATAAAAAATTTGGTTAAACAAATATTTCTTATTACTTTTGCACTCGCAATTAGGGGGTATTACTTTAGTTGTATCGACAAATTGTTATGGTGCCTGGGCCGGTCGGTTAGGTAACGGTCTGCAAAACCGTGTAGAGCAGTTCGATTCTGCTAGGCACCTCAAAGCCCGAAAGAACAATTCTTTCGGGCTTTTTTATTATTCATCATTGAACCACCTTACATTAATAGAAAGAGCGGAGTTGTAACGTTTCGATAGAAACCTATTGAAGGAAACGTTGTCCGCTTTACTGCCCCTTGTTCTGTAAAGATAATTCTAAAGAAAAACGGTAATTTCGATTTGACACTGCGAAAGCGGCTCTTTTGCGATGCAAAACCTACGCTTTTACCGTGCAAAACAGCCGCTTTTGGAACGCAAAACAATAGGTTTTGCAACACATTGATAACTAAGTTATTACGCAACAGATACGCTTACGAAAAATATTTACACAATTATCCACTGCTTTCCGCCTATAAAACGAGAAGTACAGGCGAAATTGCATAGCAAATAGAAAGGCACTTTCTATTGGGAAAGGCGAAACGAAACAAAAAACAACAAGCAGTCCGCCTGTTTCTCATAAATTAATAGTACCTTTGCAAAAGAACAAAACAGTAAAACAATAATAATGGAAAATAAAACACATAAATTCATTTCTGCAAGCTACGAATTGTATAGCATTGAATACGGAAACGAAGTTTTGATAGAAAAAACAGAAGAAAACAGACCCTTGACGTTCTACACAGGCTGCGAAATGGCATTGCCAGAGTTTGAGAAAATAGCAATGGAAACCGCTGCAGGCAACGACTTTGCTTTCGATTTGGCAAAGGGACAGGCTTACGGCGACTACAAGGAAGAAAACGTTTTAGACCTTGAAAAGGCTGTATTCTCGCACGAAGGAGAGTTCGACAGCAGCAACGTGTACGTTGGCGCAATGATTCCTTTACAGAACCAAGAGGGACAACGCTTTATGGCACGCGTTATCGACATAACGGAAGACAAGGTGAAAGTAGACCTCAACCACCCATTGGCAGGCAAGGAACTCAAGTTTAAAGGACACATAATAGAAAACCGTGAAGCAAGCGAAGAGGAAGTAAAAGAATTCTTTGAAAAGCTTAACAGCCACCACTGTGGCGGAAATTGCGGTTGCCACGGTGATGGCGAAGGAAATGGAGAGGGTCATTGCGGTTGCCACGGAGAAGGTGAAGGGCACGGAGAAGGACACTGCGGCTGCCACGGAGAAGGCGAAGGACACGGAGGCGGACACTGCGGTTGCCACAACAAGGACTAACAAAACCGATTCCCCCGAGGGCTGTTTGCACGCGTGAAACCTATTCTGCAGCAATACAGCCCACCCAAAGCAGCTGTCCACAAGCGTTTGTAACGAAAAGTAAAAAGGAAAGGGAAACAATATGCCCAACGCAATTGGCACACTCTATACACTGACCACCTTTGGCGAAAGCCATGGCGCAGCGATAGGCGGCATAGTTGATGGTATGCCGTCGGGCATAGATATTGACCTCGATTTTATTCAGAACGAACTGAACAGACGCCGACCGGGACAAAGCAAAATTACCACCGACAGGAAAGAAACCGACGAGGTGGAACTGCTGAGTGGAGTGTTTGAAGGCAAATCGACAGGTACGCCGATAGGCTTCATCGTAAGAAACAAGAACCAGCAAACAAAGGATTACGACGATATTCGCAACCTTTTCAGACCATCGCACGCCGACTACACCTATTATAAGAAATACGGCATACGCGACTATCGCGGAGGCGGAAGGTCTTCGGCACGCATCACGCTTGCAAGAGTAGTGGCAGGTGCATTGGCAAAACTTGTGCTGCGAAAACACAACATAAGCATTCAAGCCTACACATCGCAGGTGGGCAATATTGCCGTAGACAAGGATTACAGGAAGTACGACTTATCGCAGGCAGAGAACAACGCCGTGAGATGCCCCGACGAAGCGAAGGCAAAGGAAATGGAAAGCCTGATTGCAGAAGTGAAAAGTGAGGGCGACACCATTGGCGGAGTGATAACCTGCGTGGTGAAAGGGTGTCCCGTAGGATTGGGCGAGCCCGAGTTTGGCAAGTTACACGCACTATTGGGTGCGGCAATGCTAAGTATAAATGCGGCAAAAGGCTTTGAATACGGCGAAGGTTTCGACGGAAGCACGTGGCGGGGAAGTGAGCAAAACGACGGTTTTGCAACGGCAGCAGAAAACGAAAACGACGATATTGCAATACGAACCAACCACAGCGGAGGAATACAAGGTGGAATAAGCAACGGCGAAGATATATACTTCAGAGTTGCATTCAAGCCAGTAGCAACCTTACTGATGGAACAGAAAACAGTGGATATTGCTGGAAATGAACAGACAATAGACCCACGCGGAAGACACGACCCTTGCGTTCTGCCACGGGCAGTGCCCATCGTAGAATCGATGGCAGCAATGACAATATTGGACGCATTATTAGTCTATAATTCCAAAAGAATGTAACATTTTTCTGAAAAAAGAGAAAATACAGCATAAAAGTACGATTTTATAATTATTTTATCGTATCTTTGCGCTATGTTTCGTTACTGTTTGAGATAAATAGAGCGAAAACTTTTAGTTAAGTCTAGTTTAGTTTTTGTGTTGGTTGAGAGCGTTCGGTTGAACGCTCTCAAATTTTTTATAGCTGATAAAACTTAAACCAAGCCTCCTTTTCAATGAATCAATTGTGAAAAAGTGGGGCATATAATGCTTGTGCTTGGAACTTTAAATAAAGTATCGAACGTATTATTCTACACAGCCGATGATTTCGTTTACCGACTTGTAGCCGTGGCTGTCTAACCATTCGTTGATACCGTTGCGCACCTTCAACGTAACTTGTGGGTCGATGAAATTGGCAGTACCAATCTGTATTGCCGTTGCACCTGCCATCAAAAACTCTATGGCATCGGCAGCCGTAGATATGCCGCCAAGTCCGACAACAGGGATTTTCACGGCGTGGGCAACATCGTAAACCATACGAAGGGCTACGGGTTTAACGGCTGGACCGCTAAGTCCGCCAGTGCGAATGCTAAGACGATGGGCGCGTTTCTCGATGTCAATAGACATGCCCATGAGGGTGTTGATGAGCGAAACCGCATCAGCACCTTCTTCTTCGCACGAACGAGCAATGCTTGCAATGTCGGTAACGTTGGGCGAAAGCTTGACAATAAGTGTTTTATGGTAACGTTTGCGAACCTCACGAAGTACAGCAGAAGCCCCCGAACAGGTTACACCGAACGCCATACCGCCCTCTTTCACATTCGGACACGATATATTCAGCTCGATAGCAGGAATGTGGTCGAGGTCGTTTAGCTTTTCAGCCGTCTCTGCATAGCTCTCTGGAGAGTTGCCACTGACGTTTACAATGATGTTTGTACCTATCTTGCTGACTTCAGGGTAAATATGTTCGATGAAATAATCGACACCCTTATTCTGGAGTCCCACGCAATTAAGCATACCCATAGCCGTTTCTACCATTCGTGGGTAATCGTTTCCCTCACGAGGATTAAGGGTGGTTCCCTTCACGATAATACCGCCAAGCTGGTCTAACGAAACGAAATCTTGGAACTCAATGCCGTAGCCAAAGGTTCCACTAGCGGTCATCACAGGGTTCTTTAGTTGTAGGTTGCCTATATTTACACTTAAATCTGCCATCGCTTTTATTTATTTTTTAATTCGCTATTATATAATATGTGAACATCAATAAACTACTATTAAAGACACAACTACCACAGCAATTGGTTTACATCGAACACTGGTCCTTCGGTGCAAACGCAAAGATTGCCTTCCGTAGTCTTCTCAACGCAGCAAAGACAAGCCCCCACTCCGCACGCCATAAGGTTCTCTAAAGAAGCCTCGCAGCGTATGTTGGCTGTTCGTGCATACTTCGCCACCGACACCATCATAGGCTTAGGGCCACAGGTAGAAATCTGATTGAAGTGGCGTTCGTGCAATATGGAATGATTGGTAACATAGCCCTTTTCGCCCATAGAGCCGTCTTCGGTGGTAACAAAGACATCGCCATACTTCTTAAACTCGTCTAATTCCAGTAAATCAGAAGCAGTACGAGCACCCAACAAGAAAGTTACTGCAATGCCACGTTCCTTGCAAAGCATACCAAAATAGAGCAAAGGGGCAACACCAACGCCACCTCCTATAAGCAAAAGGCTATCGGAAGACGAAGCTGGATAGGTAAAACCGTTGCCCAACGGAAGCACACAGTTGAGCATGTCGCCAGGCTTTACAGCTGCAATAGTGCGTGTGCCATCTCCAACTTCAGCCACAAGCAGCCACAATTCGTTGCGCTCCTTATCAACAAAATTAATGGAAATAGGGCGGCGAAGATAGGTTGAAGCCGAACCATCAACCCTTACTTCGACAAACTGACCAGGCTTCATATCAGGCAATTCAGCATCGTGAGTGAGCTTTATCAGCACGTTCTTCTCATTCAAACGTTCTACAGACACTACCTTTAGGTCGAGAATAAACTTCTGTTTCATGATGATATAATAGAAAAATCTTGATGCAAACTTACATAAAATTATCGAATTATACGCCAGTTGGATAAAGAAAACCACATTTTCTTTATAGGAAAGAGATACAAGAAAAGTACAACAAGCCACTATTCTTACCACTTTTACCAAACAATACAGCAACTACAATAGTGAAAAGCACATAACAAAGCCAAGTTAAAAGGACATTATTACAATGCTTTTCTTCTAAAATGGCAATGCTATTATATAATAATGTAAAAGAAAAAGTAATGAGTGAAGATAATTTTGCATTACTATACATAATAAAAATACATATTTATGCTCATACTTGCGGATATGATATAGAAGGTTTAGACAAATCAAGCGAATTCTAATGGTAAAGAAATTCCATTTTAAGGCAATAAAGACAATAAAGCCTCCAAGTGATTTTGAAATCATCAAGGAGGCATTACGGTGTCGCAATAACAGTATATAGTAAAAATGAAATGTTAATTTTTAGAAGCTAAAATCATTTCTTAGGGACAAATGTTTCCCATGTTTGGTCGTCAAAAAAGATACGAATTTCAGTGATATTACGCTGTGGTTTGTCAATATATTTCACCTCTGTTTTGACTATATCTTTAGACATTGAAGGAGCATTACGCTCTGTTTTGGGTTCATCTACCGAAAAGGAGAGGGGAGCTGGAGGTACTTCATCGAAGAGATTTAAGTTGGCGGGTAGTGCCCCCGATGTATTCTCATTTTGCGATTCAGCCATCTGTTCTTTGAACATAGGTTCCACTCCATACATTATCCAATCGAGACTGATAGTCGGAAATTTTCCCTTTATCGCCTCAACGGTATTTAATGTGGGTTTTGTTCTTCCATTGAAGATACTACTAAGCGAAGCAGACGAAATTCCAATGAAGTCTGCGAAGGTTTGTTGAGTCATATGCTGACTCTCCATCAAGCGTTTTATTCTATCTTTCATAACCAATCAGAGCCAATTAATGCCTATTCAGGCGTATTTCAATGATTTTACAAAGGTAAAACAAATAATTCATAAAACCAAACAAAGAAAAGATTATTTTGTTTTCAAAACTTTTGATTTTAATATTTAAAAACATAAAACCAAACACCCGCGCTGTGTGCAATTGCAATTTGCATACACAAATATAAATCTACAAACCTATATGTACTTAAAGCTAAAAGACAACCTTTTTATGTATAATACTGGTTGTTAATAGTACTTTACAGCTAAGTTATAAGGTTTATGCAGAATATTCTTTGTTTTATCGTAGATATTTCCTCTTTTTGTCGCAGATAGGTTAATATAATATTATAAATTGCTGGTTATTAGTCAATTAAACTCTTATAAAACACGATGAATATTTAAACATTTACAAGTAAGTAATCTTTAATTTGGCTTTGTAATTGCAAATATAAAACAAAGTGTGCACTTTTTAATATTCAAAACATGGGTATTCAAATATAAAAACAAGGTCTTTCGTTTTCAAAAGTAAATATATTGTTTAACATACTAAACGTTAATATAAGATAACGCTAAATCTATTGCTTTGAAAAAGGACTAAAAATGGCGTAATTTTAGTATTTCGGAGCAAAGTAAAGGTTGATTTCAAATAAGCTAACCACAGAGGAGATAAAACTGTGTAAGTTACCTATTATTAAGCAATTAAGCGAAAAAAGCAGATAAAATGAGCTGCTTCTTTTAACTCTAAAAAGTACGAAAAAACGGCATTTTTTGGCATTTTATCCACTAAAAACGTCCATTTTGAGGTATTGGAAGCCTCAAAATGGACGTTTTTCGTTTTATTTCTGACACTAAATCTATGCTTTTTTCAATGCAAAATGAAAAAGATTAATTCTTTCATTAAATCCCCTGCCCCAGTGCTTGGATTATCCAATCCTTTGCTTTTTGCATCTACTTCTCTAATTTTAGCTATGATGTCCATCGTCTTTCGAGCGGTGTAATTTCTCATTCCTGTATGGTAATCTTTCGCTCCCCAACTGCTTCTTAATTCCAATGCCTGGGCTATGTCGTTTTCCGATTTATTGTTTGGTGAATAGAAAACTATCATTAAATTTTGGAAATAAGAGAAGAGTAAAGGCAAGAAAGAATAGAGCGAACCTGCCTTCGGATTCTTATCAAAATAGTTTACAATTTGATTCGCCTTGAAAACGTTGCGATTTACGATTGAATCGCGCAATTCGAAAGTGTTAAAATCTTTACTTACTCCAACTTCTCTTTCAACGATTTCCGGTGTAATTCTTTTATCGTTTTCGGGCAAGGAGAGTGCAACCTTATCGAGTTCCGACGTCAGACGGTTCAAGTCGGTTCCGATATGGTCGGCTATCATCTGTGATGCTTTTGGCTCAATTGTTATTTTTTTCGTTGCCAAATAATTTTGCATAAAACCTGCAAGTTGGTATTCTCGTATTTTTTTACTTTCGAACACCACCCCGTTAGCTTCTGCCAAACCTATCACTTTCTTCCTCGCATCAATCTTTCCATTTTTATGACACCAAACAAGAATTGTGGTTTTAGCAGGATTTTTTAAATATTTCTCCAATGCATCGAGCGAGCGAATATTCTGCGCTTCCTTCACAATGACAACTTGATATTCTGCCATCATTGGGAAACGCTTCGCCATATCGGTTATCTGCACTGCCGAAACATCTGACCCGAAACACACATTCAAATTAAAATCCTGTTCAGCTGGCGTCAGCACATTCTCTGCAATATAATTTGTTATTTGGTCAATATAATAAGATTCCTCGCCCATCAATATATAAATAGGTGAGAATTTTCGTGCTTTCAGGTCTTTCATTATCTCCTGAAATGTTGTTCCTTGTTTTGCCGACATCTATTTCTTTATTGCTATTTCCGCTGCATTTACCGCTTATTTTCTATATAAATAGGCGCGAACTTTCGGAAAATTTGTCTATATTTGTATTGAATTTACCCACAGAAAGTTGCTACAGGCAACTTCGGGGCAATATTCTATCGCCTGCAAAGTTAATTGATAAATAAGAGAAAACAAAATATTGCGAGGCTTTAAATGCCCTTTGCAAACAGAAAAAAGACAGATAACAATGCTGCAATTGAACCTCCCACCCTATAATATAAAGGTGAAAGAAGAGAATGGGCGACGCAAAATCTTCGATATTTTGCGTCGGAAATACCTTGTAATTACGCCCGAAGAGTGGGTCAGACAGCATTTTATTCACTACCTTATCGACCACAAAAACTACCCAATGAGCCTGCTTGCCAACGAAGTTTCGCTTCCCGTTGGCGACAAAGTTATCCGTGCCGACAGCGTTTTGTACGACAACCGCCTACGCCCACGCATGATAATAGAATACAAAGCCCCCCACGTTCAGCTCACGCAAAAGGTTTTCGACCAGATTTCTGTTTACAATCTCCTACTCCACGTCGATTATCTCATCGTGTCGAACGGCATAGACACCTACATTTGCAAGATGGATTACGAGCATCAAACCTATGCTTTCTTACCCTCAATACCCAATTACAAGGAACTATAAAGCGGCTCTTAACTGCCAGATTATTCCTTCTACATACCTCGTTCTATAAGCAAAAGCTGGTAAAAGAAATGTAAACATTTTTCACAAGTGTAAATACCGTCTAACCATCTAATTATCAATACTCTACAAAACCTATTGTTTTGCGTTCCAAAAGCGTAGGTTTTGCACGATAAAAGCGGCTGTTTTGCGATGCAAAACAGCCGCTTTCGCAATGCCAAAGCGCAGTTATCATTTTTTAAGAAAACTATCTTTACAAAATAGGGGTGTTTTTCACCTTCGTCATCAAGTAGCAAATAGATAATTTCTCTGCTGTTTTTCTACTGTGGCAACCTCTCCCTTGTCTGTTCCGACAACTTATTGCAAGTGCAGAAATATACATTACACAAAGAAACTCCATCGGTATTGCTCTTTTACAATACCAATGGAGTTTCTCGTTTCTATATATAATATAATAAGGTGTCGCGACTTTATTCAGCCGTTTCCTCTTTCTTTTTGCGAGTTGTGCGCTTCTTCTTAGGCTTTTCCTCTGCTGCCTGAAGTTTTACGCCCGCCAATTCAGGGTCGATAAGGATACGACCACAGTATTCGCACACGATAATTTTCTTGTGCATCTTTATATCCAGCTGACGCTGAGGTGGAATTTTGTTGAAGCAACCGCCGCACGCATCGCGCTGCACATACACAATACCGAGTCCGTTGCGCGCACCTTTGCGAATGCGTTTGAAGCTGCGGAGCAAACCTGTCTCTATCTTTGTTTCAAGTTCGCCAGCCTTTTCTTTCAGGTCATCTTCCTCGTCGCGCGTTTCTTGCATAATTTCATCGAGTTCTGCACGCTTCTCTTCGAGTGCCTTGTGGCGGTCGTCCAGAACAGCTTCGGTATTGGCAAGATTGTCTTGACGTTCTTGTATCTTAGCCTGCGCCTCGTCCATCTTCTTCTTGCAAAGTTCTATTTCCAATGTCTGGAATTCGATTTCCTTTGTCAGCATATCGTATTCGCGGTTATTAGCCACCTGTTCCAACTGCTGATTGTAGCGTTCCAAGCTCGATTTTGCGCGTTCTATATCGCCTTTGCGCTGCACGATAGCGTGCTGAAAATCGTCAATTTCATATCGTATTTTGTCGATACGTGTGTTCAAACCTGCAATTTCGTCCTCCAAGTCGCGAACTTCGAGAGGCAATTCGCCACGCAATGCGCGCTTTTCGTCGATTGCCGAAAGTGTAGTTTGCAACTGAAAAAGATGCTTCAACTTGTCTTCTACTGATAAGTCTTTAGGGTCTTTCTTTGCCATTGTTGTATTTCTATTTTTGCGTTTATTTTTCTGTCTTGTTTCATTTTCCACCTTATTATATATATATAATAGGGTTGGTGTTTATCTGCGTAATGTGGCACTTCACGCCTGCGCACTGCTTTTCTATGATGTTCTTAAACACCTCAGTCGTAAATTGTTCGCTCTGATAGTGCCCGATTGAGCATATCTGTATCTGCTGTTCGTGCCCGAAAAAGTCGTGATAGTGCATCTCACCTGTAACGAAAGCGTCAGCCCCCTCGCCTATTGCATCGTTCAAGAGGAAAGCACCAGCCCCTCCACAGAGTGCCACTCGCTTAATTGGGCGACGCAACAACTGATTGGCTTGCACACATTCCACGCCGAACTGCTGTTTCAAGAGCAATATAAAATCATCGGCAGCCAACGGTTCTGCAAACTCGCCAACTACTCCCGAACCTCCAAGGACTTCGCCGTCGTCGGTCGGAACCGATTGCGTCTTGCCGAAAAAGCGAACGTTTTGCAGTTCCATTCTTTCTGCAATCTTGAAGTTTACACCTCCTGTTGCAGCGTCTATGTTGGTGTGCATTGCTACGACTACAATGTCGTTCTTAATCGCTTTGATTACAGTGCGTTGCACATAGTTCGTGTCCGATATTTGCGACAGCTTACCGAAGATGAGCGGGTGGTGTGCCACTATCAGGTTGCAGCCGAGCTTTATCGCTTCGTCTACAATCTGTTCGGTTACGTCAAGGCACAATAAAGCCCCTGACACTTCCGCCCCTGTCAATCCAACTTGCAAGCCAGCATTGTCGTAGCTTTCCTGCAAGGGCAGAGGCGCAAACTTCTCAAGGGCATCAATAACTTCCTTAATTTTCACGCTACGCATAAATTTAGATTGCAAAGATACGAAATTAAACTTAAACAGCAATGTATCAAGGCTTAATTCTTCATAATTTGGAACGATTTTCTCCGTATTTTTTGCACGCACACTACTTTTATTTAGCAAAACATAGAAAAAGTATAACAATTATAAAAAAGCACCTTGCAAGTTTTGATATAAATCAGTTTTTAGCTATCTTTGCAACTAATAGATTAGTAAACATAAAATAAAACATGGAAATAGCAGAAAGATTTATTAACTATACCAAGTTTGACACACAGTCGGCAGACGAATCTGAAACTGTGCCCAGCACTGCGAAACAGCTTGTTTTCGCTAAGTATTTGAAAGAAGAACTTGAGCGTGAAGGACTAAAAGAAGTAGAAATGGACGAAAAAGGCTACATCTATGCCACGCTTCCAGCTACTACTACAAAGAAAGTACCTACCATTGGCTTCATTGCACACTACGATACAGCACTCGACGCAAGTGGTGCCAACATCAAGGCACGCATCGTAAAGAACTATGATGGTAGTGACATACAGCTCAACGAGAATATGGTTTCATCGCCAAAGCAGTTCCCAGAACTCCTCGAACACAAGGGCGAGGACCTCATTGTTACCGATGGCACCACCCTACTCGGTGCCGACGACAAGGCAGGCATTGCCGAAATAGTACAGGCAATGTGCTATCTGCGCGACCACCCAGAGATAGAACACGGCAAAATCCGCGTAGGTTTCAACCCCGATGAGGAGATTGGACGCGGCGCACACCACTTCGACGTGGAGAAATTCGGCTGCGAATGGGCTTACACGATGGACGGTGGCGACATCGGACAGTTGGAATACGAGAACTTCAACGCTGCTGGCGCAAAGGTTTACATCAAGGGTTTGAGCGTTCACCCAGGCTATGCAAAGGGCAGAATGGTTAATGCAAGCCGCTTGGCAATTGAGTTTAGCGAGATGTTGCCGCAAGACGAGACTCCTGAAAACACCGAAGGCTACGAAGGATTCTACCATTTAATCGGTATTGAAAGTCGTTGCGAAGAAGCTAAGCTTAACTATATCATTCGCGACCACGATAGAGATAAGTTCGAAAATCGCAAGAAAGTAATGGAGAATTGCGTAAAGGCGATGAACGAAAAGTATGGCGAAGGTACGGTCGAAATGAAGATGGACGACCAATATTACAACATGAAAGAGAAGATAGACCCAAATATCCACGTCATCGACCTTGTTGTAAAAGCCATGCAGGAAGCCGAAGTTACACCATTGGTACAACCTATTCGTGGCGGTACGGACGGTGCACAGCTCAGCTTCAAGGGACTTCCATGCCCTAATATCTTTGCTGGCGGTGTGAATTTTCACGGACCTTACGAGTTTGTATCTATCCAAGTGATGGAGAAAGCCATGCAGGTTATCATCAATATCAGTCGCCTCACAGCTGGCTACAACGATTAATCAGAAGTAATTCCGTCGGCTTTCGGCGGTTTATAAATACGAAGAGGAACACTACAAAGTCTGCTCTCACCGCATTTCAGTGCTGCTATCAGCTCGGAAAACGGAGAGAACAGTTTGTGGTGTTCGTATTTTCAGCGGGGGCAATGCGCCTCCACCTTATTATATTAGCACATCGGCGAACTATATACAAGCACATCAGCATACTATATTTTCCGCATTGACGAATCATGCTAACACATCAATAAACTATTCAAACATTTACAACGCTGCTTATGTCAGAACTTCCTGTACTCGTAAAAGACCTTGCTTTAATTCTCGTAGTAGCAGGTTTCGTAACGCTGCTATTCAAGAAACTCAAGCAACCGCTTGTGTTAGGCTACATCGTAGCTGGCTTTTTGGTATCACCACATATGCCTTACATTATGAGCGTGGTAGACGAAGCCGACATTAAAACGTGGGCAGACATTGGCGTTATCTTCCTTTTGTTCTCGTTAGGATTAGACTTCTCGGTCAAGAAAATATTGAAAATGGGAGCCTCGCCCATTATTGCTGCCTGCACAATCGTATTCTGTATGATGGCTTTGGGCATTAGCGTGGGGCACGCTTTCGGCTGGCAGCAAATGGACTGCATCTTCCTTGGCGGTATGTTGGCTATGAGTTCCACTGCCATCATATATAAAGCGTTTGCCGACATGGGACTTCTGCAGCAAACGTTTGCAACTACGGTGATGAGCGTGCTTATCCTTGAAGACATTCTCGCTATCGTCATGATGGTTATGCTGAGTGCCGTAGCGAGCGGAAACAGCCCCGACGGCGGTCAATTAATAGAGAGTGTGCTTATGATTGGCTTCTTTCTCATCTTGTGGTTTGTCATCGGCTTGTTTGCCATACCTTCGCTCTTGCGCAAGGTGCGTGGCATTCTGAACAGCGAAACCCTCCTCATTGTATCGTTAGGACTTTGTTTCCTTATGGCAGTAATATCCACAAAGGTAGGCTTCAGTGCTGCTTTCGGCTCGTTTGTAATGGGTAGCATCTTGGCAGAAACCATCGAAGCAGAGAAGATTATAAAGGTTGTGGAACCCATAAAGAACCTCTTTGGTGCTGTCTTCTTCGTATCGGTGGGTATGTTGGTAGACCCGCAAATTCTCGTAACCTACGCTGTGCCAATCCTTATACTTGTCGTTACCATTCTTGTTGGGCAGGCTGTGTTCGGCACAATGGGCTACATGTTCGGCGGACAATCGCTTAAAAATGCCATTCGCTGCGGTTTCTCAATGGCGCAAGTAGGCGAATTTGCTTTCATCATTGCCACTTTAGGACTTTCGTTGGGCGTTATCAGCAAGTTTCTGTACCCTGTCGTGGTAGCCGTTTCGGTCATTACGACTTTCCTAACCCCTTATATGATACGTGGAGCAGAGCCTACTTACGAATTCATATTGCGCCGTTTGCCGAAGCAATGGGCACGTCGCATTACGCATATCGACGTAGGAACACCGCAAAACCTATCGTCCGACAATCTCTGGCGCGCACTTATCAAGGCGATGGTTGCGAATACACTCATCTACGGCATTCTCTCGGCTGCTACCATCACCATTATGTTCTCGCTTGTTCTGCCCATTATGCGCCGATTCTCGGTGGAATTGACAGGCAACCACTGGGCTGGGAACGTTGTTTGCGGACTCCTCACCATCTTGTTCATAGCTCCTTTCCTGCGCGCTTTCGTAATGAAGAAGAACCATTCCGAAGAGTTTAAGACCCTCTGGACACGCAACCGTATGAACCGCCTGCCGCTTGTGTTTACCATTCTCGTCAGAATGGTGGTGGCACTTGCGTTCATTTTCTACATCTGCAACTATCTTACACGCTTCACCAATGCGCTCATGATAGTCATTGCAATAGGTATGCTGACGCTGATGATACTGTCTCGCGGTATGAAACAGCGCAGCATTCGCTTGGAACGCCTCTTTATACAAAACCTTCGTAGCCGCGAAATAGCAGCACAAGTACGTGGCAGACGGAAACCGCTCTTCGAAGGGCACCTATTAGATAGGAACATTCACATCGGCGAGTTCGATATTCCTGAAGATTCGGCGTGGACGGGCAAGACGCTCCATCAGCTAAAGCTCCGCAATCGCTTTGGTACGCATGTCAGTAGCATTCTCCGTGGCTCGCACCGCCTGAACATTCCACGTGGTAACACCATTGTTTTCCCTGGCGACAAGATACAAGTCATCGGTAACGACCAACAGTTAGCAGCTATCTCGACAGCCATTCGAAACGAAATTCGCCCCGAAGACAACGACATAGAGAAGCGCGAAATGGTTCTGCGCCAAATTGTTTTGTCGGCAAGCAATCCGTTTATTGGCAAATCATTGAGAGAAAGTGGCATACGCGAGGAATACAATTGTATGGTGGTAGGTGTAGACGAGGGGCAAACCCACATTACGCTCATCAATCCTTCGCGCTGCTTAGAGGAAGGCGACATACTGTGGGTGGTAGGCGAAAAAGAGAATATAAAGCAAATTCAAGCCGCTAACGAATAGGGCTGAAGGCTATTTTAAAAACGTAATAAAATTAATATTAAACATATATGTTATTGAATATTATCTTCATTATCGCAGGCATTGCCATCGTGTTGTGGGGCGCAGACCGCCTCACCGAAGGGGCGGTGGCTGTTGCAGAACGTATGAAAATTCCGCAAATCGTTATCGGGCTTACCATCGTTGCCATGGGAACGAGTATGCCCGAATTTTGTGTCAGCCTGATTTCGGCACTCAAAGGCACACCCGACTTGGCAGTGGGCAACGTCGTAGGCTCTAATATCTTCAACACTTTGCTCATCGTCGGACTCTCTGGAGCTATTGCTCCGATGGTTATCTTGCGTTCTACGGTGTTGAAAGACATACCGTTTGCCCTTGTTGCATCGGTTATTCTGATGATGATGTGCTTCGATGGAAAGATAGGACGCATAGACGCTGCCGTGCTTTTTGTTTTCTTCCTTGTCTTCATGTATATGACCGTAACAGGGGCGAAAATAGAGAAAAAGGATTTGGAAGTGGAGAACAAACTTGCTGAAACAGCATTGGAAATCGTACCTAAGATGAGCACAATCATGTCGGCGATATGGATTATCGTAGGTTTGGGCTGCCTTATTGGCGGCAGTACGCTGTTTGTGGAAGGTGCTACCCAACTGGCAACCTCGTTAGGTGTGTCGGAAGCCATTGTCGGTCTTACGGTTGTAGCTAGCGGAACATCGCTGCCCGAACTTGCCACGAGCGTTGTTTCAGCACGAAAGGGCAACAGCGGCATTGCCATAGGCAACGTTCTTGGCTCTAACGTGTTCAACATTCTCGCCATATTAGGTCTTACAGGACTTGTTTGTCCGATGCAGTTACAAGGCATTACCACCACCGACTTGTCGATATTGGTAATATCTATGATTATGATTTGGTTCTTCTCATTCACCAAATACGTTCTTGAGCGTTGGGAAGGACTCGTGCTCACTGCCACCTTCATAGGCTATATGGCTTATCTTATCAGCAACGCATAAGACTGACGGAAGCACAAAAACGGCACTAAAGAGCCGTTGATATTCAGCAAAAAGCCTCTGCACCGAACGTGCAGAGGCTTTTTGTTAAGATTGCAACAGTACGAAGTGGCAATAGAAACTTAATGCGGACAAATACATCACTTCACCTTTCCAACCAGAAAACGCTATTCTTTTCGCCATACAATTTCGCCTATATACTTTATTGTATAGGTGAAAAACAGGCAAGAAAAGTGTAAATATTTTTCATAACAATAACTTTCACCTAACAATCTCATCATCAGCGCATTACAAAACCTATTGTTTTGCATTCCAAAAGCGTAGGTTTTGCAAGGCAAAAGAGCCGCTTTTGGACGGTAAAACCTACGCTTTCGCAGTGCCAAATCGAAATTATCATTTTTCGTCGGAATTATCTTTACAAAATAAGAACGATTTTCATTCTATACCCTTTCACATTCCGTATTGTAAAACAACTGTAGTTTTGCTATACAACGGAGGAAGCAAATGGGTGTTCACGATAAACTGCTACTATATATTCAGTGCTGTTTTCTCCGCCAAACACCTGCTTAATACCACTGAACGGCTTGTGTAAAACCACTGCGCTTATCGTATTTAAGGGCATCGGTAAGCGTTGAGGCGTTGCAACGGAAAGTGAAGTTGTACGACGTGTAGGGCGCAAGCACAATGGAAGCACTCATATTGAAGCAATGCAAATCGCGTGAAAGACTTGCCGTCGTCATACTCATAGCGTGGTTGTCGAAGTCGTAACCACTTGAGAAATTAATATTCCAACCGTCGCTGATGCGTATGTTTCCGCTTACATTCAGCGTCTGCGAGAACTTGTAAGGGTAGCGCATACGTTTCTTGTTGAACTCTCCCTTCTGGTTTTCGCGCATTGTAATACCATAACCAAAGGTCAGCGACCACGGAATATTGAAGCGCATATAGCCGTCTTCGTCGGTTTCGGCAATGTTGCTTCCACGCTTTTTGGCTGCGTGCTTGCCTCGTTCCATAGTGTCGTCCATATTCGATTCCACGTTGGGGTCGGGTCCTTCATCGTCGGGACGGGCGTTGTCATCGTCCTTATCCTTACCTCCACCAAACCATTTCTTTATCTTGTCGGGGGTAAGGGTGAACGAGAAGTTTTGCGACATACCCTGAAAACGCGGCAAACGACCGTATCCCCACTCGGTGTGATTGCCTACAAAGGGCTTTCCGCTTGCATCTAACTCGTAGGCGTATGTAGCAAACTGGGCGTTCATTGAGAAGGTATAATTCTTCCACCACTTCAGTCGGAGGCGCACACTGAGGTCGCTCCATCGGTGGAAATCGGCAGCGGCATTGTACGACATCGCTGCTCCAAGTTCATCGATGATGCTGAGTTTCTTGTATCCCGTAGAGTCTTTGTCGCTTCGCACCTTCATTTCGATGTTGTTGCTAACGTCCCACGATATCATCTCAGTCTTGCTTTTGCCCGGCACGCCGTACATAGCGTCTTGGAAGGGAGAATATTCCACTAGTTTTACGTTGCCGCTTGCGTCGGTGTACTGGTAGCTGTCGTAGTATCCGTAGCGGCGTGCGCCGAAGTTAGGAGAGTACGACAGGCTCACTTGCGGGGTGATAACGTGGCGAATGGCTTGTATCTTATTGCCGAATAGCTTCTTGTTCGGAATCCAGAAACCATAAATTTTCGTGCTTGCGCTGAGGTTCAGCGACCAGTTGTAGATATTATAGAAACCTGTCAAGGTATCGCGCCGCTCCTCCGACTTTGCATTATCCCAACTGCGTGCAACCTTATTGGTGTACATACGGTCGGTGAAGTTGAACGACGGACTAAGGTTTATATAATTGAACAGCGTGAAGTTGCCCTGCACAGGAATGTTGTGCTGGAAGCCATGCTTCCACTCTTTGGCGAAGTTAGACTTTAAAATGCGGTCTTCTTTCCCATAAATAGAATTCGACAACTGACCCGTATAGCTCATGGAAATCTTTTCGTACCAACGTGCTTTGCCCACAGCCTTCTTGCGTTTGAACGGATACAGACGACTCAAACTGATGTTCAGGTCGGGCAAAGTAAGATTGATGGTAGAGTCGCGCATACTCTGTGCAAGGTTGGCAGTGGTGCTGATAGAAAGCCCAATGTTCGGAAACTGCTTCGACCAGCTTACCGATGATGTACGTGTAGACTGGGTTCGGGTCTGCGGATTGTACATACTGTTCAAGTTGTTGCGCTCGTAACTCGAAGTAGCAAAGTTCACACTGGCAGACAAAGAGCTGTTTGGATTGGCTTTAGGGTCTTGCCGATGATTCCATTGCAGCTTGAAACTCTTTTGCTCAAGATAGTCTGGCAGTCCTTTATCGCCCGTCTTTGTGTTCTGATAACTGAAGAGGAACGAACCCGAATACCTGTATCGCTTGCGGTAATTACTGGCTGCACTGATTCCCCACGAGCCACGTGTGTATATTTCGCCCAACAGTTTCAAGTCCCATTTGTCGCTGATGGCGAAGTAGTAACCACCATCTCGAAGATAGAAACCACGCTCGCTTTCCTCGCCATAGCTTGGCATAATAAGTCCGCTGGAGTATTTTTTAGAGAATGGGAAGAAGCCGTAAGGAATGGCTAACGGCAGCGGTACGTCGGCAACAACAAGGTAGGCAGGACCGAAAACCACATCTTTGCCAGGACGAACCTTTGCACGCGAAAGGGCAATATAGAAGTCGGGGTGTGGCTTGTCGCAAGTAGTGTATCTGCCGTGCTGTATGTAGACAACGCCCGACGAGTCGCGTTTGGCTTTCGCACCTGTAAGGTAGCCTTCTTCCTGTTGGGTGTAAACACCCTTAATCATTCCTTTCTTCGACTTGAAATTGAAAGCCATAGAGTCGCTGCTGTACGCTTGTCCACCGAGAGAGAACTCTGGTTTACCCTTGATACCGCCCTCTGCTGTAGAATCGGAAGTACCGTTGGCACGCACAAGATTGCTGTCCAAGTTCATGGAAACGTTGTCGCTGTTGAGCTTCATATTCTGATAGTCCATCTTTGCCGAACCATACAGATGCGCAACGCGTGTCTTTGCATTGTAAACGAGGGAGTCTTCAGCCGAATAAGTTACAGGCGATTCGATGCCATTCGACTTCGATTTCATTATACTATCAACTCGAATGGAGTCATCAACCGCCTTATTGTGCTTGTAAATGGCAAGTTGCAAAGAGTCCATCTGCGTGGTATCTACCACCGTTTTTACAGTATCTCCACCTCTTTTCGCTGGCTTTTTCGGCTGCACAGTGGCGATATTGGCATCGCTGGCAGCACTGACGAAAGGCGAAAAAAGAACAGACACGAAAGGAGATGCCATTGCAAATGCGATGACAAACGTAAAAACGAATATGAGAAACTTTGCTTTCATTGCCTAATAACTTGCAAAATTAAGCAAATAATGGGATAAATTGGAGTTATTTCTCTATTTTAACGTTTTGCAGGTTCGAAGCGTTCGTGCCACGCCGTAAACCTTTCTACACCGTCGTTGCCAAACTTTTGCAGGCTTTTTACGGCTTGCTCGAAAGTCTTTTCTGCATCTAAATGGGTCTTGGAAAAGAACTTGTCGGCATAGCAAATCAACAATTCCTCTTCTGTTTCGGGCAGAAAGTCTTGCGGAGGCAAAGGTATCCCCTGCTCTACTATCTCTTTTTGTGTAAGTCCTGCACCCGTATGGCGTTCGCAAACACGTGCGTGGCGGGGGTAACCCTCGCTTCTTAACAGTTCGGCACCTATGCGTCCGTGTCGCACATAGGGTTCTTCGCCAAAGCACTGAATGCTCGGAGCGTTGCACTTGAATATGCCAATATCGTGCAGCATAGCCGCTTCTTCCACGAATTGCCTATCGAGTTGCAGTTCAGGGTGTAGGTCTACAAGTGCCAATGCCTTGTCGGCAACACTCCGACTGTGTACCAACAATATCTTTTTAAGTTCGTTTTCTTCGGGATAATACTTATCTATGATGGCTTGATAGTTCATTGTGATTTATGTTTTTTCTTGTTCTTTGCTATCATTTGCAACACTTTTGTCCGTGCACACTTCAGTCCTGGCGACAAGGGCACACCATCGTAAGAATGCAATATCGCTTCCAATTCTTGCAAAAGCTCTGGGAAAAACCTACATTGCTGGAAAGACAGATAGATGCTGAGCGACTTTATGGCTACTGTTTGGACAGAACTTGTAATGTTATCAAGACAGAAATCGAGGAAAGGGGTTGTTATTTCCTCTTCCGAAAAGGGCTGTCTTAAAATAATCGTAAGCAACAAACGCAGTTTCGTAGCATTGGAAGTGCGCATTGCTTCTGCCATAATGAGTTGTTTTCTGCTATTCAGCCGTTCCCGTCCTGCTTTGTTAAAATGACTCATTATCAAAGCTACATTCTCTGCAACTCTTGCTTCTTCATCGTATAAGAGCTGGAAGAACTCGCCAAATTCACGGTCGTCGAAAGAAGACTGAGCCATAGAAGCAAAGTATTTAACCTTTTCTCCATATATTCTTTTTGCTAACCGACTGCGTAAATCCATACTCTTAAAACAACAATGGCATAAAACTTGGCTTCCAATAAACTTGTATTCGTTCCTGTCTACAATGCTATTCCCCTGCTCGTATAAAAAGAAAAACGATTCATTCACAGACCATCAAAGCGTTTAGGCTTTATAATTCGTGAATGAATCGTAGTTATCTTATTTAACTAAAACTCTTACTTTTCGTCTCTTTGAATGTATGCAATCACGTCGCCCTTGTTGATTTTAGAGCCTTGTTTTGCATTTATTTCTACCAATTTACCACCCAATGCAGCAGGAATTTCTACAAATTCGCCCCATGGAGCAAGGATATAGCAGAACTTTTCGCCTTCTTTGTATTCCTTGCCAATGAACGGTTCTACTGCAGGAGCAGCTTCGCCATCGCCTTGGAATTCCCAGAACACTTGTCCCTTGACAGGAGAAACGATAGCATCGGCCTTTGCGTGCTTGAACGCAGTAGCCTCTTCTATGCTTACCTTATCGCCGAGTTTAGCGTCTTTCGCCTTCTGCAAGTCAGCCAAGAAGTTCTTTTTAGCCTGACCGCTCTTATAGTTGCGATACTGCTCTGGGTGCATGGCAAGTTCGAAGAGCTCTTCGTCGTCCTGTCCATAGTCCCAACCGTTCTCGTCCATTTCCTTACGGAAGTCGTCCAATGCGTTAGGCAACAAAGTATGTGGGTCGGCGTCTGTAAACTCAAGACCTTTCTGCTTGGCAAGCTCAACAATCTCGTCGTCAATCTTGCCTGGCACCTTACCACTCTTTCCAAGTATCATACCCCACATAGAATCGTCCATCATAACGAAACGACCCTTGCCTTGCTCAATGGTGAGAAGGTTCATCAAGGCGATATTCTTGGTATATTGAGAGAATGGAGTTACCAATGGAGGATAACCTACACGTGGCCAAACGTAAGCAACTTCGTCGAACAGCTTCACCAACATATCGTCCAGCGAAAGTTCTGGTTCGCCTTTCTTCTTGCGAAGGTTGTTGATAGTGGCATGGATACCGCCGAGGTCTGCCATCATAGAACCCATCATACCGCCAGGAAGACCGCAACCGAGGAGCAGAGAACTGCTGATTTTATTCTTCGGATTGATAAAGTAGCCCAACCATTCGTCGATAAATTCCTGTGTCATGGCACGCGCCTTCATGTATGCGTCCATATTTATTTCGGGCACATCGAAGCCTGCGTTCTTCAACATACTTTGCACTGAGATGAGGTCTGGGTGCACCATACCCCACGATAGTGGCTCAATGGCAACGTCAAGAATATCGGCACCGTTCTTTGCAACTTCGAGCATAGACGCCATTGACAAGCCCGGACCTGAATGACCGTGATATTCGATGATGATTTCTGGGTGTTTGTCCTTAATCATCTTTGTAAGTTTGCCAAGGAAAGCGGGCTGTCCGATACCTGCCATGTCCTTCAAACAGATTTCTTCAGCACCTGCTTCAATTTCCTTATCGGCGAGTTCGCAGTAGTATTCCAAAGTATGGACAGGCGAAGTCGTAATGCAGAGTGCCGCCTGTGGTATCATACCTGCCTCTTTTGCCCACTTTATAGAAGGCGCAATGTTGCGAATATCGTTCAAACCATCGAAGATACGAGGAATGTCTACACCTTGTGCGTGCTTCACCTTATACATCAAAGCACGTACATCGTCGGGCACAGGATACATACGCAATGCGTTCAGACCGCGGTCGAGCATGTGTGTCTGTATGCCGGCGTCGTGTAATATCTTAGTATATGCGCGGACTGATTCGTTTGGGTTCTCTCCTGCAAGCAGATTAACTTGCTCGAATGCACCACCATTGGTTTCCACACGAGCAAAACAACCCATTTCGACGAATATTGGAGCTATGCGCACCAACTGGTCTTTGCGTGGCTGGAACTTTCCAGAGCTCTGCCACATATCTCTATAAATGAGACTAAACTGAATTTTCTTTGCCATATCTATTTTTAATACCTTTCTTTTTTTCTTGTTCACAGATATAATGCGCAGGGGCATTACAGTGTGCAAATTTAGACAAAAAATATTATACAGCCGTATAATAGCACATTTTTTTTCAAATATTGGCTAACTTATGGCAACTTAAAACCATAAAGACAGACGAACAATAGATACAGAATAAAACTCCATTCCATAGGCTACACGCAGCCTTATTGGACAATACGCCGTACACCATCGTTGCTTTGCAAAACCGCAACTACACTTTTCACGTTGATTTAAAAAGATTTACGCATACAAAAACGCTTATTAAACAAATTATTTACACGTAAAGAAATATTTACTTACGTGTAAATAAATTATTACTTACGTGTAGAAAAATATTTATTTACACGTAAATAATTTGGCAGGCTTGTTTTTGAAACACAGATGCAAGGGCGTGATTCATCACGTTCCTATAAAGATAAGAGAGAAAAAGAAGGAAAACAATGCGCTGAAAAAGAAAAAAGGGCATGTCGAAATAAACTTTCGGCACACCCTTTACTACGCATTATAACTTTAAAAACAATTCACTTTTTAAATTCCACAGCAGAAAAGAATTATCAGCTGTGCTGTAAGTATTCTAAGGAACATACTCAACGGATAAACCGTAGAATAGCCCAAAGCTGGTGCTTCAGCGTTGCAAACAGAGTTTGCGTATGCCAATGCAGGAGGGTCGGTATAAGAACCTGCTATCGCACCCATAATGGTGAAATAGTTGAACTTGTATTTCATTCGTGCAATTGTTCCAACAATGAGGATTGGAATAATCGTAATCAAGAAGCCTGTGTAAACATACTTCAAGCCATCGCCCTGTACTACGGTTTCCCAGAAGCCTGCTCCAGCCTTGATACCAACCGATGCCAAGAACAATGCCAAACCTATTTCGCGCAGCATCATATTAGCCGACGTTGTGGTATAGGTAACAAGTTTCATGTGATAACCGAAACGACCGAGAAGAATGGCGATGATTAACGGACCACCTGCCAAACCTAACTTCAAAGGAACAGGCATTCCAGGGATAGCCAAAGGCAGACTTCCGAAAAGAATACCGACCACGATACCAATGAAGATGGTAGCAATATTCGGTGCATTCAAACGTTTTTCAGAGTTACCCATCAACTCCGCAACACGCTGTACGTTCTCTTCAAAACCTACAACCATAATTCTATCGCCAACCTGGAAGTGGTGGTTGTTGCTTGCGAACAAGTCCATACCCTGACGGCTGATACGTGTTACGTTCACGCCATATATTGAGCGGAACTGCAACTTACTCAAGGTCTTACCGTTTATAGAGCTGTTTGTAACAACAATACGACGGCTGACCATCTGCTGTGGTTGGTTTTCTTCGTGCCATTCAGCCTTTATTTCTGGACCGACAAATGCGGTAACGGCTTCAGCATCTGCTTCTGCGCACACTACAAGTATCTCGTCGTTAAGGTGCAACACTGTGTCTTTAGAAGGAAGCGATACTACGCCGTCGTGCATCAAGCGCGTACAAACAATGTCGCGATTCAAGAAATCGATAACTTCCTGCAAAGTACGGCCACCGATATATGAGTTCTCAATGCGAAGATACATAATGTGTGGCTTTGCATTTGGGTTCTCTGCCTCTGTATCGGTCAAGAGTGCGTTCTCTGCGTCCATATCTACCTTGCAGATAAAGCGTATTGCCAACGTTGCACCGATAATACCAACGACACCCAAGGGGTAGGCACAAGCGTAGCCTGAAGCGATATCGAAGTCCATTCCGTTAGCGAATACACTGTGTACAGCTTCTTTTGCAGCACCAAGACCTGGGGTATTGGTTACCGCTCCATACATCGTGCCCACCATCATAGGCAGGTTCTTTGAGTCGGTAGTGTCAAAGAAGATGTAGTAACAAGCAAACATTACCACGATGTTCAGCAGAATTGCGAAGCAAGCAAGCATGTTCAGCTTCAGTCCGCCCTTGCCAAAGCTCTCGAAGAAGCCCGGTCCGACTTGCAAACCAATCATAAAGACGAACAGAATAAGACCGAAGTCTTGCAGGAATGTCAGCGTTGGTGTTGGGCCAGTGAAACCAATGTGTCCTGCCAAAATACCAACAAAGAGAATGAAAGTTACGCCGAGGGAGATTCCACCTATCTTTATTTTACCAAGATAGACGCCCAGCGAGATGACCAAAGAGTAGAGCAACACGATGTGTGCCACACTGTCTTCCGTAGTGAATAATTTAATTAACCAATCCATAAGTGTAAATTTATTGGTGCAAAGGTACTTATTTAGTTAGAATAAAAAAATTATATTGAAGCAATTTTACACTTACAGAAGCCTATAAACACTGTCATTTCGGCACTTTTCAGTGTCAAAAGGAACGTTTTTAGATAAGTGTTGCAGATAAACGTCAGTGGTTTTCACAACACAGATTAACATTTTGTAACCATAAACACATACAAGCAAGCAAGAAGTTAAAGGTTAAAAAAAGCACCAAAACCATTCACCGACAGAAGAAAATAAGCGAAACAGCAGCATCTTGGTTGCAATAAAACAATATATTCGGCACAATACAGCAAACCTTATCAAGGGTTTTCTTTCGCAAATGGAAGTTTTTTTATAATTTTGCGCCATTATGATATATAAGATAAGGTGCAACAAATGCAGTGATATATTCCAAGCAGAAACAGAGCGTCAAGGCTTGCAGAAAGTGCGCTGTCCCTACTGTGGCAGTGTGCTGAATTGTCAATTGGGCGACGGAAAGCCTTTCCGAACAAGAGCCAGAGCGGTTCTGCCATTCTCGGAAACAAGAGAGGTGGACACACAAACTGAAGAAACGCAGCCAACAGCAAAGGTAAAGTTCCTTAAAATGGCTACTACTGATATGCTGGAAGCTGCAAAAGCAAAGCTGAACAGCCAATCTCAGCAGGTTTCGGCATTGGCTGCGAGTACGACAGCTGCCACTTCCGAATATATTGCAAAGTCGTCTTCAAGGCTAAAAGCCTTTCAAGAGAAATACAAAAATGGCGATTTGTGGATATTCTTCATAGGCAGTTTCACTTTCATCTTGCTTGTTTACATTGGCTTATATCTGCTTTCGGTACTCACGAACTTTGTTTACGACAGCCACACATGGCTGTTCAAGCAATACATAGAGCTAAAGAATTCAATAGGTTTTTAGAAAGTTAGCACGCTTTTGGCATTATTATAGACAAACGAACAAAACAAAAACATGGCAATAGGAAAATGGATTGGCGGCGCACTCGGTTGGATGTTGGCAGGTGGCAGCGTATTGGGCGCAATAGCAGGATACTGTGTTGGAAGTATGTTGGACGATGCTTTTAACGCTTCTGACGAAGGAAAGGGTTTCGGCGAAGGCGGAAAGACATTCCGAAACGACTATTCAGACACGCATTTCAATCAACGACCATTCGAGGAAGACCGCAACTCGTTCCTCTTTTCAATGCTTGTACTCTCATCTTACATTATAAAAGCCGATGGCAAAATCATGCATTCGGAAATGGAATATGTAAGAAACTTCCTTCGCAACAACTTTGGCGAGCAAGCTGTTCGGCAGGGCGAAGACATTCTACTAAAGCTTTTTGAAATGCAGAAGCAACAAGGTGCCACCGCTTTCAAAGAGATGATACGCAAGAGTTGCGTTGAAATTTCGTTCCATATGAACACAGGGCAACGGCTACAACTGCTCAACTACCTTATTATAATAGCGAAGGTAGACGCCGTAGTAAGCCCCGAAGAAGTGTCAGCACTCAAGGAAGTGGCAGGCTATCTTGGACTTTCGGCGCAAGACGTAGACTCTATGCTCAACATGGGTGCAACATCTAACCGGCAAGGAGGACTTGACGAGGCTTACAAAGTGTTGGGCATATCGCCCAATGCCACCGACGACGAAGTGAAAGCTGCCTACCGCAAAATGGCATTAAAGCATCACCCCGACCGTGTAAGCACATTGGGCGACGACGTTCGCAAAGCTGCTGAGAAGAAATTCCAAGAGATAAACAACGCAAAAGAACGCATTCTCAAAGCAAGGGGCATTTAAATGCCAACACACGTATATATTAAGAAAGAAGAAAGAGTATAGATAAAGCAAACAGATAATATAGGTTAAGCAAAGAAAGAATATAAATTAAATAAAGAGAAAATATAGTTTTAAAAAAGAGAGAATATAGATAAAACAAAGAAACCGCATCAAGATTGCTACTTGATGCGGTTTCTTTTTAATGCTAAAATCGACTTACTTATAGATTTCAGCCAACTTCTTTTGCAAGTCTTCGCCACGCAAATCGCTTGCTACAATTTTGCCTTGTGGGTCTAACAAAATATTTGAAGGGATAGAGCGAATGCCATAAATCTTGGCTGCTGCACACTGCCAACCTTTCAAGTCAGACATCTGTGGCCACTCCATACCGAGTTTTTTCACCATTGATACCCACGCTTCTTTCTTCTGGTCGAAGCTAACGCCAATGATTTCCAAACCTTTTGAATGATATTTGTTGTAAGCTTCAACTACATTTGGCATTTCAGCACGGCATGGACCACACCAACTTGCCCAGAAATCTACAAACACGTAGTTGCCCTTACCTGCGTATTGGCTCAACTTAATTTCCTTGTCGTTCATATCTTTCATTACCAAATCGGTGTACATAAGACCAGGACGACGAAGTTCCAATGTTGCAAAGTATTCCTTGGCAGGCTCCAATGCTTCTTCCTTATAATAGCCACTTGTAGGGTCTAAAGCATCTTTCAGCTGGTCGTAAGTGAAACCTGAATATGCATCAGCTATGTACTTTGCAGGGTATTTCGTATTCTTGAAGTTCTTGACTATCTCGAGTGTAAGCGCAGTATGTTGCTCTGAAAGCGATTCGCCCTTAGCCATAATGCCCTCAACTTTTTGCTTGTCAGCATCGGTAAAGGTCTTTGGGTCTTTCTGACGCATTGCTGCATACTCCTTATCCAAAGCTTCAAACTCAGCGTAGATTTTGTTCATCTTCTCTTCATAAGGCTTAAAGTCCTGCGATTGCGCAAAACCTGTCAGCACCTGTGCAGCCATAATTGCTGCTAAAAACATTTTCTTCATACTTTTTTATTATTTAATGGTTTGCAAACTACCCTCTATTTAAATGGGGTATTTGGGTGATTGGAATGCAAAAATAAATAAATGTATTGATAAAACCACTATTATTTAAGTTTTTTTTGTACCTTTGCCACACTTTTTACGAACAGGGGTACTTGCTAAACCCCCTTTAACAAAACAAGACAATGACAAAGACAAAACAACAAGTGAGCGTGCTGTTCATGTTATTCAGCATTCTCTTCTGTGTTTGCCTCATTGCGGCAAACATTCTCGAGACCAAGCAAATCTCAGTATTAGGTATCAGCCTGACAGGTGGCTTAATCGTGTTTCCAATCTCTTACATCATCAACGACTGTGTATGTGAGGTGTGGGGATTTCAGAAAGCACGACTGCTTATCTGGACGGGCTTCGCCATGAACTTCTTTTTCGTAAGCGTTGGTGCGCTCTGCGATTGGATTCCGGGTGCTCCTTATTGGACAAACCAAGAGGGTTTCCACGCCATTTTCGGTCTTGCACCGCGTGTGGCAGCCGCCTCTTTCGTGGCTTTCATCATCGGCTCGTTTGCCAATGCCTACGTTATGAGCAAGATGAAGATTCGCGACGGTGGCAAACGCTTCTCGCTCCGTGCAGTGCTCAGCACCATTGCAGGCGAAACTTGCGACTCAATCATCTTCTTCCCGCTGGCTCTCGGCGGAGTTGTTCCTACCGAAGAACTGCCGAAACTGATGCTCTGGCAAGTGCTGCTGAAGACCCTATACGAGGTTATTGCACTGCCTTTAACCATTCGTATCGTGAAGAAACTGAAAGAACACGAGAGTGAAGACGCTTACGACAATGGCGTGAATTACAGCATCTGGAAGATTTTCAGCTTGAGTTAAGAGTGTAAAAGAGGAATTTTATTCCCCCAAAACAAACATTAAGGAAATGGAAAGAAACAACGAAGGACTAACCCAACTGGGCGCAAAAACCACTTACAGTATGGACTATGCACCCGAAGTGTTGGAGTCGTTTGAGAACAAACATCAAGGAAACGACTATTGGGTGCGTTTCAACTGCCCCGAATTTACAAGCCTTTGCCCCATAACTGGGCAACCCGATTTTGCCGAAATCCGCATTTCGTACGTGCCTGACGTGCGTATGGTGGAAAGCAAAAGCCTGAAACTGTATCTCTTCAGCTTTCGCAACCACGGCGATTTCCACGAAGACTGCGTAAATACGATAATGAAAGACCTCATTAAACTAATGGATCCAAAGTATATTGAGATAACGGGCATCTTCACACCGCGTGGCGGCATCAGCATCTATCCGTATGCAAACTACGGCAGACCTGGTACGAAGTACGAACAAATGGCAGAGACTCGCTTTGCCAACCATCAGTAAAACAAAGGTAAAACGATAAAAACAGGAAAACTAAAATCCCCGAATGCTCACGCATTCGGGGATTTTCCTATTACTAACAATTACACTTTATAACATAATTAACTCACCTTTCATTATAGCAATTCTCTACTTTTCTACTAAATTACACCATTCTTAAAGATTTGAAGCGATAGTCGGCAATGCGACGTGAAGGGGCTTTAGCCCACCTCAATCTGTCGTGCCACCTTCTGAACGCTCTTGTTGAGTTTCGGAAGAGTAATGTTCAAAACACCGTCAGACATTTTTGCGCCCACCTTGTCCTTATCCACATCGTCTGGCAAGATAAGGGTTTGCTCATACTTGCTGTATGCAAACTCCCTGCGCAGATAGTGCGCCTTCTCGTCTTTCACTTCGTTTTTCTTCTCCATCTTGATAACCAAGTCGCCATCGTTATTGATGCTGATGTCGAAGTCCTCCTTTCTCAAACCCGGTGCAGCCAACTCTACAGTGTATTCGGTTTCGTTTTCTAACACGTTGATAGCTGGAGCAGTTGCATTTGTTTTTGGCATATTGTTGTTGTAAAAGAAGTCGTTGAACACTTCTGGCAACCACGAATTTTTGTACATCATAATCTTTTCCTCCTATTAATTTATATGTTTGTATTGTTTACACCAAGTATATTGCAATACCCATACCAACGCGAACATACCGCCATAATGACACACAAATATGACAATATGTCTTATCTTACAACATAAAGCCTACTCTATCGTTTTGTGCAGACTGCTCTGCAAGATTGTAAAAACTCAATGTAAACAAACACATCGTTTCATTTTCCCGAATAGAAAGCATCTTTCTATCTTCTTTATCGCTGCCCTTGTATTCTTTATTTTATAGGCAGAAAACAGACAAAGAAAGTGTAAATATTTTTTCAAAGATTATCTATTGGGTAACTCATTATCTATCAACGCTTTACAAAACCTATTGTTTTGCGTTCCAAAAGCGGCTCTTTTGCACGGCAAAAGCGTAGGTTTTGCATCGCAAAACAGCCGCTTTCGCAATGCCAAATCGAAATTACCGTTTTTCCTATGAATTATCTTTACAGAATGGAGGTGATTTTAAACACTTTCTTGACAACCGCCCGTCCTAAAGCAAAACGCTTCTACACATTTTGTGCAGAAGCGTTGTTGTAATGGGTTTGCTATAAGAAAGCCTTTATTTTTCTTCTTCCTTATTCTCCTGACTTTCGTCAGTTTCTTCCTCGCCTGCAGGCTTTAAGATTTCTTCAAAGTTGGAAATACCTGCGTTAATCAGAATGTCGTACCACTGCAATAACTTCTTTATATCGCTATTGTGCACACGGTCGCGGTCGAAATTGGGAAGCACTTCGGCAAAATAGTCCTGCAACTGCTTTGCAGAAGCCTTGCGCCAATCTAAAGAAGCAACCTTGCCTTCTTCTTTCTCGCGCACCTTTACAAGCACTTCGTACAAAGGCACATCTTCGCCTTCAGTGAACATTGAGATGTCTGAAAGGCTCGTTACACGGTCGGTAGCGAAAGTTGGCATTCGCTTTTTCTTCTCGTCGATAGTTTCAACTATTAAGTTCATTTTCGCACGGCTTACCAATTTGTAAAGTCCTGGTTTGCCTGCAATGGAAAGAATTGTTTCTAACATTGTTTCTTTATTTAATATATTATTTATTCGTTTCTGATATTTCCTCTATAATTTCTTGTATCTGTGCGTCTACATCGCACTTTCCATCGTTTACTATTTCATAATGGCTACGCTTCAACACTTCGTCCTGTGGCATCTGGCGGTCTATCCACTCCTGTGCTTTCGTAGGTGTTATGTGGTCGCGATGAACAATGCGTTGCACTCTTTCGGCAAGGGGTGCCGTTACACAAACCACCTTATCTATATGTACACGGTCGATAAAACCGCTGTCGAAGAGTATGGCACACTCCATATAGTCGTAGCCCGAACGTTCAAAATCGGCAGCCACAGCGGGGTGGACAATATCGTTGATGGCTTGTGCGTTGTGCTTACTCTGCAAAAGAAAGGTTGCCAAGACTGCTTTTTGCAGTTTTCCGTCGGCAAAAACCTCCGTTCCTATCAAATCGGAAAGTCGCTTCTGAATATCGACCGAAGTCCGCATCAGGCGTTTTGCAGCCTCATCGCAATCGTAAACCGCAATTCCGAATTTGCGCAATCGCTCACAGACGAACGATTTCCCGCTACCGATACCGCCCGTTATTGCAACTTTCATTTCTGTTCGATGAGATAATCTACTACGTTTACAACAGGACGGGCGTTTCGAATACCGTTCGGCGCAGCCTGAAGATACACGTGGCACTTCTCTGCATTGCGGTCGGCTACTTCATTGTAGTCTACAACAAGCTTGAAGCCATCGGGCAACAACTCTCTTGTCTCAATGTTCTTAGGCATCGAACGCAGGCGTTGCGACCCCACTGCAAACTTCACTTTCACCTTTCCTGGGAAGATACGCATTGTCTTGTCCGCAGGAACGTTGATGGCGTGGATAGGCACTTCCACATCTTCTTCGGTGAGAATATCAGGATAGAGTTGCATCTTGACTTGGTAAGGCACTGGCTTTGCATTCTTTATTTTTGCTATCCGAACTTCCTGCACCTTCGGTTCGGTGAAGTTCAACACTTCCACTCGTTCGGTAGAAACATACTGAATGCTGTCCAATAACTTTTTTGACGCATAGATTGTTACACTGTCTGGCACGAACTGCACGCGCGAAAGATAGTATCCTTCGGCAGGAGTTACCACTCCTTGCAAACGCACTGGCACCTTCTTGCGTCTGCCGTGGTTGTAGGTAAATACAAGATTGTTCGCCTTTACGCTTATTATCTTTGAGCTTGAATACATTTGCTGAGAGAGCATTCGCTGTATATCGGCAACAGTAATCTCGCCCGAATTGTTTGAATGGGTGCAATTTTCAAAATCGAAGAACAGCGGTCGGAAGGCACCCTCGAAGAGATAGCCGCCTATAACATATCCTTTGTCGCGTACAACAACCTTGACAACAGAATCTACTTCACCCGTCAAGACAACGTTCTTGGGTATTCCCGCCAAACGTAAGTCTACCGTAAACTCTTTTTCGTAGTAGTCGTCGAGTACATTTGTAAGCCAAAAGAGCCCGCTTAATAGGAGAAAGAATAAAAAAACCAGAAACTCCTTGTTGATTAGTTTCGACAAGAAGTTTCTGATTATATCTATTATATGTGGTCTCCTACCTACCATCTATGAAATCTGTTTCAACGCTTTTGCAAGTGATTACTTATTCTGGCTCATGCGCATAGCCTCTGCATCGGCAAACACGTAACCCTTATCAACAGTGATGACAACACCGCGTGCAACTTCAACTTCAATCTTGTTAGAAGCCATATCAATGCGTTTCACTGTGCCAAAGATACCACCGCCCGTAACAACAGAGTCGCCTTCTTTAAGCGCATTCTGGAAAGCACGGATTTGTTTCTGCTTCTTTTGTTGTGGACGAATCATAAAAAGCCACATGATTGCAAAGACAGCAACCATCATAATAATCATAGGCATTGCGCCACCTGATTGTCCTGCAGCCTGTGCAGCAAGTAAAATAGCTGTATTCATTTCTTATTCTGTTTGTTTAAAAATCTTCGTTCGTATTTCCTTCAAGTCCGTCCTGCGGCACGTTTCCTTCTGGATAGTCGTTTTGCAAGTTGGCTTCGTTTCTCGAATAGTTGTTGTTTCTATTCCATCGCTCGTTATTATTGCGTGGCTGTCTGCGCTCTGGCATTTGCTTGAACATCTTGCCTGTGTCAATAAGATAGCGTGCAATGGCATCGAGCATACCGTTGATGTAACCGCCACTTCGTGGAGTGCTGTAAAGCTTTGCAAGCTCTACATACTCGTTTATAGTAACGGAAACAGGTATGTTGGGGAAGGTTAGCATCTCGGCAATGGCGATTTGCATAACAACAACGTCCATATAAGCCAGACGAGAGAAGTCCCAGTTTCTGCTTGTTTCGCTCATATAACGTTGATAAGTGTCAGCATTCAATATGGTAGAGCGGAAGAGCTTCACTGCGAAGTCGCGGTCTTCTTCGTCTTTGAACTCGGGCAACAGCTCTTGGTCTGCCTTGTTCGCGGGGTCGAAACGCTTGATGGTTTTAATTACAAACGTATCAACAATTTCCTTATCATCGTTCCAATATAAGCTCTTTTCTTCGAGAATAGCATCTAAGTCTTCATTCTCTTGGATAAGTGTACGATAGATTTTTCGCCATATTTCGCGGTCGGCATCGTAAGAATCGTCATCGCTTGCCATATATTCTTGGTAAATGACGCTCTGCTCTATTTGGTCGCAGAGTTTTCTTACCGCTTCCATATCATCTTCCCAACGATATTGTTGCCCTTCGAGGAATAAGTTCAGCTGCTTGTTTTCTTCAAGTTGTACAGCAAACTTGTTGTAGACAAAGCGTTCAGAAGGAACATCGGTACCTTCTCTTTTCGCTCTGTTTGTCAATACTTCAACGCGGCGGCGCTCCTCCTGCGTGATTGAAACAATGAGAGACAAAAGGTAGTTGTAGAGTCCATACGCTTTCGACAAACTGAAAAGAAGTTCTTTCTCAGCCTTATCAATATTATGATTTCCGTTCTGATAGTAAGCGTAGGTTAACTGAACGACCTTTATTCTTATTAAATCTCTATTTATCATTGCCAGTATAAAAGTTGTGTTTTGTGAGAATCCTATTATGTTTTGCAAATGTAAAAAAAATCCTTGTTCCTTGCAAGAGAATAGCATTATTTTCTTGTTTTTTATCATTATATTTGTTCATTCCACTAAAAAGACGTAACTTTGCACCGCTTTTTGCAAATTGAGAACGGCAAACGGAACAGGCAATAAACCTACCGCAAGTGCAGTATCAGTGTGTGATGGCGAATTAAATGATTAATTAATTTAGAGTAACACAAACAAAAATGAAACAAATTCAGATTTCAGGTAAGAAGCGTGAGACCACAGGCAAAAAAGCCTCTAAGGAACTCCGCAAGGAAGGAATGATTCCATGTAACCTCTACGGTGAAGCTAAAGCTGACGGAAAGCCAGTAGCTTTCTCTTTCGTAGCTCCAATGTCAGAGCTCCGCAAGTTGATTTACACTCCACATATCTATCTTGTTGAGTTGAATATCGACGGTGTAAACCACGCAGCAATCATGAAGGAAATTCAGTTCCACCCAACAACTGACGCTGTTCTCCACATTGACTTCTACGAAGTAAACGAAAGCAAGCCTATCGTAATGGGCGTTCCTGTTAAGCACATTGGTCTTGCACAGGGTGTTCGCGATGGTGGTCGTATGAACAAATCAATCCGTAAGATTAACGTTAGAGCACCTTACGCTCAGATTCCAGAAACTCTTGACATCGACGTTACTAAGCTTCGCATTGGCAAGAGCATCAAGGTTGGCGATTTGAGCTTCGAAGGTCTTGAACTCATAACATCAAAAGACGTTGTCGTTTGCTCTATCAAGAACACTCGTAACGCTGTTGCTTCTTCAGAAAGCGAGGAAGAAGGAAGTGAAGAAAGCGCAGCCGAATAAAGTTGTAGGAAGCCTGAACGACTAACAAAGAAACTATCCGAAACAGATAAGAAGTATCTGTGCAACGGATAAAAACAGACAAATAATATTGGACAAATATCTAATATGTGGCTTGGGAAACCCTGGGCGTGAGTACGAGAGGACTCGCCACAACACAGGATTTATGGTATTGGACGCCTTTGCAAAGGCGTCCAATATTGTTTTTGAGGATAAACGTTATGGCTTTGTAGCTGAAACAACTCTTAAAGGGAGAAAGATAATATTGCTGAAACCAACTACGTTTATGAACTTATCGGGCAATGCCGTGCGCTATTGGCTCAACAACGAGAAGATAGACGAAAGCCGTTTGCTTGTTATTTCCGACGAACTGGCACTGCCGTTAGGTGCTTTCCGCCTGAAAGCAAATGGTTCCAACGGCGGGCATAACGGCTTGGGGCATATCCAACAGCTTATCGGACAGAACTATGCGCGCCTCCGTATGGGCATCGGAAACGAATATCAGAAAGGCGGACAGGTAGATTGGGTGTTGGGAAAATACACCGAAGACGATATGAAAGTTCTGCAACCGAGTATCGACCTCGCTGTGGACATCATTAAAAGCTTCGTTCTCGCTGGTATCAACATCACAATGAACCAATACAACAAGTTAGGAAAGAAATAATGGCAGATATAGCAAGAATAGATAAATGGCTTTGGGCAGCACGCATTTTCAAGACAAGAAGCATCGCTGCAGATGCCTGCAAGAACGGTCGTGTTACGATTAAGGGCATCAACGTAAAACCTTCGCACACTATAAAAGCAGGCGAAGTGATAAGCGTAAAGAAACCTCCCATTACCTATTCTTTCGAGGTCTTGCAAACCATTGAGAAGCGCGTTGGCGCAAAACTGGTGCCCGAAGTCTACAAAAACGTTACCGATGCCAAGCAATACGAGCTTTTGGAAATGAGCAGGATTAGCGGTTTCGTAGACCGTGCACGTGGTACAGGTCGCCCAACAAAGAAAGACCGTCGCCAACTTGATGCCTTTGTAGACCCCACACTCTTTGGCTTCGACGATTTTGACGACGATGAAGAGTAAACAAACACATTATATATAATATGGTGAACATTGCAATTTTTGTATCGGGCAGCGGTAGTAACTGCGAGAACATAATACGTTATTTCCAAACCAACGAGCAAGTAAACATTGCTTTAGTCGTAAGCAATCGTGCCGATGCGTACGCACTTACAAGGGCAAAGAACCTGAATGTGCCTTCGGTAGTATTGCCAAAAGCCGACTTCAACAACGAAGAGAAGGTCTTAAAACTTATGGCTGACCACCGCATCGACTTCATTGTGCTCGCTGGTTTCCTACTTATGATACCCGATTGGCTCATAGCTGCCTACCAACGCCGTATGATAAACCTGCACCCTGCCCTACTTCCAAAGTTCGGCGGCATCGGTATGTATGGGCACCACGTACACGAAGCCGTGCGCAAAGCCAATGAGACAGAAACAGGAATGACCGTTCACTGGGTCAGCAATGTATGCGACGGTGGCGAAATCATTGCACAATTCCGCACCCCTATCACACCAGACGACACGCCCGACGATATTGCCGACAAGGAACATATATTGGAAATGGAGCACTTCCCACAGGTTATCGAAGCGGTGCTGAAGCAAGAAGGACTTATAAAATAGCAGCCAACACATTTTTAAAGTAATGAACAGAACTTTCAATCATCGTGTGATGGTATTAGAATGGTGCGCCATTTTGCTTTTCATAATGGGCACCCTCTATGGTTTTTGGCACAGAGACAATGTGGCATTGGTGGTGCTTGGCGCATTGTTTCTGATACTTACGACCGTCGCTTTAGACCGTGCGTTGCATACAAGCTACGTTATAGCCGACGGAAAGCTCACCATAAAGCAAGGCAGAATGGCGAAAACAAAGTGTATTGACATTGCAGAAATTGCCGAAATACGCGAACTCCCATTGGCTTTCCGCCTCGGCAGCTACGTGCTGATAGAACTTAAAAGCGGAAAGATGCTAAGTCTGCAACCCGATAACAGCAAGGCTTTCATCTCCACAATACAGAAATTATTATGAAACTACGATACTTACAACTCCTGATACTTGCTGCATTGCTGGCTTTTCCTGTTCATGCGCAAGTAAAACTGGACAGTGCCGAAGTGGCACGCATACTGCAAGGAGCACCAGAAAAGATAGTTCCCCCCACGGAAGAACTATCGCCCGACAACGACGAAGAGGGCGAATCTACTATCCTTCCTTTCCAAAACGACAGTCATTTATCGTGGCAAGAGAACGTTAAAGCGCATTTAGACGGTATTCTGCAAACAGACATTGCCACCACAATGCAGATAGGTGTAATGGTCTGGGACTTATCTGACGACAAACAAATCTACGGTTTCAACGAACGCACACAACTACGCCCTGCCTCTACAATGAAGTGCGTAACGGCAATAGTGGCACTCCACCGATTGGGCAGCAACTACAACTACCGCACAGGAATCTACTACACAGGCACCATCGACGACTCTACGAGGGTGCTGAATGGCGACATTTATTGCGTCGGCGGTATGGATCCAATGATTTCCAACAGCGACATAACCGCCATAGCACAGGCAATTAAAGACTTAGACATCAGCAGGATAAACGGCAGCATCTATGCCGACCTTTCGTTTAAAGATAAAGACGAGCTGGGCAGCGGCTGGTGTTGGGACGACAAGAATCCAAGACTGCGTCCGCTATTGTTGGGCAAAAGCGACAGCTTCATAGGCACACTAATTCGCCGTCTACGCGAGCAGGGCATTGAACCTAACGGAATAATAGGCGAGCGCACACTTCCTGCCGATGCTACCCTCATTACAATGCGCACCCACAGCATTGGCGAGGTAATGCAAGATATGATGAAGAAAAGCGACAACCTTTATGCCGAGTCGATGTTCTACCAACTGGCAGCTGCCAATGGGGGCAAATGGAACTCGTCAAAGCAGGCAAGCAACGAGGTGAACGCACTGATACGACAACTCGGACTGTCGCCTTCCAACTACCGTATTGCCGACGGCTCGGGGCTCTCGCTCTACAATTACGTCAGTGCCGAACTCGAAGTACAGCTGCTTCGCTATGCCTACACCCAACCGAACATCTACAACACGCTCTTGCCCACCCTTCCCATTGCGGGTGTAGACGGCACGCTGAAGAAGCGTATGCGCAACACACCCGCTGAAGGAAACGTGCGTGCAAAGACTGGAACCCTGTTCGGTGTAAGCTCGCTCGCAGGTTATCTCACTGCATCGAATGGGCACCGACTCTGTTTCGCCATCATTGTGAACGGCGGTATGAGCCAAGGACCAATGCGAAACCTGCAAAACAAAATATGCGTGGCATTGAGCCAATAGTACAAACACAAAACAAATAAAAAACAATATGGAAATTATTATCACTTTCATCGAGAACCTTCTCCTTTCCTTAGGGCTTGAAGGCACCACCGTTGCCATTGTGCGCTACGTATTGATGATAGTCGTCGCCTTTCTTCTGGCAGGACTTTCAGGCTACATCTGTCGAAAGTTCATAGTGCCGTTGATAATCAAGCTTACTTCAAAAACAAACATAGAATGGGACGATATACTGTTCGACCGCACCGTATTATATACAGCCTGCAACATCGTTCCTGCTGTTGTAATCTGGGAACTTCTGCCAAAAGTATTCTTCCAATATCCTTTAGCAGAAGACATATTGCTACGTCTGACAGCCATTTATATAGCCATCAATGCCACACGCCTTGTTTTACAGATTGTAGACCGACTTCGTTTCCTTCGTAAACAACAAGGAAATGCGAGTAGCCAATATCTCCGTTCATTCCTCGGCGTACTGAAAATCATTGTTGTTTTCATTACTGCCATCATCGTGGTAAGCATTCTTTTCAAGAAAAACCCAATGACACTGTTAGCTGGTTTAGGTGCTACCTCTGCCATCTTGATGTTGGTTTTCAAAGACACCATAGAAGGCTTGGTGGCTGGCATACGCCTTACAAGCAACGAAATGGTGCACGTGGGCGACTGGATAACCGTACCTGGCACACCTGTTGATGGCAACGTGGTAGACATTACCCTTACGACTGTGAAGGTGCGACAGTTCGACAACACTTACACAACCGTATCGCCACTCACCTTAGTAAATGGTTCGTTCAAGAACTGGAAAGGTATGCAAGACAGCGGTATGCGCCAAGTAAGCAAGAAAATATACTTCGACGTGCGCAGCATCCGACTTCTTAACGACGAGACAAGGCAGAACCTGACAAGCAAGAATATGGTCTCGCCGAAAGAAATGGAAGGCGAAGTAGTGAACATCGGACTTTTCCGCCACTACATAGACACCTATCTAAGGAAGCGCGACGACGTAAACAAGTCGGCAACGCTTATGGTTCGTCAGTTGGAAGCCACGCAAAACGGTCTGCCCATAGAGCTCTACTTCTTCCTCAATACTACAGAGTGGGTGAACTACGAGCAGAAAACGTCCGACATTCTCGAGCACATATATGCCTATGCCAACGAGTTCGGGCTACAGATATACGAGGGTTTTGCAGCCATAAACAAATAAAACTATACAAAATAAAGCAAACACAACGACAAGGGCAACGAAACATTCGTTTCGTTGCCCTTAATTCTTTGATTATATGTTTCTATACTCTATTTCTTTACCAAACGATGTTTGAGTTTTCTCTTTCATCTTCACTTTTAATCACAATCTTAGTTGGGAAACTGTCGTCGTTAAAGGTCCAATCGAAAGTAGTCTTATCGTTGTCCTTATCCATATTGTATATTGGCAGATGCTTGGTAGCCTTTCCCAACATTCCTGCAAAGTAGGCATACTGCAAATGGTCCAAATCTACACCCAAAACTCCGTCGAAAGCCATTAAGCAACCTTTATTCGCGATAGGCAAAGTTATCTTTTTAGAAGTATAGTAAATCTTGTAATGGTCTGTTTCCTGACCGTCCTTTTCCGATATAGTTACTGTTTCTACGGCGTTGCCGCTATTGTAAGTAATGATAGACGATGTCTTAGTTCCACCTTTTGTCTGCACTGCCTTAACGAGCTGTCCATCAGAATTGTACTCAAAATTCCATGCTGTTGTTTTAGGATTATCTATTTTGTATTCGATTTCGTCGCAGTATTTCACATATCCATCTTTGTTCAAGAACAACTTATACACTGTTCTGTTGTCGCTATCGGATACCGTCATCACTACGTTAGGTACATCTGTGGTTCCTAAAGTATTGTTATTGTAATCGAATGTAACTGAACTTTTCTCCTTTTTGTTGTACATAGAAGACAACCGACCTTTGAAATCTCGAGTAAAAACGTAGCCGTCTATGACTTTAGGCATACCATTGACAAAGACCTTTTCAGGGTTTACCTCTACTTTACCCTTTTCTACATCTGGATTGTCTTTGTCATCACCACATGAAACAAATGTAATAGTAGCGGTTAAGGCTATTGCCAAAAGCCATACAAAGTTAAATAATCTTTTCATTGTTTTTATATTCTTGTTATTAATTAATTTAGCAACAAAGGTATGAAAAAACACTTATAAAGATTAACTTTCTTCTTTAAAAAGTCTAAAACAATTTCTCTCTTGCCCTTATACTTACGCTTATAAAACAAAAGAGATTATACTGTTTTCACGCAATAAGGGCAACGAAGCGTTAGTTTCGTTGCCCTTGATTCTTTTTTATATGTTTCTATATTCTATACCTTTACCAAACAAAAAGAATTTGGTCTACATCCTCTTCGTCTTTAATAACGACTTTGGTTGGGAAACCGCCTTTATTGATGGTCCACTCGAAGCTTATTTTGTCGTTGTTTTTATCCAAATTATAAATAGGCAGATGCTTGGTAGCCTTTCCTAACATTCCTGCATAGTAGGCATATTCCAAATCGTCCAACTCTATACCTAAACCTCCACCAAAGAACATAATGCAACCTTTATTCACAATAGGCGAAGTTACCTTACTAGAAGTATAGAAAATCTGGTAGCGGTTTGTTTCCTTACCTTCCTTTTGCGATACAGTTGATGATTCTATAGCGTCGCCATTCTTGTAAGTAAGGGTATATGTTGTTTGGAATCCACTTTCCGACTGTACCGCCTTAACAAGTCGATTGTCAGAGTTGTATTCCAAATTCCATGTTTTTGACTTAGCAATTTCATTTTTTTCGTACTCATATTCGTCGCAGTACTTCACATATCCAGCTTCATTTAAGAGTAGCTTATATACAGTTTTGCTGTCATCGTCAGTTACTGTCATCACTACATTAGGCACATCTGTGGTACCTAAAACATCGCTTTTATATTCGAATGTAACTTTTATTTTCTCTTCTTTGTTGACTATAGAAGATACACGACCTTCGGCATCTAAAGTAAAAACAGAACCAGCCGCTTCTTTAAGCATACCATTGACAAAAACTTTTGCTGGGTTTACTTTTACTTTATTCTTATCAACAGGATCGTCTTTGTCCTTACCACATGAAGTAAATGTAATAGTAGCAGTTAAGGCTATCGCCAAAAGCCACACAAAATTAGATAATTTTTTCATTGTTCTTATATTTTTGTTATTAATTAGTTTACACGTTTATACACTATATCGGTACCACACTGATTGAGTGTTTGCTTTTCCTTGTTCAGTTCAAAAGTGTCGGTAAGTTCCATCTTTTCACCATCGAAAACACTTGTTCCGTGAATGGCAATAGTGCTGTCGTTCACCTTTTGCCAACGGTCGTAAGGTAAAGTCGGCATATTGATAGAGGCTGCTACGCCGTTTTCCTTCAGCTCGATGCCTACTTCTGCCGTAGAATCGGTGGGAACAATGGTTGTCCAGCGTCCCAAAAGGCTAACAGTATCTGCTTTTTCTACATTGCTTTTCTTCGATGCGTTTCCACAACTCGTAAAGATTACGGAAGTGGCGAATATGGCAAAACAAAGAAATACATTTCTTTTCATATTCTAATTATTCTAAATAATTCAGCAGCAAAGATATAAATAATTGCCTATACTATTAAACTTTCTTCTTTAAAAAGTCTAAAACTATCTTTCTTATCCTTACATTTTATTTATAAAATAAAGAGATTGTATTTCTTTTTAACATCGACAAGGGCAACGAAGATTTAGTTTCGTTGCCCTTGATTCTTTGTTTATATATTCGTATTTTGTGTTTTCTTACCAAGAAATTCTCTTCGTATCGTCGCCCTCTGAAAGACTCGTTGGGTAACCGTTCGCATTGAACTTCCATCTGAATGTTGTTACTTCGTTCTCTTCATCAATAGAACGTACAGGCAGATGCTTTGTAGCCTTTCCTAACAAGCCTGCATAGTAAGCAAATTGCAATTCCTCTACGTCGATGTCAAACGTTGTATCGAAGAACATCATATTACCTTTGTTCAAGATAGGCGAAGCCACAGTATTTGAAGTATAGTAAATATCGTGTCTGTCTTTTTCTCTTCCTCGCGATACAACCGACGTTCTAACGATGTTGCCACCCTTATAGGTAATGTGGGTTGTTTCGTATCCGTCTTCCGAACTTACCACCTTGACGAGCTGTCCGTCAGCATTGTATTCAAAGTCCCATGTTTCTGACTTAGGAGCCTTGCCTCTTTCGTACTCGGTTTCATCGCAGTGCTGCACATATCCGTCTTTGTTCAAAAACAGGTTATATACCTTTCTGTCATCGTCGTCGGTTACTGTCATCACCACATCAGGAGCATTTGTATTGCCCGAATTGGCAGCTTTGTATTCAAATTCAACTTTATCTCTACCCCAAGATTTCTTCATGAGATATACCTGTCCTTGAGCATTTCTTGAAATAGAATAGCCACCTACAGCTTTAGGCATACCACCTGTGAAAACCTGAGTCAGGCTTTCTGATACATTAGCAGAGCTAATGTTCTCATGTTGCACATCATTATTATTATCTCCACACGCTGTTAATGTTGTGGCACTTAACATTGCTGCCAAGAGCCACGCAAAATTAGATAATTTTTTCATCGTTCTTATACTTTTGTTATTAATTAATTAACTTGCACGTCTATACATTAATATAGGCGCCGTGCTGATTTTATGTTTGTCTCTTTATGTTTAGTTCAAGATGTTGGTAAATTTCATTTCTCTCACCACTGTTTTTCTTCGACGTGCTTTCAAAACCCGTAAAGATAACAGAAGCAGCAATATGCTAACAAATTGAAACTTTTTCTTTTATATTCTATTCACCTATAAATTATTCAATGCAAAGATATGAACATTTGCATATATACTTGAAATTTATTCTTTAAAAATTCTAAACCATTCTTGCTTATCCGTGCGTTTTTATTTACAAAATAAGACTTTTGTAGCTTTTCTTCAAACAACCTTAAATTCTTTACACGTAAATAAATATTTCTCTACACGTAAATAAATATTTACTTACACGTAAAGAAATATTTATTTACGTGTAAAGAATTTGAGAGAAAAACGCATCGCAAGCATAACCCCTTGTAAACGAGAATGAAAGATGGGATTATTGCGTTGAAAAAAAGAGGCAGCTAAGCATAATCGCTTAGCTGCCTTCACTTAATTTAACTTTAAAAAAACTATCTATTCTTACTGAACAGCTTCTTCTGCCACTGTTTTGAAATATTTGAGTTCCTTACAGTCGAATGCCTTAATATAAGCCACACTGCCTGCAACTTCTTCTTCGGTCATACGGACAAACACGTTTGCCGACTTCTCGAACAGTTCTGGTGCCTTGCTTGCATCTTCAATAAGGAGCAACGACTCTATGATGCCAGCGGTCATATTGTACAGACGGCGTGCGAGGAAGTCTATCGTGTCTTGGCATTCGCTTGCCTTCACCTTTTCCAAAGCCTCTTCGTAAAGTGCAACAAGGCGTTCTACACGAGCCTTCAAGTCCTTCATACAGTCGCAAACTTCGTTTTCCAACATTTCCTTCATTATGTTGAGGTAGGTTCCGTTGGTGATATAGCGCACCGCAGCCACTACCTGCAACTGTGTTGTACCTTCGTAGATAGAGAAGATACGTGCATCGCGGTAAAGACGCTGGCACTTGTATTCCATAATGAAACCTGAACCGCCGTGAATAGAAATTGAGTCGTAAGCGTTCTGGTTCGCATATTCGGAGTTGATACCCTTTGCCAATGGCGTGAACGCATCGGCGAGGCGGGTGTATTGCTTCATCTCCTGGCGTTCCTCAGCCGTTAGTTTCTGGTCGCGTGCAATGTCTTCCAACGCCTTGTAGATATCTACATATCGTGCTGTTTGATAGAGCAGCGAACGACCTGCATCTAACTTCGCCTTCATACGAGAAAGCATATCGTAGACAGCAGGGAAAGTTATGATTTTCTTTCCAAACTGTGCACGTTCCTTCGCATAGTTCAAACCTTCTTTATAAGCTTCGCTCGAAAGTCCCACGCTCTGTGCTGCAATGCCAAGACGAGCACCGTTCATGAGTGCCATGACGTACTTGATGAGTCCCATACGGGTGTTTCCGCAGAGTTCGGCTTTCGCATTCTTGTAGACCAATTCGCAGGTTGGCGAGCCGTGAATACCGAGTTTGTGCTCTATGTGGCGCACGTCTACACCGCCATTGCGCTTGTCGTAGATGAACATAGAAAGTCCGCGACCGTCGTGTGTGCCTTCTTCCGAACGGGCAAGCACCAAGTGAAGGTCGGAATCGCCGTTGGTTATGAAACGCTTCACACCGTTCAGTCGCCAGCAATTCTCCTTCTCGTCGAATGTCGCCTTGAGCATTACGCGCTGCAAGTCGGAACCTGCATCAGGCTCAGTCAGGTCCATCGACATGGTTTCGCCGTTGCAGATACGAGGTATATACTTCGCACGCTGCTCGTCGTTGCCAAATTCGTAGAGCGTGTCGATGCACGACTGCAACGACCAGATGTTCTGGAAGCCGCCGTCGGCAGACGAAATCATCTCTGAAAGCATAGAGAACACCACGTTGGGGAGGTTCAAGCCACCGTATTGACGAGGCATGCTGACACCCCAAAGTCCTGCCTTGCGGGTAGCATCAAGATTCTCGTAAGTCTTGCTTGCATAGTGCATGCGGTTGTTGATGAGGTGTGGACCTTCCAAATCCACCGATTCTGAGTTTGGCTCGATGATGTTTGCCGCCACCTCGCCCGTAATATCGAGTATGCGCTTATAGTTTTCTATGGCGTCCTCATAGTTTACAGGAGCCTCGTCGTACTTGTCCTTATCAGCGTAATTGCGTTCTTTCAGCTCAACAATTCGCTTCATCAGAGGGTGTTCCAAGTGGAACGCAATCTCTGGTTGGTCTGTATAATAATTTGCCATGTTTGTTTCTCCTCTTCTGTTACTTACTGTTTTGCTTGTAATACTTAATCATTTTTGGCAGCACTTCGCCTACATCGCCGTTGATAACATAGTCGGCAATTTGGTTGATGGGGGCATCTGGGTCGTTGTTGATGGAAATAATGATGCCCGAATCCTGCATACCTGCAATGTGTTGTATCTGCCCTGAAATGCCACAGGCGATATATACTTTCGGGTGAACCGTAACACCAGTCTGTCCTACCTGTCGGTCGGTTGGTATCCAGCCAGCATCTACTGCTGCGCGCGATGCGCCTACTTCTGCGTGCAGTACGTCGGCGAGTTGGAAAAGCGTTTCAAAGTTTTCTTTTGAGCCTACGCCGTAGCCTCCAGCCACAACGATTGGTGCACCCTTCAGGTTGTTTTGCGCTGCTTCGACGTGGCGTTCAATCACCTTTACGGCGTATGCAGCCTCATCAACATACTTGCTTACTTCTGGATAAACCACTTCTTGCCTTGCCGTTCCTTCGTAAATGGCTTTCTGCATAACGCCTGAACGGACTGTCGCCATTTGTGGACGGTGGTCTGGATTTACAATTGTAGCCACGATATTGCCACCGAAGGCAGGGCGAATTTGGTACAAGATGTTGTCGTAGTGCTTTCCAGCCTTCTTGTCGTCGTATTCACCGATTTCAAGTTGTGTACAATCGGCGGTCAGACCCGATGTCAATGATGATGACACACGAGGACCCAAGTCGCGTCCGATAACGGTTGCGCCCATGAGCGCAATCTGTGGTTGCTCCTCTTTAAATAGGTTTACGAGTATGTCGGTATGGGGTGCTGACGTGTAAGGGAACAAGCCTTTGCCGTCGAATACAAAGAGTTTATCAACTCCGTAGGGCAGTATCTGGTCTTCCACCTTACCTTTTATATCGGTTCCAGCCACGATGGCATGGAGTTCTACGCCTAATTGGTTGGCAAGTTTACGTCCTTTTGTGAGCAATTCCTGCGATACTTCCTGCACCGTTGTCTGCTCTATTTCGCAATATACAAATACGTTATTCATAGCTTATCCTATTATCTTCTCGTCCAACAATTCTTTTATCAAGCCGTCAATGTCTTCGTCCGAGCCACTGATGGTTTTGCTTTCTTTTGCTTGGAACACAATGTTCTGCACGGTCTTCACCTTTGTTGGCGAACCAGAGAGTCCGCATTGCTCTTCATCGCCATCAACATCGGCTACCGACCACTGATTTAACGTAAGGTAAGGACGCTGCTCGAAGAGTTCTGCCCAAGGCTCCTTGCCTGTGCGCTCCATAGGACAGGTTGCATATTTGTACTTCATCACGAGCTTTGCATTGCACGGACGTGCTGGCGCAGCGGTGCCATTCACGGTTATAACTACGGGTAAGGGGGCTTCAACCGTTTCTACACCGCCGTCAATCATACGGCGAATGGTTGCCTTACCGTCTTCTATCTTCTGAATTTCTTCAGCGTAAGTAACCTGATTTAGCCCTAACTTCTGTGCTACCTGCGGTCCAACCTGTGCTGTATCGCCATCAATGGCTTGTCGTCCACCAATTACAAGGTCTACATCGCCTATCTTCTGAATGGCTGTAGCCAAGGCATAAGAAGTTGCAAGCGTATCGGCACCGGCAAATTTGCGGTCGGTCAGCAACCAGCCAGTATCGGCACCACGGTACAAACCTTGACGGATTATCTCGCCAGCGCGGGGAGGTCCCATTGTAAGGATACCCACTGTTGAACCGGGATATTGTTCTTTCAATCGCAATGCTTGTTCAAGTGCATTCAAGTCTTCAGGGTTAAAGATTGCGGGCAATGCGGCACGGTTTACCGTTCCTTCTGCTGTCATAGCATCTTTACCCACATTTCGTGTGTCAGGTACCTGCTTTGCAAGTACAACAATTTTCAAACTCATATTATATAATGTGTTGTTTAGATACTCGTTGTTTAATTAAATTCGTGTAGCAAAAGTACGATTTTTTTATAAATCAAACAAATTTAATGCACAAAAACCGACAAAACGTGCACAAACAAGGGTATTTGCGCAATGATAAAAGCTATATTATATGAGTTGTTTTCTTTGCTGCAACCTGTTTATATCATTGGTTGCAGCAGGTCATCAGTTGTTCCCAGCTATTGGAAAAGTCGCTGACTGTATCGAAAAGAATGTTTGCGCCCTCGCTGAGAAGGGCTGTATCGGGCAGCGGACCGCTGTTGATAGCGACCGTGAAGCACCCTGCGGCTACGCCTGCACGCACTCCCAAGGGCGCATTCTCTACGACAATGCCTTCGTGCGGTGCGAAATTGCCTGCTTTTTGCAAGCCTATAAGGTAAGGGTCGGGGTTCGGTTTGCCACGTTTTACATCGAAAGCGGTGGTTATTTGTGTCTCGTTGATAAAGTCTTTGAAATCAGAAAGTAATCTGTTAATAAGCTGTCGCTGTCCGCTTCCCGTTACAATGCCAATCCTTAACCCACTGTCCTGTATCTTTTGCATTAAGTCTTTCACACCATCAAAGATATCTGTTGTAGGCATTTCGTGAAAGTAACGCGCCTTCAGTTGGTACATTTCTTCTGCTTCATCTTCAGTTAGTTCCTTTCCTAACTGCACCTTTGCATACTTTCGCACCGTATCTACGCCGCGCGCGCCCTCCGTTGCGTATGCGTCTTCGGCAGTGAAATTTATTCCAAATTCAGCCATTGCCCTTTGCCAAGCCTTTGCGTGGTTGGGCATAGAGTTGTAGAGTACACCGTCCATATCAAAAAGAACAACCTTCGGTGCAAAAGGTTGTTCTGCCTGTTTGTTGTATTGTGCGATTGCTTTTTCGAACATTTTTGCTTGTAAAACTAAAAAGCCCACTCCATTTAAGCAATGGACTGGGCTTCTTTTATGTTTATAATCGTTTTCTGATTGCTTTGCTTTCTTCCTCGTAACCCGGTTTGTCGAGCAGGGCAAACATATTCTTCTTGTATGCCTCCACACCCGGTTGATTGAACGGATTTACCTGTTGTACCAAGCCACTGATACCGCAAGCCTTCTCGAAGAAGTAGATAAGCTGTCCGATATAGTACTCGTTTAGCTTCGGAATACTGATGCGAATGTTTGGAACACCGCCATCTACGTGTGCAAGGCGTGTGCCTAATTCAGCCATTTTGTTTACTTCGTCCACGCGTTTACCTTCGAGGAAGTTCAGTCCGTCAAGGTTTTCATCGTCGTGTGGGAACAGTAATGACTTGTTAGGTTCTTCGACAGAGAGTACCGTTTCAAAGATTGAACGTTCGCCTTCCTGTATCCATTGTCCCATAGAATGAAGGTCGGTGGTGAAGTCGCACGCTGCAGGGAAGATGCCTTTTTGCTCCTTTCCTTCGCTTTCGCCGTAGAGTTGCTTCCACCATTCTGCCATAAAATGGAGTTTTGGTTGGAAGTTTGCCATTATCTCTATCTTCTTTCCAACCTCTGAATAGAGTGCTTGGCGAATGGCAGCATAGCGTGCTGCAATGTTCTGAGCAAACGGAACATCTGCGCCCGTTGCTTTTTCCATATCCTGTGCACCCTTTACAAGCTGCAGAATATCGAAGCCTGCCACTGCGATAGGCAACAAACCAACAGGTGTAAGCACTGAGAAACGACCGCCAACGTTGTCTGGAATAACGAAAGTCTTGTAACCTTCGCGTGTTGCTGCCGTGCGTGCTGCACCCTTTACAGCATCGGTAATGGCTACAATAACGTCTTTTGCCTCTTCCTTTCCACGCTGATTTTCGCATTGTTTCTTCAACAAACGGAAAGCAAGAGCTGTTTCTGTGGTCGTTCCAGACTTAGATATGTTGATGACACCAAAGCGTTTATCCTTCAAGAACTCGGTGAGTTCGTACAAATAATCTTCGCTGATGTTGTTACCAGCATAAAGAATGGTAGGATTCTTCTTGTCGTTCAAGAGCCATGCAAAGCTGTTGTCCAAGGCTTCAATGATAGCACGAGCACCAAGATAAGAGCCTCCGATACCTGCCACCACTACAAAATCGCACTTTTCGCGCAAGGTGTTGGCAACACCATTTACCTCGTTTATAAACTCATCTGTGATGCTTGTAGGCAGATGCAACCAACCTAAGAAGTCGTTGCCGAGGCAAGTTCCCTTCTCCAATGCTTCTTGTGCTGCTGCCACCTGTGGTGCATACGATTCCATTGTGCCCGGGTTCAGCACCTGAGCTGCTTTTGAAATGTCTAATTTTATACTTTCCATTTGTGTATTACCTGAATGAATCTGTTAATAATTTAATCTCTACTTTGGGGCTTATACCTTCGTACAGCATGTTGTAAACGGCATCAAGGATAGGCATATTCACGTGCAAATGTCGGTTTATTTCCTTCATACACTTCGTTCCGAAATAGCCTTCGGCAATCATTTCCATTTCCATTTGTGCCGATTTAACGCTGTATCCCTTTCCTATCATCATACCGAAGGTGCGGTTTCGACTGAAGTTGCTGTATCCCGTAACGAGCTGGTCGCCAAGATAAACACTGTCTACCATACTGCGTTGCAAGGGGTTGATGCTGGTAAGCAGTCGCTCCATTTCCTGCATTGCATTTGAAATAATCACTGCTTGAAAGTTGTCGCCGTACTGCAAACCCGAGCAAATGCCCGACGCAATAGCATAAACATTCTTCAGAACCGAAGCGTATTCTATGCCAAGGACATCGCGCGACACCTTTGTTTTAACGTAATTGGAAACCAAGACTTCGGTCAAGGCGTGTGCTTTCTCCGTGTCGGTACAACCTACGGTAAGATATGTAAGGCGTTCCATAGCCACTTCTTCGGCATGCGATGGTCCTCCTATTACCGCTAAGTTTTCTTCTGGCACCTTCATAACCTTGCGGAAATACTCCGAGCAAACCAAGTTCTCGTCGGGTACAATGCCTTTAATGGCTGTTACGATGAACTTATCGTGCAACTTGTGCTTCACCTTCTTCAATATACCCTTCAAGTAAGGCGATGGCGTTACGAAGATAAGCGTATCGTAATCCTGCACCAAACGATTGATGTCTGACGACAAACGAATTTCGTTGGTGTCGAAATGAGCACTTGTCAGATAGGTGGGATTGTGCCCCAACTTGCGAAATTGCTCTATTGTTTCGTCGCGTCGAAAGTACCAACCTATGTGGTGCGTGTGTTCCACCACTATCTTGGCGATGGCTGTAGCCCAGCTTCCGCTTCCGATGATTGCTATGTTTCCTACGTCGTACATATCTTGTTCACAAGGAAAGGCAGTGCCTTTCCTTTCTCTTGTTATTGTGCTTTGTCAATCCATTGTTGAATTTCATCAACCGATGGCTTGTCGTATCCTAACTTGTATTTCTTATTTATCTCGCCAAGTTTCTGCTGCAAGCCTTGCGCTTTCTCCTCTTTAATATTCTGTATGAGGTTGAAACCACACTTGCGCAACACATAAACCCAATCTTCGGGTACGCCTATCTCAGCCCATTCCTTTATGCTGCTTTGCGGCATTTTGGCTTCTGGCTTCATCTGTGGGAAGAGCAGAACCTCTTGAATGTACTCCTGCCCAGTCATCAACATCACCAAACGGTCGATACCGATGCCGATACCCGATGTTGGCGGCATACCATATTGCAGGGCACGCAGGAAGTCTTGGTCGATAACCATTGCTTCGTCGTCTCCATTGTCTGCCAATCGCATTTGCTCCTTGAAGCGTTCTTCTTGGTCGATAGGGTCGTTCAACTCCGAGTAAGCGTTGGCAATTTCCTTACCGTTCGCAAACAATTCGAAGCGTTCGGTAAGTCCTGGCTTAGAGCGGTGCATCTTTGAAAGTGGCGACATCTCAACCGGATAGTCGATAATGAAGGTCGGCTGTATGAACGTACCCTCGCAGAACTCGCCGAAGATTTCGTCGATGAGCTTGCCTTTACCAAAGCTGCTGTCGATGCCTTCGAGCTTCAACTCGTTCACAGCGATGTTGCGTATTTCCTCTTCCGACTTTCCGTAAAGGTCGAAACCTGTTTTTTCCTTGATGGCATCGAGGATTGGAAGGCGGCGGAACGGTGCCTTGAAGCTGATTAGGTTGTCGCCCACTTGTATTTCGGGCTTTCCGTTCACCTCTGTGCAAATCTTTTCTATCAGCTTTTCAGTAAAGTTCATCATCCAGTTATAGTCCTTGTATTGCACGTAAAGTTCCATACAAGTAAACTCTGGGTTGTGGAAACGGTCCATACCTTCGTTGCGGAAGTTCTTACCAATTTCGTAAACACCTTCAAAGCCACCCACGATTAATCGTTTCAGATAAAGCTCGGTAGCAATGCGCATATACATTTCCGTGTTCAGCGCATTGAAGTGTGTGATGAACGGACGCGCACTTGCACCGCCCGCAATAGTCTGCAGCGTAGGTGTTTCCACTTCGGTGTAACCTGCATCGTCGAAGAAACGGCGCATCGTTCTCAACACTGTGGCACGCTTTTCAAATGTTTCCTTCACACCATCGTTCACCACCAAGTCTATATATCTGCGGCGGTAGCGAAGTTCAGGGTCGTCGAACTTGTCGTAAGCCACACCGTCTTTATACTTCACAACGGGCAGTGGCTTCAAGCTCTTTGAAAGTACGGAGAGCTCTTCGGCGTGTACCGAAATCTCGCCCATCTGCGTTTTAAACACATAGCCCCTGATTCCGATGAAGTCGCCAATGTCGAGCAACTTCTTGAAAACAACATTGTAAATGTCTTTATTCTCGGTTGGGCAAAGCTCATCACGGGTAATGTAAACCTGTATTCTGCCCTTGCTGTCCTGTATTTCTGCAAACGAAGCCTTGCCCATTACACGGCGTCCCATAAGGCGACCTGCAATTACGACTTCGCGTTTCTCGTCTTCGTTAAATTCAGCCTTTATATCCGTAGAGTAAGCGTTGGTTGGAAACTCTGCTGCTGGGTATGGGTCGATACCCATATTGCGCAATTCCTGCAAACTCTGACGGCGTACAATCTCCTGTTCTGATAATTCTAAAACGTTCATTTTCTCTATTAATCGAATTATAATCTTTATGATTTGCAAATTTAATAAATTATTTGCAATTACTTGTTGTTTTTGCCTTTTTTATACCTTTATATATGGGTTACGTTTGCATTGCTGCATAAGAATAATGTGAAACAAAGTTAAACAGCACGCCTTAAAAGTTAAACTAAAAATCGTGAAACACGCTGAGAAGGGCAGTTTTCTGCACAAAGATAAAATCGTTTTCAAATAAGCCCACTTTTTACGTGCAACGATAAGCCTACTGAACATCAATAAGTTCATCGCTTAGTGGGTAGCACTGTGCAATTAAAGCGCAGCGTTTACCACGCAAACGGAACTAAAAAGGTAATAGAAAGAATAACTTTCGCCTTATAAAACATACACTTTCGCCCTGCAAAAGAGCCACTATTGCCTTGTAAAAGCATAACTTTTGGTCGTCAAGAGTGCCGCTTTTGAAAAATCAAAACTGTTTTTTAAGTTTCTCAACCCTTTTCTTAATGTTTCACGGTTCTATTTTACTGCTTTTTAAATGTTAAACCGTTCTTCTTTTATTAGCTATTTTTAACTACACTTTTGAGAAACAACGAACTTTTCATTACCTTTGCAAAAGCAAATAAAAAATCTATGAAATACCAAACAAGCAGAAACTTTAAAATCACAATGGCATTGGCTTTAATTGCTGGTTATCTTTTTACAACAATGCTTTGTTACTACCTTTTTCGTTCAAGCGACTTCGATTTCTTCGCTGTCTTTTGGTTTTTAGGTACAATAGCAATCTATATCGCCTACTATTACCGCATGACGATAAAGATAGAAGGCAACTTGCTGACGTACAAAACAACGAACGAAGTGAAGACACGCACGCTGCCCTTAAACGAAATAGCAGCTGTAAGCATTCGGAAGAAACGGTTCTACTCTGTACTAACCATCACAACGAAACAGCAAACCAAAATACATCTCTACCCCGAACAGCCCGAACGATTGGAGAAAGCGTTAATAACAAACAAATAAAAGATGTATATCATAACTCATTTTAATGGCATAATCAGTCATTAAGAATTAAGGGAAATAGGGGGAAACGCAAGGAATGTAACTATTTGGAATATCATCATTTAGCATTTTCTTACTATTTTGAGGCTAAGCAAGAACGAGCATTAAACGGCAGGAGTTCCGTTACCAAATCGTAACCCATCAGGGAAAAAGCAAAAAGGGGTTACGAATTGAAGGTAAACAACTGTGTCATAGGTTTTTATTCTTCATCTTTCATTTTTCTGCATCGCTCAGGAATACTTGTTCATCTGTACCTTTGCAAGCAAAGGAAATTTAGAAAAAACGACAGAAAAATGAAAGAAAACAAACTCAAAGTATCGTTCTTCGTTCAGGCGAAACGAACCGACAAGAGAGGACTTGTGCCTGTCATCGGGCGAATCTCCGTTGGCAGAACCCATTCGGGCTTCTCCACCAAGTGTAAGACTCCGATTGCTCTTTGGGACAGCCGCAAGCAACGGCTCATCGGTAAGAGCAGCATGGCTGTGTCCGTCAATCAGAAACTCGGTGAATGCACCGCACTCATCCACGCACGCTTTCATGAACTCTGTGAAAGAGAAGATTCTTTTACCGCCACAGACGTGAGGGATGCCTATCAGGGGCAAATCCACCGTCAGGCCTTGCTCTTGGAGAGTTTTGGGGAGTATCTCACACAGACAAAGGAACGTGTCGGTATCGACCGAGCCTTAAAGACGTTCAAACTCCGTACCTACCAACTCTCCCTGCTTCGTGAGTATGTGCAGAAGAAGCACAGGGTAAGCGACGTTCCCCTTTCACAGTTGGACAAAGCCTTTATCGAGGGCTTCGAGTATTATCTCACTATTGACCGCAAACTGAAACGCAGCAGCATATCGAGTACCTTGTCTACTTTGCAGACCATCGTCCGCATGGCGGTGAAGAAAGGTGTGCTGGACTTCTATCCGTTCTTGGGCTACAGTTACGAGCGACCAAAAGGCGAACCAAGAAGCATTACGTAGGAAGAACTTGAGCGCATCATCGAGTTGAAGATTGAATGGGAGAACTATCGTATTGTCCGTGATTTGTTCGTCTTCTCCTGCTTTTCAGGGCTTGCCATCTCCGATGTCCGCAATCTGAGAGAGGAAAACATTGTCTTGGAAGAAGGCGAACTCTGCATCAAGGGCAGACGAATGAAGACCAAGACCCCGTATCGTGTACAAGTACTTCCCCCTGCTTGGGCGATAATGGAGCGGTACAGGGGAAAGCGTGCAGGCTTTGTCTTTGACGTGCCGACCACCGACATTATCCTCAATGGCATGCACCACATACAGCGAAATATCGGTATGGAAACTCCGCTGACCTTTCACATGGCAAGACACACCTTTGCATCGCTTATCACGCTTTCGGCAGGTGTACCTATTGAAACGGTGAGCCGTATGCTCGGACACACCAACCTGAGAACAACACAGGTATATGCAGCTGTTTCCTCCGAAAGAATACATAGGGATATGCAGATAGTGCAGCAGCGAATACAAGATACATTCACCCTAAAACTTTGACATCATGGCACGAAGTACATTCAAGACACTCTTTTATATTAATCGCTCCAAAGAGAAAAAGAACGGCAAATGCCCGATTATGGGGCGCATCACCATAGACGGAGAACAGGTACAATACAGCACGGGAAAGGAAATCGCTCCCGAACTTTGGGACAGTCGTAAGGGACGGTGCAAAGGTATAGGCGAAGAAACAAAGGAAATCAACCGCTACTTGCAAACCAAAGAGGAACAAGCCAAAGGCAAATACCAAGAATTGGTTTGGCAACGTGGCTATATCACCGCCGAGTTACTGAAGCGTGAACTCATGGAAGAAGACAAGCCCAAAGGTTTTCTTTTGGAGGAAGCCCAACTATTTATTGAGGAAAAGCGTCCTTGTGTGGGAATAACGGTAGCCAAACCGACCTTTGCCAACTACATCTATGCCACACAACTCATTGAGGCTTATTTGCGTGAACGCTTGGGGCTGGAGGATATTCGCTACTCATCGCTTGACTATGGTTTTATCGAAGGGATGGACTTCTACCTTAAATCAGAGCGCAACCTTTCTCTTGCCACTATTCAGGTAGCGGTCATCTTCCTTAGAAAACTCATCGGCATAGGTCAGCAGAAGAAGTATATCCGCATCGATCCGTTTGCAGACTACAAAGCAGAACTTCCACACCGCACAAGGCGTTATCTCACTACAGAGGAGCTGCAACGAGTATTACAAACGCCCATCATTGACAGGCAATTTGAGCGAGCAAGGCAACTATTCCTTTTCTGTGCCTTCACCGGTTTGGCTCGTGTGGACATGCAACGGCTCAAACCGAAGCATATCATCTATAATGCTGACGGCACAGAGGAAATCCGCATCAAAAGGCAGAAAACAGACGTGGAAGCCATCATTCCACTCCTGCCCATTGCCAAGCAAATCCTTTCGCTTTATATCAAGGATAAGAAAGCGGACGACTTGATATTCCCCAATCTCACAATAAGGAAAGCATCCTTTGCATGTGTGAACATCGGGCAGATATGCCAGATAGATAAGGGCTTGACCTTTCACATGGCTCGCCACACATTCTCAACCACGATATGCCTATCCAACGGCATATCAATGGAAACGCTCAGCAAAATGCTCGGACACAGCAATATCGGCACGACACAAATCTACGGAAAGATAACCGACCACAAGATACAGGAGGATATGACTGCACTCACTGACAGGGAGCATTCTGTATTTGAGGGTTATTGTGAGTCGATAGCACGGCAGAACGTTCCATTGCAACAAGCATAAAAAGGAAGTAATTACCAAACATTTATTATTCACGATTGAAAACCAAACGATTATGAAAGAGAACAACAAACAGGAACTTTCCTACTTTCGGTTGAAATTAAGAAGTTATATGAGTGAGCATCACCCCGAAAGATTGCACGACACGGAGTTTATCACCGCTCGGGCTGATATGGCTCTTACCACCTACTGCGATGCTGTAGTGCAGGGATTCACGCACCCCGAAGCGGAGAGCATAGCAAGTGAGGTATTGTGTCAAGGTTTGCACTTTTCCAAGTACGACACGCTTGTTTCTGTCTTGGAGAACGAGTTTGAGAGGGAACTGCCTGCACCACTCCCTGAGAAGCTTGCACCCATATTGTTGTCGAACAAGGCTGTTCAAGCCACATTCGACAAGTTCGGTTTGACGGACACATTTGCCGCAAGCGGACAATACGACCGTCTTTACACCGAACTCACAGGCACGATAGTGCTGCTCATTGAGAGCAATAATCTGCCAACGGTCAGACTGACGGAGGAAGCAAGTCCGAAGGCGTTGTAAGCAAAGGCACACTCAAAGCCCCTGAAGCCGTTTCTTATCGTGCAAAGGTACAACGGTAGCCTATCTGCCCTGACAAGGTCGAGTCCTGCGGATGGAGAGAAGAATCTCCACCGCAGGATTTTTCTTTTTTATGGCTGTATCGCTATTCCCAATATCCGTGCGGTCGTATTCATCTCTCCCAACCTTGCAGGGCTGGGCTGCCGTAGAGAGTATAGGCACGACAAGAATACGGCATACTCAGGCTCTTTGGACGCAAGGCGTAACAACCAACAACAGATAGGACTGACGATAATACGGACAATCTGTTGTTTGTACAATTTGTTGTCATGACTATCTGTTGTCAAAACTATATATCGTCAAAATAATCTATCGATAAAACTATATATCGACACTTCGATATCTCGATTTGTCGAACTATCGAATTATCGATAAAACAACAAAATAATAAAAGGAACGAACCGGCACCTCATCTCATTACCGCAATAACACAGACGGATCTCCTTTGGTCTTTTCTCTTGTTTTCTCTCTATTTCCCTGCTTATCCTCATTTCTTGCAGCGGTGCTTCCGAGGGTTTACTTTTGCACCCGAGAAGTACGGCAATGGGCTGCATAACAGTTTGTTTGCCGAGCAACAACAAAGTAATCAAAACAAAATTAAGGCAATGAAACTCATTATCATCGACCGCAAAGTGTGGGAGCGACACCACTCCGAATTTGCAGACTTTATCCACAGTATCGAACAACTCATCGGCAATCCGCCCGAAACGGACGAATGGCTCGACAACGAAGCTGTATGTCGCAGACTCGGTATCAGCAAGCGTACCCTGCAATCATACAGAGATACGGGGAAAATCCCTTTCTCAATGATTGGACACAAGTGCTATTACAAGGAGAGTGACATCATGGAGATACTGAACTCAAAAAATGAATAAACTATGGCAGAGAACGAAATCATTACACAGCAAGCCCCTCAGATGCAGATGTTTGCACAACTGATGGAGGGCATCTTAAAGAAACTGGAGCGTTATTGCGCTACCGCCCGTCCGATGCTGGGCGGTGAAGTTTACCTTTCGGGTGAGGAGGTTTGCAGCCAATTACGGCTCAGCACACGCACGCTCCAAGAGTACAGAAACTTAGGAACGCTTCCTTTCTACAAAATCGGAGGGAAGATACTATACAAGCAGAGCGACATACAGACAATGCTTGAAAGGCATTATAATCCAATACCGCAAACAGGTAAGTTATGAGTTAAGTTAAGACATCAGTCGCGACTTAAGTCAAATGGTCAGTTGTGACTTTGGTCAAGAAATTAGTTTCGACCTAAGTTAAAATTAACTTTAGTCAAAAATATGTCAGCTCATAAAGTCAGTAAGTCAAGAAATTAGTCTAAACTTATCTCTTGACTTACTTCTTGAACTTTGAACTCTCGTCTATTAAAAGCACCCCAGAAAGGTTACTTTATGGAACATAACAAACTATCTCTTTCTCTATACTGGCAAGGTGTGTCTTTGTACCACAAATTGACATTTGTACCACAAAGCCCCTTGCCCCAAAAGGGGGATTAAATCACTCCAAAGTCGTGATTAGATAGCAAACAAAACAACTAAGATTATGCCCAAATTAGAAATAGCCAATAACAACCGTTACGGACACCGAAATACCGTAGAAGTGCCACGCTGGGACAGATGGGACACCCGTATGCCAGATGTGAAAGACCAACTGCGAGCCATCGACCTGTACAACAAGTCGGGGGCAGCGAGCAAGTCCGATTTTGTTCGTGCCCGAATACTCGGGGAAAGTTTCAAAGTAATCACAGTAGACAAGTCCGCCGTGGAGTACCACCGCAAGCTCTCCGAACTCACAGCCCAAGTACATAGGGTTGGGACAAACTATAATCAAGTAGTACGTCTGATGCACCTTTATACGGCTGAGAAAAGCGTAAAGGCATTGTTACATGAACTTATCCTACTGACAAAAGAACTCACCATCTTACAAGAGCAGACGGTGAGTTTGACAATTGACTATCGCAAAAAAATGTAGAATAGCATTACTTCCTGAGGTATTTAAGCATCTGCGTAATACAACGCTTCTTCTGTTCCATATTGGGATGGACATAGAGGTTGAGAGTTGTAGTGATGTTCGCATGCCCGAGCAACACACTAACCGTCTTATAGTCACAGTTACTTTCAATGCAGCGTGTGGCGAAACTGTGGCGCAGCCCGTGATACTTCAGCCGGGGAATGTCCAAAAGCTTCATTAACCGATGATAATAGTTTCGATAGGTTCGTGGCTCAGTAGGCTTTTCTTCGTTGGTCAGCACATAGAAATTAACATTTACTACTTTTTTCAGTGGTTTCACCATAGCCAAGAGTTCTTTGGTCATTGGTATCTCACGACAAGAGTTCTTGGTCTTTGGGCTGTTGATGACTAATTCTGTGTGCCTGCGCTCACCTTCTACGATGTAGATACGCTCAATGGTACGGTTTACGGTGATTATACCGCTGTCCGTATTGATGTCCGACCATTTCAAGCCGCATATTTCACCAATCCGCAAGCCTGTGGTTAGACTAATGTAGATGCCAAGGTTGCGAAATGTAAAGTTCTGCCTGATGAAATCGAGAATCTTTTTATGGTGTGCTATTGTCAGCACCTCCATTTCTTTATTGATTCCTGTAGTTGGATACTTGATGTCCCATTCGCAATAGTTCATCCAACCGTTCTTTACTCCGAATTTCATCACCATTTTCAAGACAATGAGAATATCCTTCACCGTTTTAATGCTGAGACCAGCATTAAGTTTTTGTAGCACAAATTCTTGTACAAGTTTTTCACTAAGACTATCACAATCACCAAACGATGAAAGTATGTGATTTTCCAAAACTAACACATAAGCAGCGTATGTGGACTGCTTAACGTAGCGTTGCTTTTCACTTTTCCAAGCCAACGCAATTTCTCTAATTGTTTTTGCTTTCATATTTAATCCTTAATATAGAAAAGTACATAATAATTAGAGAAACGTATTAACTAATGTCCCAAATCTAAGATTTCCGGAGTTTGAGGGGAGTGGGAGAACTGTAAGGTTTCGGAGTTATTGGACTTCTATTCAACAAACTCACTTAGTTGGGATAAATTAGAATATGGCACGAATGCTATTCTAAATCTACATTATGGTTTGATACATGTAGGATTGCCAACAATGGTTGACCTTGATAATGACAAATTGCCTAATATTGTGAGTGGCAACACTCCAAAAACTATGAGCTTTGTCAAGAAGGGATATTGCTTTTGCTGATGCTTCGGAAGATACGAACGAAGTTGCTAAAGCTGTTGAGTTCTATAATCTTAGCGGTAAGAATGTGATTTGTGGATTGCATACTATTCATGGAAGAGACAACCAGCATAAAACCATTGTCGGATATAAAGGGTATGCCTTTTCTTCTAAGGCATTTCATCAACAGATTAGAAGAATTGCACAGGGCACAAAGATATATTCAATTAACAGCAAGAACTTTTCTGAATGTTATATTGGTATTCCTTCAAAAGGAGAACAGAAGAAAATTGCCACGTTGCTTCGGTTAATAGACGAGCGTATTTCTACCCAAAACAAAATCATTGAGGACTTGAAAAACTAAGGTCTACAATTAGTAAGCAGGTATTTGTGCAAATACCTAATGAGTGGAATAGATTAGACACTTTGTTCTCAAAAGGTAAGGCTGGAGGCACTCCAACTTCTACAAATAAAGATTACTATAATGGAGATATACCATTCTTGAGTATTAACGATATAACAAAGCAAGGTAAATATATTAAATACACAGAAAATCATTTGAGTCAAAGCGGATTAGAAAACTCTTCGGCATGGATAATTCCAAAGTATAGTTTAATAATGTCAATGTATGCATCGGTTGGCTTGGTAACTATAAATGAAATACCTATTGCTACAAGTCAAGCAATGTTTGCGATGCAGCTCAAAGACACAAATTTATTGGATTATCTGTATTACTACTTGTCACATTTTAAGTATCGCCACCTTTACAAGTATCTAGAAACAGGGACACAGAGCAATATCAACGCTGATACTGTTCGCAGAATAATGATTCCAAATTATGGACATTCTCGCAATATAGAAATTGCGTCAACATTGAGAAGCATTGATGCAAAATCGACAATGAGTTATCAATATTAGAATTACTCAACAGCCAAAAGCAATATTTGCTCCGTCAGATGTTCATATGAACATCTGACGGAGCAAATATTGCTTTTGTGAATTGTAAGTTTTATAAGTAAATTAGCATTCTCTAATTGAGATTTCAATAAAGAGATAACATGACCTATTTCTTGTTGCTTATTAAGTGAGGGTATTTTGAATACTAACTGTTCAAAAGCTTCATAATTTAAATTTCTTCTAACAATACTTGCCCTTGTTCAGATACCAGCATGTAGTTGTATAAGGCATGATGCGTCTTTAGTAAAGCAGCAACATATTTTTTGTCAAAACCATCTGCTATCGAAAAGACCTTATAGGAGGGTGAAACAATTCCTATATCGAATTTGTCATTGAAATTGATATTTCCCATCCATAAATTTTGGGGCTAAGTACTATATCATGGAGATGAATAATCTTGTACCCTACATTATTATCACTTGCTATATCTTTAGAGAAATAGTCTCGTTGTGAAAATATTCCATTCACAGTAGAACTTAAAATCTCATATTGATTATTTTCTTTGTTCTTTCCGAGCGTTCTATTAACATCTCTTCAATCCGAATAGACATACTATTATCAGCATAGAGTAGTCTATTACTTATTCCTTGATTAGGGATTGCAACTTGTCAATGATTTTGTTTTGGGTAGAGATGCGGTCGTCAAGGAGGGATAGTAACTTGGCAATTTTGTTTTCTTCCTGTATTGATGTTGTAAAAACTGGGAAAGAGGAATATTCTTGCGAGTTGATACCTGGTTGTCCAGAACGTGCAGACATGATAGATACCCATCTCCAATATCTATGTGTATGTAATTGGGAAAACACAAAATAAGGATTGTGCGTTGTTACATTTGCCCTAATCAGGAAACCAGCATAATACAATTTTCCATCGGATTTTCTATAAAGATAAGTTTTACCAGTGCTTGCTCCTGTTCTTGCCAATAGAATGTCTCGCTCCTTTACTAGATAGTTATCCGACAACGTTCCATCTGGTGAAACAATATCTTTGTCATCATAAGTTGATGATGATTCGTCAATATCTGTGATACGAATATATTTGTTTTCCCCATCATAGGATTTCGCAGCAGCGTTCATACCATAATCGAGCCCTGTTGCAATATTCCCAAATGTTGTTTTTTCCCACTCCCCTTGAAACTCGGGAATCTCAGATTTGGGACATTGAGGACTTTTTTATCTTTATTTTCTGCCATAGTCATTATTCTTTAATTTTCTTGATGAGTTCAGTTGCTGCAATGTCATGCATGAGAGTAAAGCCGAACCACTTTTTACCCAAGTCCTTGATAGAAGCTCCAATATGAGGTCGCAATTTGCGACCGATTCAGTTGATTGTCGTTTTGTATTTTCCTTATCTTTCGCCATAACTTCTTATTTTGAAATTATAAATTGAGACCCAATATTTTACATTATTCCCAATTCTTTCAAATAACCTTCAATTTCTTTGTCAAGGTCGGCACGCTTGGCTTCCAGATCCTTGATTTCCTTCATTACGGCATGGATGTCAATAGGTTCTTCCTCCTCGAAAGTATCAACATAACGAGGAATGTTGAGGTTGTAGTTGTTTTCGGCTATCTCCTCCAAAGTGGCAAGGTGGCTGTATTTCTCAATCTCCTTGCGATCACGGTAGGTGTCAACAATCTTCTGTATATGCTGTGGGCGCAGCTTGTTCTGTGTCTTTATCTTCTCAAAATCCTTGCTGGCATCAATGAAGAGAATACTGTCGTCTTCCTTACGGCATTTCTTAAATACCAGAATACAGGTAGGGATGCTTGTGCCATAGAAGATGTTGGCAGGCAGGCCGATGATAGCATCCACATAGTTTTTCTTCTCAATGAGGAAGCGGCGGATTACACCCTCAGCATTTCCACGGAAGAGAACACCATGAGGAGCAACGCAAGCCATAGTTCCACCCTCGTTTAAGTGATAAAGCATGTGGAGTATGAACGCATAATCAGCTGTCTTGCGTGGAGCAAGCCGTCCTGCCTTGCTGAAACGGTCATCATTGTTGAACTTATCAGCAGCACTCCACTCTGCAGAGAACGGAGGGTTGGCAACAACGGCATCAAACTGAGAGTCACCAAAAGCATCAGCTTCGAGTGTGTCGCCATTCTCAATACGGAAGTTGCTGAATTTGATGCCATGAAGGAGCATATTCATGCGGGCAAGATTGTAGGTCGTGGGATTCTTCTCCTGTCCGAATATCTCATTAGCATGTCCTATACTTGCTGCACGGAGCAGTAAAGAGCCGCTACCGCAGGTTGGATCATAAACATTGCGAAGGCGTGCATGGCCGAGGGTTACAATTTCAGCCAAGATACGGCTAACTTCCTGCGGAGTGTAAAACTCACCGGCTTTCTTTCCTGCACCGGCGGCAAACTGGCTGATCATATACTCATAGGCATCGCCAAGAATATCAATCTCTTGTGAAGCCTCCACACCAAAGTCAATATCATCAAGAGCAAGAAGAACGTTGCTTACCAATGTATTCTTGTCATCGGCTGTTTTGCCCAACTTAGGTGAAGCAAGGTCTATGTCAGAAAAGAGTCCACCAAAATCCTCTTCGCTATCCTGTCCAAGCGTGCTGTCCTCTATACGCTTCAATGAACGCTCAAGTATCGGCAGAATATTTTTTTTCTTTTTAATACTCTCAATAACGGATGAGAATAAGAAGCTGGGTTCTATGAAATAGCCAATGTTTTCGATACATTCGGTCTTTACGCTCTCCTGTAGCTCTTCTATATCAGCATCTTTCTCCATTGCCCATAATTCCTTGAACGTGACCTCATCATCCACCAATGCATCATTGGCGTGTTTCTCTATCTTCTCCGACAAATACTTGTAGAAGATAAAGCCAAGGGTGAAATACATGAAGTCACTTGCCGACATATTGCCACGCAGTTTGTTAGCAACTTCCCAAAGTTGGTCACGGAGTTTCTGTTGTAATTCTTCGCTCATATCGTTATTTCTTTTTTTCGATTTTTATGGCATCAGCCAATGTAACTTTATTGACGTTTCCATTTGCCGTGAAATATGAATCACGGTATTTCGTATTTGAATGTTCATCAATAGAAATGACAGCATTCCAATAAGAAACTGGGGTAATGTCACTTCCTGGGTCTAAACAAAAGATTTTTTTTATTTTGTCATTTCGGGTTTCATATCCTATTGCTAACAAAGCGTGTCCGTCAACTTTATTATAATCAACCCCTATCATTAACGGTTTGTTGTCATCAATGCATCTTTTTAATGTTTCTATTGTTTCTTGTCGGCTTGCAATATAATTGCAATCGACAATACTTTTTGCAGCAAATTGCAGTCCGTCTTTTATATCATCGGCAAAACCAAGCCCTTTTCTGATAAGTCCATCTTGCCTTTCAAGAAAATTTCTAATAATACGTCCCTTTGAAGTGGAACGCTTAATATTATTTCCTTCTGTCACCTGTTTGTATGTAAATATGCGCAATATAATCAAATACATCATTAGAGAATATACTGCACAAGCACCATCAAGTTCACCTTGTCGCAGATGAACTTTTGAGGTGCCTCCTAATCTTACACCATCAGGCGTAAGTTCTAATGTATCTATTATTTTAATCATTCTATTCCCAACTAAATGTTCTTATAATAGAACGCAATTTATCGAGTATTCTTGTTAATACCTTGCGTCTTTTTATCAGTCCCAAGTGTTTATCTTTCAATGCCTCTTGTATGATTTCTGGTTGTTCTTTTTGCAAGTAATCATATTCAGACAGGTAATGATTGAGAACCGTTACATCCAAGCCCTCTTCTTTTGCAAGTTTATCTACAGCATTGTTCCGCTCAGTCGTGATATAGTTGTTCAATCGTTCTTCAAGGTCGCTTGTACCATCAGACTGTTGTTTGCGTGCCATAAAGTTGTCTCGGTCATCATCCACATTCTGCTGTATAAAGCCATCAATCAGTTTTGCCTTGTTGCGTAACTCGGCATCTTTAATCATCGTATCAATAATATATGTACGTTTTTCCTTATAATCCACGCTATAAGGATTGAGATCAGCAATCAGTTCAAGTATGTAAGTTACATTGATAATATCACTATGCAACAATTCCAGACAGAAATCAATATCATCAATACCTGACTCTGTTGAAGTTTCCGTGGGCTCTGCATCTTCGTCGGGCATCTGATTCTCTTCTGAAGGACTGCTACCCCCAGCAAATGTATCGTAAATATCAAGGTATTTGCTTCGGAAGTCCATAAACTGCTGCTCTGTCATACCAAGATCTGCAGCATCTTCTTCAAATTCATCGTAAACCTGAATCTCTGCATGTTTCTTAATGACATCACGGAATGCAAGGATAAACAGCTTTTTATCTTTCTCGCTCTGCAGCAAATCTATGCTACTGGGAGTTGGGTATTGTTCTAAGAAGTTTGTCGTAAGTTCCTGATAATTCTTCTTGACTTCATTAAAAGGCGGACGGACAATATCTTCAAGGTTATTGCTGTTGCTGAAAAGCTTGATAGAAGCATCCACATTGCTTTTCAAATCACGGAAGCAAACAATCTTTCCAAAGCGTTTCTTTTCATTCAATACACGGTTTGTACGGCTGAATGCTTGTAACAATCCATGATAATCCATGTTCTTGTCCACATAGAGTGTGTTGAGTTTCTTGCTGTCAAAGCCCGTTAGGAACATACCGACTACCAGACAAAGGTCAAGCGACTTCATGTCTGCTTTCTTTTTCTTCATACGAAGATTGATGTCATCATAATATGCTCGGAAATTCTCTGTTGTAAAACTTGTACCGAACATATCATTGTAATCATCCATAATAGCCTGTAGCTCATCTGCTTCGCCCGTGCTTTCACTCACATAGCTACCAGTGTTCATACCTGTAAGAGCGTCGTCCTGACTGCTGTTGGATGCGTATGTAAACACGGCTCCGATTCTAATTTTGGGATCAAGGCTCTTGAATATTTTATAATATCGAATAAGCGTTGGCACAGACTGCACGGCAAACAAAGCATCAAACTCACCGTCAAATGTTGACTTATTGAAATTATTAAGGATGAACTTGGCAATTTCCGTCATACGATTTTGGTCGGCGTTATCTACATCTGCATTGCCATGATAATATTCTACGAGGAAACCAAGTACATTTTCATCAGCAATAGCATCCTTTATCAGATACTTATGAAGGCAGTTGCCGAAGATTTCCTTTGTGGTGTGCCCATCCACAGCATTCTCAACAAAGATTGGTGTACCTGTAAATCCGAAGATTTGTGTATTGTCGAAAAACCTGACAATATTCTTATGGCAATCTCCGAAATGACTGCGATGACACTCATCAAAAATCATCACAATACGAGAATGACGGATTTCTTCAATCCGATTGCTATACCACTGCTTACTGACAGCAGCATTGAGCTTCTGGATGGTGGTGATGATAATTTTAGAATTTCCATGGAGACGCTTCACAAGTTCATCTGTGTTATCGGTACTGTCAACAGCACCCGGCTCAAATGCCTCATATTCGGATTGCGTCTGTGTATCAAGGTCGTGCCTGTCAACCACAAACATGACTTTATCCACATCGTCCGATTCGGCTACAAGCTGGGCAGCCTTAAATGAAGTAAGCGTTTTTCCGGCACCAGTTGTATGCCATATATAGCCATTGCTATTGGAGTTCTTCACACGGTCAAGTATCTTCTCAACGGCATAAAACTGGTAAGGACGCAACACCATCAGGCATTTATCTCCTTCGTGCAGTACGATATACTTGCCTATTATCTTGCCTAACGTGCATTTATCAAAGAAGTTGGTGGCAAACTTTTCCAGTTCATTGAAAGGGAGATTAGCCGCGTCTGTCCAATTGAACGTGAATTTGTAGCCACTATTCGGGTTGTTAGCAAAATAGCGAGTATTAACGCCATTGGATATGACGAACAACTGGATGTAATCAAACAGACCGTGGAAAGAAGTCTTGTGGTAACGTTGTATCTGGTTGTATGCCTGTTTCAACTCTACCCCCCTACGCTTCAGCTCTATCTGAACCAAAGGTAAACCGTTTATCAGTATCGTCACGTCATAACGACACTTCTTTCTCCCTTCAACTGTAATCTGATGGGAAACCTGAAACTCGTTCTGACACCAGTGGCTGCGGTTCAGGAATTCCACCCACAGGCGTTCTCCGCCATCCAGTTCAAGCGGAAAGAGGTCACGAAGTTTCTTTGCCTTTTCAAAACGTGTGCCACCCTCAAGATAAATCAGGATTTTCTCAAATTCGGCTTCGGTAAACTCGGTGCGTCCGGTTTCTTCCAGTCTCTTCCTGTTATGTTTCTCAAGTTGACTTTTGAAATTTGTCCGGAGATTTTTCTCTTCTTCAATCTGTACATATTCATAGTTCATTTGCTGAAGAGTAGCAATAAGTCCGTCCTCTAGAGCAGCTTCACTTTGTACTGGCATATTTATTATTCTTTAGTTATTATTTGTTTGACATATAAGGTTATTCTTTGGTTGACCTAAGTAATTCTCTCACATCAACCTTTAGCACCTTGGCGATTTCAAGAAGGTTCTCAAGGGACGGCTGCACTTTATTGGAACACCACCGAGAAACGGTATTCTCTGTACGACCTATTTCATTCGCCAGCCATTTGCCAGACAATTGTTTTTCTGCTAAAACAGCTTTAATCCTATTTATCGCCTTTTTCTGTTGATTTATCATTGTATATTGCAGAATACGTAAGTACAAAGATACACTTTTAAGGTTATTTTTCCAAACATAATTAAAAGTAATTGATTTTTCCGTATAAAATTCTTGCTTTAGAATTGTATTTCAGCGGAAAATAATTATCTTTGCACTATAAGATTAAGTGGTCTTTGAAGTAATGCAGAATAAAGAATTGGAAAGAAACGCACTCGTTTCCAAGTCGTAACCCTTTTATCCTTTATTATTTCTTATTCTATTGATTATCTGATAGATACAATATTTTTGAATCTTTTGCGAGCATATTGTCTACATACATAAATGAATAACACCTTCTTAGTCTAACTTCGATAATGGTATAATCTTACATTTCTACTACTTTTATCGGCCTGCTTATTCTTAAAAAATACAAAAAGAGCATAATACAATAAGGAGTTTCCTGAGAAATTTAGTTATATTTGTGCCTCCATTAACAAAATTAAGTAATAATACAATTTATATCAAATGAAAAAAATCTTATTCTCAATGCTTTTGTCGGTAACATTTACACTTCCGACACTTGCAATTCGTCCATTACAAAAGGTATGGACTGTTAAACAAAGCGACAGCACCAGCATCAAGATTCTTGTACATGGTGAAGGTGGTCGTACAGTGTTTTTCACATCACTCGATGGTAAAATCATCGTAAAAGGTGCTGACAACAATTTCTATCACGCAATTATACGCGATGGAGAACTTCACCCTTCAACTTACCTCGCGCACGAAGCGGGCGACCGTACAGCAGAAGAAAAGGCATTCTTGGCCGAAACCAGAACCGAGAAGAATATGCACTTGCTAAAGCCTGTATCTGCACACGCTTCACACAAGGCACCACACAAGGCTATCAGCGCTTCTACTGAAGACGGTTTAGGCGCATTCAACAAGTCGGGTGTGGGCGGTATCAAGAGTATCGGAAAACCTCTCGTGCCTGCCATCATGGTAGAGTTTACAAACAAGAAGTTTCTACAAACGACGACTCCAGAGAAGATGACACGCTATTGCAACGAACCTGGCTACAACGAAGAAAAACTCTGCGTGGGTTCTGTAAAAGACTTCTTCGAATCTCAGAGCCGTGGTATGTTTGTACCAACCTTCGAGATAATAGGCCCTATCAAGGTAGACCACGCCTATTCATACTATGGCAAAAACGAGAACGTTGCACAGTTGCTGAGAGACGTTGTGAAGAAAGCCACAGAACAAGGCATCAGTTTCGACAAGTTCAAAGACCCCACTTCAGGCAAGGTAGAGCTTATCTGCTTGTTCTATGCAGGTCGCGGACAGGCTACCGAAGACCCAAACGACCCTCTTTACGAGAACTATATCTGGCCACAAGAGCAGGACATTGAAGAAAATATAGAAGGCACACACTTCAATTCTTTCTTTGTTGGAAACGAGCTTGACCATTATGGAAAGCTCATGGGTATGGGTATCTTCTGCCACGAATTGGGGCATGCATTGGGCTTGCCAGACTTCTACAACACCAATCCATACGTTACGCTACCTCGCAACCCATTCGGTTTCTGGTCTATCATGGACGCTGGTCCTTACGTGAACCGTGCAAACGCACCAATCGGTTACACAGCTTACGAACGTTCTTACTTAGGCTGGTTGAAGATAAAAGAACTCACAGAACCAGAGACTGTCAAGCTCGACCCAGTGTCAAACAAGGAAGGACAGTTGGCAGCAATCGTACGTTCACCCAACAGTCGTTTGGAGTATTTCATTCTTGAAAACAGAACTTCAGACACTTGGTATCCAAAAGAATACAAAGAAAACAGAGGCGGTGGTTACGAAACATTCACCTTCGGCGATGGCTTGATGTTGAGCCACTATGCTTACGACAAATATACTTGGGCAAGCAACAACGTGAACACCAATGCACAGAAGATGCGTGCATATATGATTCCTGCCGATGGCGAAAAGCTTAACTATAGCGCACACAGAGAAAACCTCTATGGTGTGAACAAGATGAACATCGATAAGCTGACGTTCTACGACAAGACTTCGATTGAAAACGCTGTGCAAGACATCAAGGTTCACGAAGATGGAACCATTACTTTCGGTTACAGACAGCAGCCAAACAGCATTGAAAACATAACCGACAAGACAAAAGAGAGCGTGGGCGACGGCTACTACTACGACTTACAAGGACGCAGAGTGCTGAACCCAACACGCGGTATCTATATCCACAATGGCAAGAAAATCGTGGTGAAGTAAACACCATTAATCTGTAAACACCAAAATCCTCCCTGTCCGATAAACATCGAGCAGGGAGGTTTTTTATTATTGTTACTCTGCAACCTGCTTATGCACGCACTAAAAACAAGGCTGAATTATAACATTGAAATTCAGCCTTTTATCGGCTTTAAAAGCAAGCTGTCGAATTATCTACACGTTGAGAAATATTTACTTACATGTAAATAAATTCTTACTTACACGTAGAAAAATATTTATTTACACGTAAATAATTTGCCGTACTGCCGAAAAACGGCGAACGACAAGCGGTTTAAAGGCTATTTTACAGATGTTTCGGTAAGCTCAAAGTTTTACCGAACGGCAATAGAATTTCATATATTAGTTTCGTTATCTGATAGTTTATTGCTAACTTTGCAGTAGTTAGCTGCTATCAGCTATGAAGTATTAGTCATTAAACACATCTATTTATACATAAAAAAGTAATGAACGTAGACAAGTACAGTGCCCGTTTAGAGAACGAAGAGGGGTTGAGCCGCACCTTGGGTATGCGCTTCATATCAACTCCTGAGCCCGATACACTGATGGCAAAAATGGCTGTTGATGATAGAAACAAGCAGACATTCGGATTCCTTTCGGGTGGTGCCACGTTGGCATTGGCAGAGAATGTGGCAGGCGTAGGGTCTATGGCACTTTGCGACGGCAAAATGGCTTTGGGCATAAACGTAAGCGGAAACCACGTTCAGGCTATGCCCTATGGCGGTACGGTTACGGCTTATGCACGCATTCTGCACCAAGGGCATAAGTTGCACGTATGGCACATAGACGTAAAGAACGATGAAGGAGAACTCATTTCGTCGGTGCAGGTTACGAACTATATCGTTCATTCACAAAAGAAAGAGGAGTAAAGAAGAGTCTTGACTATGCGTTCGTTTGCTATTTACCGATTGCCTTTTGCCGAAGAATGTACAATGTTGGTGCAGCATTCCGCACCTTCAGAGTTGTCGTCGCTTACCGAATTAGACGGCAAGGAAGGCTTTGTAATTGCACCGTTCAGTCCGTCAGCCGATTGTCCCATACTACTTTTGCAGCCCGACGAAGTGCGTACGATGCCTGTAAAGGAGGTGCAGTCTTTAGCAAAAAAGGAAGAAGAAGTAAACGAAAAAGAAGCAGACAGAACCAAATATCACAGAGATTTTGCTGCCTTTCATAAAGAATTAGCAAACAACAAGTTTGCTAAAATAGTGCTCTCGCGTTGTGTGCAGGAGCAAATTTCCCACGATTTACAACCCGAAGAGGTGTTTTGGCAGGCTTGCAAGAAGTATCCACGCCAGTTTGTAGCCCTCTTTTCCACCCCACAATCGGGCATTTGGCTGATGGCAACGCCCGAAATACTGCTCGATGGCAATGGTAAGGAATGGCGGACTATGGCTTTGGCAGGCACAATGCCTTACAATGAGAACGGAGTAGAATGGTCGGCAAAGAACAAGGCAGAGCAACAGTACGTTTCTCTCTATATAAAAAGGTGCTTGGAACGCTGTGCCGATGAGATAAAGGAAGAAGGAGCATACACCACGCAGGCTGCCGATTTGGTGCATCTGCGCACCGACTTCAGTTTCAAGCTACGCCCCGATGCAGCCATAGGACAACTTCTGTCCGACCTTCACCCAACACCTGCGGTTTGCGGAATGCCCAAAGACGAAACAAAGGCATTCATTCTTGCCAACGAATCGAACAAAAGACTTTATTACAGTGGCTTTGCAGGACCGCTAAACCTACAAGGCAACACGCACATTTATGTATCGTTGCGCTGTATGCAGATGCAAACAGGGGTATGCAACCTGTATGCCGGTGGCGGGATACTGAAAGAAAGCACGGAAGAAAGCGAATGGAAAGAAACCGAAGCCAAGCTATCGACAATGCGACAACTACTTCGTTAAAACGCAAAAATAAAGATGTTCAGTAACAAAGAAAACGTAAATATCCTGACGGCGTTGCTCGTTCAGCACGGCATAACGCAGGCTGTGGTGTGCCCTGGTTCGAGAAACTCGCCGCTTGTGCACAATCTTTGTGAATGCAAAGAGATAAAATGCTATCCTGTAACCGATGAGCGTTCGGCAGCATTCTTTGCTTTAGGCGTCGCTATGAGTACCCATTCGCCCGTTGTTATTTGCGTTACGTCGGGGTCGGCACTGCTGAATGTTGCGCCTGCCGTGGCAGAAGCGTATTACCAAAACCTACCTTTGATAGTTGTTTCAGCCGACCGCCCCCAGCAATGGATAGGGCAATCGGACGGACAAACCATGCCACAAGCCAACGCACTCGCTCCGTTTGTACGCAAGAGCGTCCACCTTATCGAACCCAAAACGAAGGAAGAACATTGGTATTGCGACCGTTTGGTAAACGAAGCTCTCATAGAATGCAAGCGATTTGCGTATGCCCCAGTGCATATCAACGTACCAATAAGCGAGCCGTTATTCGATTACAATATGGCAACCTTGCCCACAGAACGACATATTTCTGCAACATCTGTCTGCAACGACAATGCAGCCGTAGCCGATATTGTAACAATGGTGCGACAGGCGCAACGCCCTTTGCTCATCATCGGGCAGGAAGCGTGGGCTGATATGGCAGAAGTGAAGGCGGAATTAGTAAGGTTGCGCCAACGAATCGTGGTGATACAAGACAAGCTTTCCGATGTTACTGACACCGCACCGCAGCTTGTCGATGCGGCAATAGCTATTGCAGAAGACACGGAAGCATTGCGCCCAGACCTTATTATATATATAGGCGGCACGTTGGTGAGCAAGCTGTGCAAACAGTTCTTGCGGAGTTGCACCCCAACAGATTCTATTTTGATAGACCCACGTGGCGATATTCGCGACACATTCACCAACCTTACCGCCATAGTGCAGTGCCAGAGCAATGCTTTCATCAAGGCGTTGGCAAACGGTTTGGAAGATTTTGCCACTTCAAAATTCTATCACGGTTGGCAAAAGGCTTTAAACGATGCCACAACCAGTGCGCAAATGTACGTTCCAGCCTATTCGCAGATGTTGGCAGTGAAGCGTTTTCACACGCTGTTGCAACAGAACAACGATGCCAAAGCATTGGTTTACGGGAACAGTTCGGCAGTTCGCTTGGGCAATTTCTGCTCGTCCGACTATATATTCGTAAACCGTGGGGTAAACGGAATAGAAGGAACGCTCTCCACTGCAGTAGGTATGGCAGCGGCAAACAAAAACAAACGTGTGTTCTGCGTTATAGGCGACTTGAGCTTTTTCTACGACCAGAACGCCTTGTGGAACAGCAATTTGGGCGACAATCTATCCATATTGCTGCTCAACAACAGTGGTGGCGGCATCTTTCGGCAGCTGTCAGGATTGGAAAAATCGGCACACCGAGCTGCGATAATGGGTGCTGGTGCAAGCGTTACCGCCGAAGGTGTATGCCAGACACATAACATAGGCTACCTTTCGGCAACCAATTCGGAAGAGTTGGAAAGTAGTTTGACAGCGTTTCTCAACATCAGAAACACTTCCGTACTATTGGAAGTGTTCACCGATTCCGAAGAAGATGCCAAGGCGTGGAGCACATTTTACAAGCAATTAGAAAAGAAACAATAAATAAAAACAATCATAATATGGCTAACAGAGAATGGAAAACCATCGAAGGTTTCGACTTTAAGGAAATCCTTTTTGAGGAATACAACCACATAGCAAAGATAACAATCAATCGCCCACGCTATCGAAATGCGTTCACACCGCTAACGGTTTGGGAGATTTCGCAGGCGTTTTCGTACTGTCGTGAGGCTTTAAACATTCGTGTAGTGCTACTTACAGGTGCGGGCGACAAGGCCTTTTGCGCAGGTGGCGATATGAATGTGAAGGGTCGTGGCGGCTATGTCGGTGGCGACGGAGTACCCCGTCTGAATGTGTTAGATGTACAAATGCAAATCCGCCGCTTACCCAAGCCAGTCATTGCTATGGTAAACGGCTTCGCAATCGGTGGCGGACACGTGCTCCACGTTATGTGCGACCTAAGCATTGCATCAGAAAATGCAATCTTTGGGCAGACTGGACCAAAGGTAGGTTCGTTCGATGCAGGCTTCGGAGCATCGTATCTTGCACGCATAGTAGGACAGAAGAAGGCACGCGAAATATGGTTCTTGTGCCGTCAATACTCTGCGGCTGAGGCTGAACGTATGGGTTTGGTAAACAAGGTGGTACCTTTCGAAAAGCTCGAAGATGAGTGCGTGGAGTGGGCAGAAACCATGATGGAGCGTTCGCCGTTGGCTTTGCGTATGATAAAAGCAGGACTGAATGCCGAGTTAGACGGTCAGGCGGGCATTCAGGAACTTGCTGGCGATGCCACAATGCTTTATTATACAATGGACGAAGCGCAAGAAGGAGGACGTGCTTTCTTGGAAAAACGCAAGCCAGACTTCGACAAATACCCTCAATTTCCATAAGCAGCAATGCGCAAAATAACGATTACTTCCAAGCTGTTGCACTTTCTTCAGCCTGCAGGAACATCGCGTGGAGTATATAATACACGTCTTAGTTTCTACTTGAAACTTACTTCTGACGAGCAACCCGATGTAGTCGGAGTGGGCGAATGTGCCACGCTGCCCGACCTTTCTTGCGATGCGATGCCACTAAACGAATACGAACGCAAGCTGAGAACGTTCTGCGATGAGTACGAACGCACAGGAGTAATCGATTATGAAGCAATGCGCGCCTATCCATCTATGCTCTTTGGGCTTGAAACGGCAGTGGCGCAGCTCAACGCTAAAGGCAGTTTAAACTTCTTCGATACACCTTTCGGACGTGGCGAAGAAGGCATTCCAATCAATGGTTTGGTATGGATGGGAACGTTCGAGAAAATGTTTGAACGTTTGGAAGCCAAGCTAAAAGCAGGCTTCCGCTGCATAAAGATAAAGATTGGAGCGATTGATTTCGACCGAGAACTGCAACTCATACGCCACATTCGTTCCACTTTCAGCCGCAAAAACGTCGAGTTGAGGGTGGACGCAAATGGCGGTTTCACACCCGAAGAGGCACTTTCGCGAATGGAAGCGTTGGTTCAATACGACATTCATTCCATTGAGCAACCCATAAAGCAGCACCAATGGACGGAAATGGCACGCCTTTGCGCTGCGACACCTTTACCAATAGGGCTCGACGAAGAACTGATTGGGGTGAACGAAAGGCAGAAAAAGATTGAATTATTAGACACTATCCGTCCTCAATACATTATTTTGAAACCCAGTTTGCACGGCGGAATGGCTGGAACGGAGGAGTGGATACAACTCGCTCGTGAAAGAAACATCGGCTCTTGGATTACTTCTGCCCTCGAAAGCAACGTTGGTCTTAACGCCATAGCGCAACTAACAGCAAGCATTTACGGCACAAACATACGCCACGCTCAAGGTTTAGGCACGGGACAACTGTTCGCCGACAACATAGAAATGCCTTTAAAAGTTCTCGGCGACAAGCTTTGGATAGTGCAATAACCGCATAATTGAGCATAAACAGATAAGAAAGAAGGGCTTGACAGTGGGACTTTAAAACAAGAAAACAGCAATGACTTTAGAGCAATTTCTTAGCGAATGGCACAGCGAAGACCCCACTTTGCTTGTTCATACGAGTGGTTCGACAGGGCAGCCGAAGCCGTTGCGTGTCGAAAAAGCACGTATGCTGAACTCTGCACGCATCACTTGCGACTTTCTCAAGCTACGCCCCAACGATACAGCCTTGCTGTGTATGCCACTTGATTACATTGCTGGGAAGATGGTTGTGGTACGTAGCATAGAGCGAAAGCTGCGTCTGCTGAGCGTGAAACCATCAGGAAACCCACTTTCCGATGCTTCGCTTGCTCAGCTTTCAAACCCCGATGAGCCTATTACCTTTGCAGCAATGGTGCCTTTGCAGGTATTCAACACACTGCAAAACAGCAAGGAACGCAAACGATTGCAGCGCATTCGCCATTTAATAATAGGTGGTGGAAGCATCGACAATGAACTTTCTGCACAGCTAAAAGACTTCCCAAACGCGGTATGGAGCACTTACGGTATGACGGAAACACTATCGCACATTGCCCTTCGTCGCTTAAACGGAAGCGAACGTAGCGATTGGTACATGCCATTCGACGGCGTGGAGGTGTCGCTGAACGACGATGGCTGTCTCGTAATTAATGCGCCAGCCGTCTGTTCACAACATTTGGAGACCAACGACATAGCCGAATTGCGCCTGACAGAGGCAGGACGAACCGAGTTCCGTATATTAGGACGCAAAGACAACACTATCAATACGGGCGGAATAAAGGTGCAAATGGAGGAAGTGGAACAGGCATTGCGCCCTCATCTCGCTGTTCCATTCGTGATAACGAAGCGTAAAAACAAGAAGTTTGGTGAAGAAATAGTACTCCTGACCGAAGCTAATGACTTGGAAGAAGTACGTGCCGCCTGTGTGAAAGCATTGCCACGATACTGGCAACCTGCGCATTATCAGCACACAGAACAACTTCCAACCACCGAAACAGGTAAGATTGCCCGTGCAAAAGCCTTGCAAATGGTAGACCAACCCAGCGATATGGAATAACCCCACTTGGGCAAAAGCGTTGCAAGCAACCTACAACCCAATCTCCAAAGCCCAGCTCTACCCCTCTCTTAAAAAGTCTAAGGCTTCTTTTATCTCGTCTTCTGTCGCTGTCTGATTGATGGAAATCCTGCCCAAATCTTGCAATAAAGTAAAGTTAATCGTGCTGCTCACATTCTTTTTATCATGCTTCATAAGGTCGATTAACGCATCGTAGTCGTTACAGGAAATAGCAAATTCTCCATAATTAGCTTTGATAAAATTAACCGTTTTCCGCATTATATCAGTCGGAAAACCTTGTTTTACAACCGAAAGATAAAGCTCGCAGACAATTCCGTATGCCACTACATAGCCGTGAAGAATAGGTTCTCGCGTCATTGCCCACGCTTCAAAGCTATGCCCAAACGTATGTCCGAAGTTCAAAGCCTTCCTTATATGCTTCTCGTGGGGGTCTTGTTCCACTATCTTTTCTTTTATTCCGACACTCTCTTTCAGCATTTCGGCAAGCTGTCGTAAGTCGAACGTATCGATGTCGAAAGCCAATAGCATTGCCAATGCTCCCTTTTCGGCTATCAATGCGTGCTTCAGCATTTCGGCATAACCGCTCAACAGATTTTCACGGTCGAGCGTTTGCAGCCACATCGTGTCGATAATAACAGATTCAGCCTGGCAGAACACCCCTATTTCGTTCTTCAAACCACCGAAGTTAATGCCTGTCTTGCCACCCACACTCGCATCTACCATAGCCAACAGCGTGGTGGGCACGTTGATGAAACAGATGCCACGCTTAAACGTAGCAGCTGCAAAGCCACCAAGGTCGGTTACCATTCCACCGCCAAGATTGATAAGCAGCGAGTGGCGAGTGGCTTTCTCTGCCTGCAAAATCGTCCAAACGTGGGTGAGCGAAGCAAAGTCTTTGTTGGCATCGGAACTCGGAATAGTAATCAGCTGCGCACCTTTAAGACAATCAAAGTCTTTAATTCTGTTGTAACACACACGGGCAGTGGTGTCGTCGGCAAGGACAAACACCTTGTCGGGATTGCATTTTGCAATGGCTTCTGAAAGACTTTGCTCGAACTGATGAGTAAAAACAACTTGCTGCTCCATAGTTTTTCTTGTTCTAAGTGCTTACAAATATAGTGTTTTTCTTTTTATCTGCGATGGTTTTAAACCGATTTTTAGCACGCTACCCTGCATAAACTAAATGGGAAACAATGTTCCTTTCGGTTCATTGTTTCCCATTTTTATTTCTTTTCCTATCAGGATTGATTATCTAACCAACTTCAAATCGTAGTTGAGTTCCTTTGTTACGCTCTCTTCCAACTCTTCGTTTACCATACGGAGAGTAGAGTCGTTTGCTTGGAGGAAGTAAACTGCGCCGTCCTTACCAGTAGCAAACTTATAAGCTACTTTCTTTGCACCGTTTACGTCTTTCTCTATTTTCTCTGCGTTACCGCTGTAGTTGCTCACCTTGTCCTTGCCGTTTTCAGCTTCAAGATAGGTTTCCTTCATACTGAAACCATTGGTGCTGTCAGCTGCCAATGCTATTTCGTAACGAATGCCAGGACCGTCAGCTGCTGCTACTACACCTTCGTAGTGCATAGTGTCTGCTGCTACTTCTGTCTGTGCTGTATCACCTGCCTTTGCTTCGGCATCTGCTTTCCCTTTTTGCTGGCATGCTACCATTGTGGCGCAAGCTGCCATTAAAACGAATACTTTCTTCATTTTTTACCTTTTTATAAATTAACGATGCAAAGATAAGCGATAACTTTTTATATCGTCAAAGTATTTGTGTTAAATTCTTCTAATCTTATAAAAGTTATAGCAAACAACCGCCAATACAGCCGATATGCCTGGTCACTACACAATATTTATATATGGCTTACTTGTTGCGATTGGCACGTTGCTGACGGTATTTCGCCTTCTGCTTGGCACTGCCAGAGCCGTGTGCCCCCGTTATATACTTCTTTTTCTTGGCTTTGGTCTTCACTTTTCCGTCGTCTACCTTTGGTTTTGGCGCACCTCGGAAAACCATTCCGCTTTCAATTATCTCGTCTATTTCGCTCATATCGTTTGCTTTTAGGTTGGTTCAGAACATTCTTTCATCAATGGTGGAACAAGCGTACGCCTGTAAATGCCATTGCTATGCCATACTTGTCGCAGGTGTCTATAACGTGGTCGTCGCGTATGCTGCCGCCTGCTTGCGCAATATACTCCACCCCACTCTTATGCGCACGTTCTATATTGTCGCCGAAAGGGAAGAATGCGTCAGAGCCCAATGCCACCTTCGTGTTCTGCGAAAGCCACGCCTTGCGCTCGTCTGTGGTCAGCGGTTCGGGCTTTTCGGTAAAGAACAGTTGCCACGTGCCTTCCTGCAAGAGGTCTTCGTATTCGTCGGAAATATAGATGTTGATAGAGTTGTCGCGGTCGGCACGGCGTATTCCTTCCTTGAAAGGCAGGTTCATCACCTTGGGACACTGTCGCAACCACCACTCATCAGCCTTGCTTCCTGCCAGTCGTGTGCAGTGAATGCGGCTCTGCTGCCCTGCCCCGATGCCGATAGCCTGTCCGTCTTTCACGTAGCATACAGAGTTGCTCTGTGTATATTTCAATGTTATGAGCGCAATAATGAGGTCGCGTTTCGCCTCTTCGGTAAAGGTCTTATTCTTAGTTGGCATATTCTCGAACAGCTTTGGGTCGTCGAGTTTTATCTCGTTGCGCCCCTGTTCGAAGGTTATGCCAAACACCTGCTTGCGTTCTATCGGCGCAGGCTGATAGTTTGGGTCTATCTTGATAACGTTATAATTGCCTTTGCGCTTCGTTCTGAATATTTCGAGGGCCTCTGGTGTGTAGTCGGGAGCTATCACGCCGTCGCTCACCTCGCGGTTGATGAGTCGGGCAGTAGCCTCGTCGCAAGTGTCGCTCAAAGCGCAGAAGTCGCCATACGAACACATACGGTCGGCACCTCTCGCACGAGCGTAAGCCGAAGCAAGGGGCGTAAGTTCAAAGTCAATATCGTCTACGAAGTAAATCTTCTTCAGCGTGTCGCTAAGTGGCAAACCTACGGCTGCACCAGCAGGGCTGACGTGCTTGAACGATGCTGCGGCAGGCAAGCCCGTAGCGGCTTTCAGTTCCTTGACAAGTTGCCAACTGTTGAGTGCATCGAGGAAGTTGATGTAGCCTGGGCGACCGTTCAGCACTTCGATAGGCAGTTCTCCTTCGTCCATAAAAATGCGCGAAGGTTTCTGATTGGGATTGCAACCATACTTGAGTTCCAATTCTTTCATATTGCTTATGGTGTATGTGTGTGTATAGACTTTTATTACAGCTGCAAAGATAGACAAATAAAATGAGATTTTAAGCTATCGTTCTATATTTTTCGACCTCGTTCTTTTAATATTCAGAAGTCTGATTGCCAACAGAATAAAACTTGCAATAATCGGCAACCACAGTGTCCAAGCGTCATCTACGTGTAAATTCGGCAATGTTTCCCCTATGCGTTTTCCTGCTCTTTTCCAATGTTTTACGTTGTTTTTACAACAACACGACAAATTATTTACGTGTAAATAAATATTTTTCTACACGTAAATAATAATTTCCATACACGTAAATAAATATTTCTTTACGTGTAAGTAATTCGGCTGACAACAATTTTTGTGGGTATAAGCCTATATGAACGCAAGAAAAAGGGTACGACAGCAAGCAGGCAATTATATTCTGCTGAAAGGGGCAACGGCAACTAAGAAACAGCAAAGAATATTGAAATAATTATAAAATATAGTGGTAAGGTCTGAAATTATGCTTATCTTTGCAGAAGATATACATTGAATAAAAAACGCTAATATGAAAAAATATTTTAAGATTGGTATGTTGTTGGTGGGCTTTTTGTTTGTCCAATCGACAATTGCGTCTGCACAATGCCCTATAAAAGAACAGATTATGGGCAGCGGCGACGAAGACAGTGGCTCGGAACAAGCAAGCCACACATTGATAATTTATTACGACAAGGCGAAAGGCGACAAGGCTTTGATGAAGGCGATTGAAAAGAAGGACTGTGTGATACTGAACGAACACAAGAACTTGAACAGAGTTACGATTAAGACTCCGCAAGGCTGGGACATCGAGAAAGCGGTGGCTTACTTCAACAAAGTAAAAGGCGTTACGGCAGTAAACAGAAATGGTATAAGTTTGCTGAACAGATAAACTGCGGTTACAACATAAATAATAAAAGTCAGACAACAACGCTTTTTCGCATTGTTGCCTGACTTTTGCTTATTGGTTTACCACCACATTGTTACGTTGCAATGGCACGCTGCCACGCACATCGTGCGAAGGTGTTCATCATTTTAGGGAAATTCCCCTTCTTTGGTAGGGATTTTATCTTTTTGCATTCGCTGTTTTGTTCTATCTTTGCATTATCAAACAAAAGATAAGATATGAAGAAGATAGTAGTATTAGGAGTTGCTACAACTCTCTTGTTAAGCAGTTGCGATACTTATATGCGCCACACCTATGCAGGCGCATCGTTGGGTGGCGTGCTCGGCAGTGCGGTAGGCGGCATAGCAGGAGGCGCACGTGGCTCTGATATAGGTACAATTATCGGAATGGTAGGCGGTGCAGCCGTAGGGTCAGCAATGGACGCCAATGAACAGAAAAAGACCGAAGAGGCTGTTCGCGAGCATTACGAACGGGTGCAACGAAACAAAGCAAGGGGGCACAATCCTTACAGACAGCAGGATTTTGAAGCACAAACGGGAGATGAAAGTGGCTTTGACGGTACGAATTCGGGCGACGACCGACTCTACGATTTGCAAATGGGGGCTGGCGATTATCCTACCGAAATGGAGGCGAACCCCATGGAATTTAGCAACGAAGCAAGCGTTGAACGGCTCACACAGATTACAAAAGAAATGCCGAATATAGAAGTAGGCAACTTGGTATTTACGGATAACAATGGAAACAATATACTGTCGCGTGGCGAAGTGGGACAGATTGCTTTTGAAATACACAACAGAGGCACTCAACCGATTAGCAATTTGTACCCAACAATAACCGAAGCAACAAACTCAAACCGCTTCAGAATAAGTCCGACAACACGCATCGACGTGCTGATGCCAGGCGAAACGGTAAGATACACAGCTACGATAGTGGCAGACAGGAAGGTAAAAACAGGAGAATATAGCTTTGCCATTGCAATATTGAAGGATAACAGAAGCATAGCAAGAGTAACAGAACTACGTCTGAAGACGCAAAAATAGGAAGAAACAATATACGATAATTGGAAAAAGAGAAAAGGATAAAAAGGTCGGAAGACGCAAAATAAGAAAAGGCAAAATACCACTACAACCGACTAAATAACTCAAGGTAGGCGCATCGGAAACGGTGCGTCTTTTTTCGTTTCTGCGCTTTATTATGTTTATGAAAGACTTTATTCGGTATGGGTTGGAGGGCTGCAGACGGTTTATAATGGCAATTTAGTAAATCTGTAATACTGCTTTGGTAAATCTACAAAGCTGCTTTACTGAATCCATAATGTTGCTTTGGCAAATCAACAATACCGATTTGCTGAAGCTATCATAACATCTTAATAAATCGACAGCAACGCTTTGTTGAATCTATAACATCACTTTAGTAAACCGATAACAACGCTTTGCCGATTCTATAATCCCTCATCTCGCTGAATAAAGAAAACTTATGCTATCGGCAAACAGTCGCTTTTGGTGCATTGAGCGATACACATTGGCATTATTCAAACAAGCTGGTTATGCCCTTCTTTACGTTTTTAAAGAAGTTCGTCCAACTCTTTGAATTTGTTTTTTGTTGTGTCGGACGTTTGTTCTCGACAGGCTTCTGTGCTGGTTTAGTGTTGTTGTTCGCCTTTGTCGGTGGCGTTACAGTGTGCGTATTCTTCTTTGGTTGCAACGAAGTTTTTACCTTTCGTTCTATCGTCTTCGGCTTATCGTCCTTGCCTTGCGCCTCCCATTCAGGTATAAACTCGTAGCAAACACCAGCAAAACCATACTCCACCTCTGGCATCTTCAAGCTATTCTCCTCCGCTGCATAAGGTATTTCGGTTTCTTTTGGCAGCACTTCCACTTTAATATAAGCCACCCCACTGGCTATCATACCTATTTCTCGGGCTGCTGCATACGATAAATCGACGATTCTGCCATGCGAATAAGGGCCTCGGTCGGTAACTCGTACCTCTACTTCTTTACCATTCTTGGTATTCGTAACCCTTAGTCGAGTGCCGAAAGGCAATGTTCGATGCGCACACGTAAAGTCGTTTCGGTCGTATCGTTCGCCATTGCTCATTTTCCGACCATGCAGGTCGTTACTATAATAAGAGGCTTTACCACTCGACTGTGCTGAACACTCTGTCGAGGCGGTAAAGCCCATTATTGTTGTTATTAAAAGGAGATTTCCGATTTTATTCATATAAATATGCGTTTGTATTCGTCCTCCCCTTCCGTAAATATCTATTTCCCTTTTCCCACAAACAGCGTGGAAAAAGGGAAAGGAGAAAACTTTTATTAGATTACACCCTGTTCAAGCATAGCCTGAGCTACCTTCATGAAACCAGCGATGTTAGCACCCTTAACGTAGTCTACTGTACCGTCTGGCTTTTCACCAAACTTCACGCACTGCTCGTGAATGCTTTCCATAATCCACTGCAACTTCTCGTTTACTTCAGCGGGTGCCCAGTTCAAGTGAGCAGCATTCTGTGTCATTTCAAGACCAGAGGTAGCAACACCACCAGCATTTACTGCCTTACCTGGTGCAAAGAGGATACCGTTGTTCTGGAAATAGTGGATAGCGCCTGGTTGGCAACCCATGTTAGAAACTTCGCAGCAGCACCAGCAGCCGTTAGCTACCAATTCCTTAGCGTCGTCTTCGCTGAGTTCGTTCTGGAATGCACATGGAAGAGCGATGTCTACAGGAATGCTCCATGCCTTCTTACCTGCTGTAAACTTAGCCTTACCTGGGAACTTGGTAGCCATATCTTCTACCTTGTTGCGGTTAGAGTTACGCATTTCGAGCATGTAATCAATCATTTCAGATGTGATACCGTCAGGAATTTCGCAAACACCGTCAGGACCAGAGATTGCAACAACCTTACCACCGAGTTCGGTAGCCTTTGTAGCAGCACCCCAAGCTACGTTACCGAAACCTGAGAGAGAAATCTTCTTGCCCTTAATGTCCTTGCCTGCTTTCTTCAAAAGGTGCATTGTGAAGTAGAGTGCACCAAAACCTGTTGCTTCAGGACGGAAGAATGAACCACCCCAAGTCAAGCCCTTACCTGTGAGAACACCTGTGTGGTACTGGCGTGTGAGCTTTTGGTACATACCATTCATATAGCCAATTTCACGACCGCCTACACCTACGTCGCCTGCAGGAATATCTTGGTCTGGGCCGATATTGTGACGGAGCTCGAGCATAAATGCTTGGCAGAAACGCATGATTTCAGCGTCTGACTTGCCAACTGGGTCGAAGTCTGAACCACCCTTACCTCCACCCATAGGCAAAGTTGTAAGTGCGTTCTTGAATGTCTGCTCGAAACCGAGGAACTTCAACATTGAAGGTGTAACCGCCTTGTGGAAACGGAGACCGCCTTTGTAAGGACCGATTGCGCTGTTGAACTGCACGCGGTAGCCGAGGTTTGTCTGAACCTTGCCACTGTCATCAATCCATGTTACACGGAACGTAAAGATACGTTCTGGCTCAACCATTCTTTCGATAATCTGAGCTTTCTCAAACTCAGGGTGTTGGTTGTAAACTTCCTCGATAGACTCGAGAACTTCTTCTACTGCCTGCAAGTACTCAGACTCTCCTGGGTGCTTCTGCTCCAGGCTCTGCATAATTTTTTTGACTTCCATAGTAATTTTGATAAAACGTTTATGTTAGTGTCTTTGTTTTTAAATTCTACCGCAAATGTATTCATTTTATATTAGAATGCCAAATAAAACTATGTCTTTTTATTTACTTACTAACAAATTTTAAAGTCTCAAAGTTTTTATTTCCCCCAAACACGTTGCAAAATAGCCCATTAATGCTTGCTTTTTGCTACTTTAAGAGTAGTAAGACATATATATTATAATACTTTTGTCATTTTTCGGGTTTTATACTTATACATTTGCTTATTTGCCCAATATTAATCTTTTTAACTTATAAATCCAATTCAAAGATGAATTTATTGCGGTTAAGATTATTTTGTCTATCTTTGCAACATGAATGAAAACTTGAACAAATTATATAAGGAGCAAATTGCCGCCTTGGCGCAAAGCATTGGCAGTTTGCGTGCGAAAAGTCGTGCATTTGTAATGGCAGAAGTGCTGTCGTTTGCCGTTTCCATTGGTTTCGTGGTGCTTTTCACGGTTCTCAACGATGCTTCGTGGACTTTGGGCGTGGCACTATGCGTGCTATTCCTTTATTTCTATATTCGGAATTTAGACATAAAGAACGACAGAAAGATTACCGACGCATTGGCTTTGAAGCTTGTTTACGAAAAGGAAGTAGCCTACCAGACGGGCGACTACACGAAATTCGATGCTGGCGAACGCCACCTTCAGCCTACACACCCGTTTACTTTCGACCTTGACGTCTTCGGGCAAGGCTCGCTGTTCCAACGCATCAACCGCACCATATCTTCGGGAGGAAGCGACTATTTAGCCGAAAGCCTGTCGGGAAAGTGGGAATCCTTGCCTACTACGGAACTCCTAAAGCACATAGAACAACGTGTGGAAGCCATCGCCGAAATCGCCAAGAACGAGCCATTCCTGTCGCAGTTCAAGGCACAGGGAGCGGAAAAGCCGATAGATACCGCTGCCGTGAAAGAAGCTTTTGGAAGCATTCACGCATTGCAGATACCTTCCTACTTCGGCAATCCTACCTTCCGAATACTTCTCTACGCCAATCTTGTGGGCTTTTACCTCAGCATTTTCCTCTCTATCGGCAACTTTGTGCCTGCGTTTCTTCCGCTTTGGTGGGGCATTTTCAACTTTTTCCTTGCCACATTCTGCACCCACAAGTACATAAAATTGGTGAACGAAGCCATCTCTAAACTGAAAGACCAAGTGCGCGGCTACGTGAATATGGCGTCGCTGATAGAAAAACAATCGTTTACAGCTGCTCATTTATGCGAGCTGAAAGCCAATTTGTCGGGCGCAATGGCATCGTTCGGACAATTAGAGCGCATTCTTCAGAAGATAGACAATCGGAGCAACGAAATAGGTATCGTACTTTTCAACTGCTTCGGGCTGTTAGACATAACCATCATTCGCCATTTCCTGCGTTGGCAACGCACCTACGAGCCAATTACCGACCAATGGATTGGCGCATCGAGCGTGTTCGACGCACTTGTGTCGATGGCGACTTTCCGCCTCAATGAAGACAAGGCGGAAGAGGCTACGGTGGTCGGCGACAACGAAGTGAGCTACAAGGCACGCAGTATTTACCACCCTTTCTTGGGCGAAAAGGCTGTGCGCAACAACTTCGACATACAAAACCACGAGTACTACATTATAACGGGAGCGAACATGGCAGGCAAGAGCACCTTCCTGCGAACGCTGGGCGTGAACTACATTCTTGCCATGAACGGACTGCCCGTGTTTGCCGAAGAGATGCGCGTTTCGGTATTCCGCCTTTTCACCAATATGCGCACAACCGACGACCTTACACACGGCATAAGCTACTTCAATGCCGAACTGCTCCGACTAAAACAACTCATTGCGAGTTTAGACCCCAATGTTCCGAGCCTAATCATACTCGACGAGATACTGAAAGGTACAAACTCGCTGGACAAGCTCAACGGTTCGCGCCTGTTCTTGGAGTATATTTCCGAACGAAACGTTACGGGCGTCATTGCCACACACGACTTAGAACTGTCTAAACTCGAAGACGAGAACCCGCAACGCTTCCACAACTATTCGTTTGAAATAGAACTTGGCACCGATGTTACCTATACATATAAGATAGGTAGAGGCGTGGCACGAAACCAAAATGCCACCTTCCTGCTGAAGCAGATACTCGTCTGACGCCTTCTTCAACCCTACTTTCCCAAGAAGTAAAAAGCGGAACAAGCCCCTTGAAAACGCCATAACCCTTTGACGCAGAGCCATTATATTGTAATTAAAACGCTTGTCGGACAAATTATTTACACGTAAAGAAATATTTATTTACGTGTAAGTAAATTATTATTTACGTGTAGAAAAATATTTATTTACACGTAAATAATTTGCCAGACTTATACTAAGCCACCTTTTCCCGATTAGAACAAACACCTTTTACCTTCATTGGCTAACTCAGTAGACACATCTTTTATACTCATACGAGATAGACAGATGTAAGCCTAAAAAGTTGCGCCGACGAAGCAAATGCTTGGTCTGACATTCAGCACACAGCACTTTGGTTTGACAAAGGCGCACAAAACGGATTGCGCCCGACAATCTATTTTTTCAGAAATAACAAATAAAAACGAATTAAAAATTTGGTGGTTAAATAATTTATGTTTACCTTTGCACTCGCTTACGAAAAGTAAGGGCGTTTAGCTCAGCTGGTTTAGAGCATCTGCCTTACAAGCAGAGGGTCGGCGGTTCGAATCCGTCAACGCCCACAGGGGTGTTTCCCTGTAACCTTTCGGGGTTGCGGGGAGTTTTTTAGAGGGCGTTTAGCTCAGCTGGTTTAGAGCATCTGCCTTACAAGCAGAGGGTCGGCGGTTCGAATCCGTCAACGCCCACAAGAAGACGAGGATAGCCTTGCAACGTTGAGTTGTGAGGTGTTTTTGTTTTTATAAGCAACCTTTAACCTTTAAAATACAAAGATTATAGCAAAACTTTGCTTACATATCGATTTAAAACACTAAATTTGCAATTGAATAAATAAAAAACTATGGTTCTTGATGTTTTAACCGCCGTATCGCCAGTAGATGGCCGTTATAGAGGCAAAACCGAAAAACTCGCAAATTATTTCTCCGAATTTGCTCTCATAAAGTACAGAGTGCGTGTGGAGATTGAATACTTCATATCGCTGTGCGAGCTGCCTTTGCCACAGTTGGCATCGTTCGACAAACAGCTGTTCGGAAAGTTACGCAATATCTACGATAACTTTACGGAAGAAGATGCGGCAAGAGTGAAAGAGATAGAAAGCATCACAAACCACGATGTAAAAGCCGTAGAATACTTCATTAAGGAACAATTCGACAAGATTGGCGGCTTGGACGCCTACAAGGAATTCATACACTTCGGGCTTACATCGCAAGACATCAACAACACCAGTGTGCCCCTGTCTATACTGGAAGCACTGAAAGATGTATATTATCCACAAGTTGAAGAACTTATCGCACAGCTCCAGCAATATGCCGACGAATGGAAAGACGTTCCGATGTTGGCTAAAACGCACGGACAACCTGCCTCGCCAACTCGTTTGGGCAAGGAGATAGAAGTGTTCGTATATCGTTTGCAGGAGCAATTGGAAAGTTTGAAGGCTTGCAAACTTACAGCAAAGTTTGGTGGCGCAACGGGTAACTTCAACGCACACCACGTGGCTTACCCTGAATACGACTGGAAAGCATTCGGCAACAAGTTCGTAAACGAACATCTCGGATTGCAGCGCGAGCAATGGACAACGCAGATTAGCAACTACGACCATCTCGGCAGCATATTCGATGCAATGCGCCGAATCAACACCATCATCATCGACTTGGACCGCGATTTCTGGTTGTACATCTCTATGGAATACTTCAAACAGAAGATTAAGGCGGGCGAAGTTGGGTCGAGTGCAATGCCCCACAAGGTGAATCCTATCGACTTTGAAAACAGCGAGGGCAACCTTGGCATTGCAAACGCCGTATTGCAGTTCCTTGCACAGAAACTTCCCGTGAGCCGTTTGCAGCGCGACCTTACCGACTCTACCGTATTGCGCAACATCGGTGTGCCATTCGGACACGGTGTCATCTCTATTCAGAGTACGCTGAAGGGGCTCCGTAAGCTCATCTTGAATCAAGAAAGACTGAATGCCGACTTGGAAAATACGTGGGCAGTAGTGGCAGAAGCCATTCAGACCATACTCCGTCGCGAGGCATACCCACACCCATACGAAGCATTGAAAGCGCTGACGCGTACCAATACGCAAATGACCGCTGAGAGCATTCACGACTTTATACAGACATTGAACGTGAGCGAGGAAGTGAAAGCCGAACTTATGGCTATCACACCGCTCAACTACACAGGAATATAATATAAGGCGAAACGACAACATATCACACCTTATTATATATATAAGAGAAGTATAAACAAAACATAAATATAAGTATAGTTAAGTTTCGACCGTGAGGTTAAGTATTATTTTAAAAGGATTAAAATTATGACAGAAGAACTCGAGAACAAAGAAAATCAGTCTGGACAGACTGAGAATAGCCGAGAAGGCTACTCAACTGCCGGACAAGGAAGTTATTACGAAAGAAGCTATCACAGCACAGGACGCCCACAACGTCCCCGCATTCAAGCACAACGTGCCTACGGAACTGACCGTGAAAACAATAATGAAGAAGGAGGATTTCGTCCTGAGGGCTTCGGTTCTAATCTACAAGGAGGTGGCTCAGCCGAACGCAAGACAGGCTATCGCCCACGTACCAGCAGCTATGGCAACAGCTATCAGAACCGCCAACAGCAAGGCGGCTATCGCCCACGCTACAACAACGGCGGCGAAGAAGGTGGCTACCAAAGTCGTGGCGGCTACCAGAACAGACAAAACAATTACAACAACCGTGGTGGCTACCGTCCTCACTACAATACGAACGAGGGCGAAGAAGGAGGCTACCAGAATCGCCAACAGCAAGGCGGTTATCGCCCACGCTACAACAACAATGGCGAAGAAGGTGGTTACCAGAGCCGTGGCGGATATCAGAACAACCGTCAAGGCGGTTATCAGAGCCGTGGCGGATACAACAACAACCGCCAAGGTGGCTATCAGAGCCGTGGCGGATACAACAACCGTGGCTATCAGAACAACCGTCAGGGTGGCTACAACAACCGCCAAGGTGGTTACGGACAGCAAGGTGGCTATCGCCCACACAATGCCAACTACGACCCAAATGCAAAATATTCGCTCAAGAAGCGCATAGAATATAAGGAGGAGAACATCGACCCGAACGAACCATTGCGTTTGAACAAATACCTCGCAAATGCAGGTGTTTGCTCACGTCGTGAGGCTGATGAGTTTATCCAAGCAGGTGCAGTAACTGTGAATGGTGAAGTAGTAACAGAACTCGGAACAAAGATTTTGCGTGCCGACGAAGTGAAATTCAAAGACCAACCAGTTTCTCTCGAAAAGAAGGTATATGTTCTTTTGAACAAGCCAAAGGACTATGTTACCACAAGCGACGACCCACAACAGCGTAAAACCGTCATGGACCTCGTGAAAGGTATCTGCCCAGAGCGCATCTACCCAGTAGGACGCCTCGACCGCAATACTACGGGTGTGCTGCTGCTTACCAACGATGGCGACCTTGCAAGCAAGCTTACTCACCCTAAGTTCTTGAAGAAGAAGGTTTACCACGTATTCCTCGACAAGCCTGTAACACCACAGACGCTTCAGCAAATATCTGACGGTATTGAACTTGAAGATGGAGAAATCAAGGCTGATGCGATTGAATACGCCGACGAACGCGACCAAAGTCAGGTGGGAATCGAAATCCACAGTGGCAAGAACCGCATTGTTCGCCGCATCTTCGAGAGCCTCGGCTACCGCGTTGTAAAGCTCGACCGCGTACAGTTTGCAGGTCTTACAAAGAAGAATCTCCGTCGTGGCGATTGGCGTTACCTCACCGAACAAGAGGTAGATATGCTTCGTATGGGAGCTTTTGAATAATAAAAAACTAAACTCCTCGCACATAGTTGTAGCGTAAAGCCGTGGCTATGTATGAGGAGTTTATCAATAAACAAGCAATAATGAAAAGAACAAAAGTCGTCGATGCTTTAAGTTGCACCGACTTTGGAAAAGATATAAACGTTAGAGGATGGGTACGTTCTCATCGTAGCAGTAAAGCTGTCGATTTCATTGCGTTGAACGACGGTTCTACCATTAATAACATTCAGGTGGTTGTAGATCCAGCTTCTGTGGACGCCGAAATACTAAAAAGCATAACAACAGGTGCTTGTATCAGCGCAACAGGTGTGCTCGTAGAGAGCCAAGGTAAGGGACAGACTTCTGAAATTCAGTGTAAGGAAATAGAAGTATATGGTCTTTGCCCAAGCGACTACCCTATGCAGAAGAAGGGACAGAGCTTCGAATATATGCGTAAATATGGGCACATGCGCCTTCGCACCAATACTTTCGGTGCCGTATTCCGCATTCGCCACCACATGGCAATAGCCATTCACCAGTACTTCCACGAACACGGATTCTACTATTTCCACACACCGCTCATCACAGGTAGCGATGCTGAAGGTGCAGGAAATATGTTCCAAGTAACCACACTCGACTTAGACCGTGTGGCAAAATCGGACGAAGTGGATTACAGTGCTGACTTCTTTGGCAAGAAAACCCATCTTACCGTATCGGGACAGTTGGAAGGCGAACTCGGTGCAACAGCACTCGGAGCTATCTATACGTTCGGTCCTACGTTCCGTGCAGAAAACTCTAATACGCCAAGACACTTGGCAGAGTTCTGGATGATAGAACCCGAAGTGGCTTTTATCGACCAGCAAGAATTGATGGACTTGGAAGAAGACTTCATTAAATATTGCGTTCGTTGGGCATTGGAGAATTGTAAGGACGACCTTGAGTTCCTCAACCAAATGATTGACAAGGAACTTATTGCCCGCCTCGAAGGTGTTTTGAAAGATACTTTCGTGCGCCTTACCTACACAGAAGGCTTCGAAATATTGAAGAAAGCACAAGAAGATGGTGTTAAATTCGAGTTTCCAGTAGCTGAATGGGGAATGGACTTAAGCAGCGAACACGAACGCTACTTGGTGGAAGAACACTTCAAACGCCCAGTAATTATGACCGACTACCCAAGTCAGATTAAGTCTTTCTATATGAAGAAGAACGAAGACGGAAAGACTATGCAGGGCACCGACGTACTCTTCCCACGCATTGGCGAAATCATTGGTGGTTCTGTTCGTGAGGAAAGCTACGAAAAGCTGCTCGAAGAAATCCACAATCGCGGTATGAAGGAAGAAGTTTACGATTGGTATCTTGACACCCGCAAGTATGGAACATGCCCTCACGGCGGTTTCGGACTTGGTTTCGAGCGTCTCATTCTCTTCGTAACGGGTATGCAGAACATTCGCGACGTTATTCCATTTGCACGCACACCAAAGAACGCAGAGTTCTAATCAAAGGTTAGAGAAGGTCTGATTAGGAATTGAAAAGCTCTAATCGGGATTAGCAAACAAAAGGAAACAACAGATAAATTTCAGCCTGCAAGAAATCTTTTCTTGCAGGCTGTCTATTTCTATGCCATAATCTGACATCTTATGAACTTCTATATAGCCAATGCGGGGCAGCAAATTATTCTTGCTGCCCCGCATCTTTCGCATTCTTTCTGTCTTTTACTTCACCAATACTACACGGAAGCCAGCATCGTCCAAGCGGCTGCTGGGTTCGATGCCACCACGATAAGCACTGCGGCACTGCATAGCACGAGTGGTCCAACTGCCACCACGCAATATGCGATATGTACCGTTATCGGGACCTTTCGGGTCGGTAACGACTTCGTCTGCTGCACTATATTCAGCGTACCAATCGGAACACCATTCTTGTATGTTGCCATGCATATCACAGAGCCCCCAAGCGTTGGGCTTACCTAACGTTCCAACAGGCACAGTTTTCTTACGATAAGTTCCTTTCTCATTATTGTTGTAAGGATAATTGCCATCGTAGTTGGCTTCGTCTGTTGTCAGGTTGTCGCCAGTATTAAACGGAGTAGTTGTTCCTGCCTTGCAGGCATATTCCCATTCGGCTTCGGTCGGTAAGCGGCAGCCAATCCATTCGCAAAAGGCTACGGCATCGTCCCAACTTACGTCGATAACAGGGCGGTTCTCGCGTCCCCAAGTGTAATCGTCAGGCTTTTGGCGACCTGTCGCCTCGCAGAACTTATCATACTGTTTGAAAGTAATGGGGTATTTGCTCATATAAAAATCCTTGCTCAGCTCAACCCTATGCTGTATTTCGCCAGATTCGCGTTGCGGTTCTTCCAGAGGACTACCCATTAGGAAAGAGCCTGCTGGTATTTTCACAAATTCAATGCCCAATTCTTTTGGGTCTGGAGTTCCCGAGTTGCCTTTGAAAAACGTTACCTCTTTAACCTTTTCTACGGCGATTGTGTCGAACGTGTTGTCGGTGTGCGCTACAACCATTTTCCATTCCTGAGCGCAAACATTTGCAACGAGAGCAAAAGCAGCCATCGTGCAGAGTAAGAGTCTCTTTTTCATAATTCAGATGTTTTAAGAACCCAGTGGCGGAATTAAATCAGTATGTATTCAATTCTACTGATGGGTTTGTTGTTAATATTATTGGGATTTAGATTTAGTTATTAGTTCTTCAACCACTTAAAGGAACGTTTCCCTACGTTGATGATATAAATTCCAGCTGGTTGCTCGCGCATATCAAGCTGCGCACAGCCTTCTTTGTCTGTTACGACGGTAGCTACTCGGTGTCCTTCGCTCGTAAAGACTGTAATTCGACAGCCTGCCGGATAGTTTCTAAAGATAACAAGACTTTGCGAGAAGTTGGTTTGCCCCTGCTGCACGCCCTGTTCTTTTATCTGACCAATTCCCGTTGGTTCACGCTCTTCGAAGTGATAATCCTTGAGGTCTTCCAACGCGAAATTCAATTGCTGGTCGTGATAAACAACCGCCAAACTGTCGGCAAAATACGATAACTTGGGCTTTTCTCCCAAAAAGAAGATACTTTCGCCCCCTGCCTGCAACTTAACGACAAGACAAAGCGACTTTTCATACTCGTCCTGCGACTTATTTTGAGCAACTGACGCATTGACTACGCTTAGCGCACCGCTCCACAAGCCGAGCACTAAAGTAAATAAGAGTTTTGTTTTAACTTTCATGTAACTAAAGATTTATAATAATACAATAAGTTTGATATTAGTAGTTGATTGCTTCTTTCTATTTACAAATATATACATTATAGTTCTAACAAACAAGCAAACTCTTCTGATTTTATTGTTTTTAACACTCCTTTCTTCTTCAAGCCAGTACGGTAAAACATCTTCCTCATAGAGCGTCAGCCGTCATAAAAGGTGCTATGCGACTGCATTTCTACAAGAGGTCATTATCCATTCCTATAATACTTATAATATTGGACACGTTTGTCCAATAAGTTGGATTCATTTGTCCAACTAATTAGACTCGTCTGTCCAATAGATTGGACAAGTGTGTCCAATTAACTATACTCGTTTGTCCAATTAGTTACACGCATTTGTATTATACAGCCTATTAAAGTTTCCAAAAGCTCAATATGTATCTTTTTGTCGGAAAAATCATCATTTTTAGCTATTGCAGTATTATAAGAATTGTTGTATCTTTGCACCCAACTAAAATTAAAACGTAAAAACAGGGTGTCCTATTCTACAACGAGTGACTTCCTGATTAGCTAAAAAAATATTATATCAATTCATTAAAATTATGGAATACATTATTATTACATTCATTTTTTTCTTTGCTTTGCGATTAGTTTCCCTTTCGTTTTCTATTCGTAACGAAAAACTCCTGCAAAAAAAGGGAGCAAAACAATATGGTAAATTCAACTCGCTTCTGCTGACATTGGCACATATAGCCTATTATTTTGGCGCACTCTACGAAGCGCATACAAAAGGAACCGATTTCAATACTGTTTCGATTACAGGAGTAAGCATCATGGCATTTGCCTATGGAATGCTGTTCTATGTCATCTATAAATTGAGAGACGTATGGACGGTAAAACTTTATATTGTTCCCAACCAACGCATCGAGCGGAGCTTCCTGTTCAGGACAGTACGCCACCCCAACTACTTTTTGAACATCATGCCTGAACTTGTCGGCGTGGCACTACTCTGCAACGCATGGATAACCCTTTGTATAGGATTTCCATTGTATTTGTGCCTGCTCATTGTTCGCATCAGACAAGAGGAAGATGCGATGAAAGAACTTTGGAGCACAGCAGATTAGAGAATTACCCTCAAATTCTTTTCGTAGAAACAATACCTTAACTTATAACAGAACTCCCCTTGCAAGCTGAATAAAACTTGCAAGGGGAGTATTTCGTTAAATCAGAAAAATATAAATCAACTCTGCGTCTTCGTTCTAAACACTTCATCGGGTGAGGCTAAGCTTCAGGCTGACACCGAAGTCGTGGGTCGTTGTAGGATAGCTGCTCGAAGAAAGCAACGGCGTATTGATTTGAATGTCGTAATAAATGCTTGCCGTGATAAGGCGGCTCAACGTGTAATCACCAACGAAGGAAGCCTTGAAAGCAGTGTTTCCACTTGATGCAGCTGATGTAATCGTTGCAATGTCGCGGGTGATAGAGGCTTGTTTGCGATAGCTTAAATCGAGGCGAAGGTTCAGGTCGCGGTTGATACCGCCGCTGTTCTTGCTGCTCACGCTCTGCGTGTTGCTATTCTGTTGGTCTTGCTGATTGCCTTTCTTCTTCGTGTTCTTGACCAATCGTGAGTTGCGACCGCCAAACAAATTCACGTTATTGATGCGATAGCCGAAGCCGACAACCCAGTCTTTCGACATTGCTTCGTTTACCTGAACACTCGTCATAGAGAGCGACAGAACACGCGTCTGGCGATATTCCAAACGAGCCGTAAGATTGTTCTGCAAGGTAACATCAATACCGAGCAACGGCGAGAACGCCTCGTTTATGCTCACTTGCGAAATGTTATACATCGAACTTGGTATGGGTGCGCCCGATGTAGCATCTTTCACAAATCCCAAACCGTTCATATATTCCTGCCACGTGCTGAAACTTTGATAAGAGCCAATGGCAAAAATGCTCTTGTAAGAGTGGTTGATATTGACGCTCTTGAAGATATTCTGGAAGAACGGCAAGCGTGAAAGTCCGCTGTAACGAATGGTCCAGTTAGGCAGCAAGCTCTTCAGTTTAGGGAAAATGTTCAGTCCGTTGCCGCTCATACTTGTATAAGAGTTCAGGAAAGCGGGTATCATTACATCGGAACTATACTTATTTACCGTTCCCACACGTGGGTCGAACTTGCCTCCACCCATTGACATCGGATAGTTGGCACCGATGTAACGAGCCTCTACACGGCTGCGATAATCATCGAGCGACTTGGCAAACTTCTCGAAAGTAGCACTGTGATAGCCGTTGTTGGCATTGCCCTGACTCTCGAAAGCCGTACCGATTGAGATTGTTGTCATCGTCAGCGTACCGCTTTGCGTGGTAGGATTGCCTGCATACATATATTGCACACTCTTTGAAACCGTTTCCATACGGCTTGCGTTGAGGTCTATCTTCAAGTCGCGGATAGGCTCGAGCGTTGCACGAAGCTGCAAGTCTTCCGTCTTGTTTGTCGATGCGGGCGTGGCAATACTGTCTGAAACAAGTAGCCAACCTCTCTCTCTTGCACGTTCGATATAGCTGTCGTCGATAGCACCAAAAGCAAAATTCAGACCCGGAGACATCACTCCGCTTCGGCGAGTCTGTCCGAACGCATCGCCAATCATCGGCATGAAGCCCGGCAACGACATAGAGTACTGGTTGCGATAAGATATGCTGGCAGTGCGCACCATCATCAAAGCACGCGCCACGCATTGCGCTGTCTTGTACCAACCCTTGTTGTCAAGCGGTTCCTTCGGTGTAACGGTGAGTTTCAAACGCATGATAGAATCGGTCTTGTTGTACAATTTCAGTCTATTTTCGTCCATCTTCTTCCACTTCAATTTCACCGAATGTCCGTCAGCATCTTTCAACGAAACAACAATACGCTTGGTCTTCTTCGAGTGCGAAACAACAATCGTCGTATCGGCAGGAATCGTTACTTCTTGCTCGAAACTCTTTGCGTTCTTAGGCAAAGCCTTCTTCTTTTCAGTTTCACTGTCTTTCTTTTTCTTGGTATCTCCTCCCAGTTCCTTGTTCAGCTGCTCGGCTAAGTTGCCAGTATCAATGCGACCTCGCCCTTCAAGCGAGCCACTCTTGTTAATGCTCGGACGCGACTTGTTAAACCTTTCATTGGTCTTTTTCAAGAAAGGAATATGGTTGTAGAGTCGCTCCAAGTTGAGCGTACCGTTTATATTCAATGTGCGATTGGTCGTAATCGTGTTGCCCAACGATGTACCGTTCTCCTGTTTTGCACCACGCACCCAAGTGTAGGCAGAATTGTAATTCGCATCGGCGTTCACCCAATCGAATATAGGCAGCATATTAAGCGGCAACTGATAAGAAAGCGTGAAGTTCTGTTGGTAGTCTAACGGCGTACCAAAATTCTTCAAGCTCGTCCATACCGAATCCTTCCACGCCTCGTAACGGTCTGGATAAAGGTCTTTATTGATTGGTGTGTAAGGCTCTTCTATCTCTGCGTGTGTAGCACTCTGGAAGTTTAAGTGCAGGTTGCGTGTCAAATCCCAACGCACGGCAAAGTCGCGGTTCCACAAGAACTGCTCGCTAAACGTTAGCGGCAACATATTCTTCTCAGCCGAATCCATATCGCGTTGTTGCAACTCGTAGTAGTTACGGGTAATTTCCGTATTGAAAGCAACATTCTGTGGCAACCAATTCATCTCGAAACGCTTTACTATGTCGAACCATTTCGATTTGCTCTTGATGAGTTTCTTGAAAGGACTCAATGACTTGTAGACTGGCGTCCAGTTGTAGTTCATCGCACCACGCCAGTTGTCTTCATTCTCGTACACGGTTGTTTCGCCCGTCGTATGTGCGTGCGAATGACTGTAAGAGAACGAGAAGTTGGCAGGGTCGTAAGGCATTGGGTGGCGTTTGTTCTGTATTCCCACACGCGCATTCGACAGCGAGAAGTTGGTCGTTGTACGTTTCGTAACGGCGATAGACTCTATCGAGTCGCGCTCGTGTTGGTTCGCAGCACCATCAAGCGCAGCGTCTAACTGCATATCCGTATCGAGCGGATTGTACTTCGGACGGCTTTCGTTCTTCGTTACACTATAATATAAAGGTGCGGTAACCTTCGCCTTGTCGGGGAAGAACTTACCCAACTCAAGGCTTGTAGTAACCGTAACATCGGTATTGGTTTCCTTCTTGCGTGCATTTACACCTTGTTCAAGACCGCCAAAGCCGTCGGTGCTGTGGCTGGCATTGATGTCTACCGTACCGAAATCCGACAGTTGAATGTTGAGTTGCCCACGTGCAGCCCAACCACCTTCATTGTTGAACTCGAGCAAACGCATTTCGTTCACCCACACTTCACCGCTCTTCTCGCTGTTCGAGAGGTTGCGTACACCGATTATCATCGTCTTTATCTCACCCAATGTTGGATTACCCATCACGCTGACACGGTTGGCAGGGCGTTTATCGTCGTACACAGAGAACTCCTTATTATAGCTTGCCGTGCCGTTTCCGCGTCCCTCGTTGCGTTTCTTCTTCACATCTGTGAACACCGAAATAGGCACATCGAGCATATTTTCTATTGGCCAAACCGCCTCACAATCCTGTCGCGAATACTTGTCGTACTGCTTTTCGGGCGTCAGTTTCAACGGTATTTCGTATTCATAGTAGTTGTTCTTGTAGTCGGAACCCAAACGAACAAACACCGCCAACTGATTGTCGGCAAGATTAGTAACGTTCGGTTTGAGCGCATTGGCGTGCACAAACATCTGCAAACGCTTGTATTGGCGAATGTCGAGCGTAGTGTTTTTATAAACCGCTTTCGATTCCTTGTTGCCCAAATTGTGTACCGTCATTGCCAACGCCTGCTCGTTGCTCTGCACAAGTTGTGGCTGTGAAGGGTCTTGCTCGCGCGAAATACCCGGAGGAAGCACATAGTTTACAGGCGTTTTGTCGTTGTTTTCCTCAATGCTCACCGCACCAACAGACATTGTTCCTGATGTTGAAGCAGAGTTGGTAAGGTTTTGCTGATACTGACGCCACTCTCCACGCACGAGGTCGAGCGTTGCAAAGCGCATCACGATAGGCTTCTCAAAGTTTGTAAGGAACATACGCATAAAGCGAATGCTCGTGAAATCGTTGATGCCACCTACACGTTTCTGATATTCTCGCACAGGAATGCGGAACTGATACCACGTAACAGGTGCGCTTCCGCCTTTGCGCAGCGGTGCGACAGTTTCTCTCTTATCAACGATATAGTTTTGTCCTACCACCAAATCTTCCGGTCGAATGCTTATCTTATACTGATAGTACTTTTCGTATTCGTTGAGCGTATAGTCTTGATTTATATCTTCAACATCGGGTCCTGCCTTGTACGATGTGTCGTAACGTTCGTTGCGGCTGTCGCTATCGGGCGAGTTTCCTTGCGGATTGTTGATATACTTGTAGCGTTGAAGTATGGGTGCTTGTATTCTATCCCAGTCTGATCCACGGAAATAATGGTAGTTGTCGTTGGCAGGGTCAGCCCAGATAGAGTCGAACACAGCCTGATTGGTGTGGCTGCGAGCGTATGTCAGGAACGCCTGATAAGAAGGGAAGTTACGTTCTTCCTCGTCGTTGAGTCCGTTGAAACCAACATCTTGCAAAGCACGACTGCCACTTGTTGTCGCAAAAGCGTATGTTACAGTCGTCTGTGTCGGTATCTTACCCCATTGAGTGGTTGTCCACGCCTGACTGCCATCTACTGGCATACCGCTTTCATAGAACTTCTTGCCGTCGCGCAGCACATCTTCCGAAACCTCACCAAGGTTTATGTAGAAGTCGCCACCGTAGAGATTGCCATCAGCCTGTTTGCTTGAATAGATGAATGGGTCGAGCAACCAGAACTCAATGTATTCGATATTCGCCATCTCAAAGTCATTCGTATCGAGCTTGCGCATCATACCACCCCACTTCTGGCGTGGGTTTGGCAAGCGTCCGTTGATGTCGAGCGTCGGACTGAAGTTGTAAGGACCACGCTCTGTCGGATAGTAAGCAAGGTTAAGAACAGACAACGTAGATGTTGAACCGTTGTAATTGCTTTGTTCGCGGTTAGGGAACAACTCACGCGTGTAAACCTCTCGGACGTAGAAGTTCGACAATTGTTCAAGGTCGCTCTTGATATGGGCAGGCGTCAGCGAACTGCTGATACGTGTAAACAGTGGGTCGATGTTGTACCACGCCAACAAACTGCGGTTGAAACCACTGCGAAGTGTTGCCTTATCGGTAGATTCAGGGAAGTCGGAAGGCACGCTCGATATAATCCAAGTAGTAGGTTGGCTTACATCGATTGTATTCTTTGCATTCTCGAAGTCGTCCAAATACGACGCCCTGTCTTGTGTTCCGCTGCTCTGTCCTGCTATCAACTGTGCAAATTCGGCAGAGAACGAGATATGAGAAGGTTGCGTAAGATGCAGGAAAGGAATCTTGTCGAGCATATTCGTGAGCCACTGGCTTTCCTTCTTCCAACTCATATTGAGTCCCCAAATAGTGTTGTTGAGCGGTTCGGCACCCATATTCACCTTTGTCGTCAGTGCCTGTTCAGACAGGTGCATAAACGTACCGCCAATCATAAAGTTCTTCGAGAAGTCGTATTCCCAGTTCAAACCGAACATCGTTTTGCGCTGTTGCCCATAATCGCTTTGGCTTTCCAACGAAACGTTTACCGATGTACCCGCATCTATAATGCTCTGATTCAATATCGTAACCTCGCCCGCATTGTAATCGACGCTATAATCCGAGCCTTCCGTCAGACGTACACCGCCTGCCGTTACCACCACCGAACCTTGCGGAACGTTGTATGCACCCAGCGAAATAACGTTGGCACTTGTTCCCCGATACTGTCCCACAAGCTGGTATTTGTCTTTCTCTGCAATTTGCTTTGCTATGGTTTTGGTCGAATCGTACAGCTCTGTGAAGGCATACTTGCTTGCCTTTTCAGCTGCAACACCTTTTGAAACCAAGTAGTTATACATATATTCGCCAAAAGGTTCGGCTGCTGGAAAGAACACACGACCGTTAGAAATCGTGTAGCCTTCTACATAGTCGAAGTATCCGTTCGGGTGTGGATTGTTGTTGTTATCCAAGCGGTCTGCCCCTAATACCTTTATCAAAGTCTGGCTTTTCACCTGTGGTTCGGGGATATAAGGAAGGTAAACGCCTGCCGTATCGCTCTGAAACTTAACGTCCAAGCGGAACTTGTCGCGTTCAACCGTTGAGGCAAGATAATAAACGTTCTTCATCATCAAGTCCCAGTTGGCTTGCTTTGGATTGTTGCTTGTGTTCTTCAACGACTTCACAAACAACGCTTCCGAAACATCGGTGCGGTCGCTTGAAAACTCTCCGACTTGGTAGGTTACGCCTCCAGAGGTGTATTCGTAGGCGATGGCAAGCACTTGGTCGGTCTGCAATCCTGTACGCAAAGACACATAGCCCAATGCCTGATTGACGGTGTATTCTGAACTGTTGAGCAAACGGGCACTCGATAACTTCTCGTAGTCGGTACCACCCACAAGTCCTAAACCGTCGAGCACGGTAGACGTTTGGTCTATGTTGCGGGCTTGCGGGTGCCCCTGTGCAATGGTGCTGTATTCGCTGTTGGCATTGTTCGATGGCACGTTGCCACTTCCGACGCCCCACAAATCGGTACGGCTCACCTTTGCATTCTCTCCCAAATCGCTCAGTGCCACGATGTTTCGGGTATTGCTGCTTACGCCTGTCTTATTGGTTACCCATATCTCCACACGGTTTATGGTGATGCCAGTGGTTAGGTTGGGCAGGGTTTTCATTGCGTCGTCGTAACGCGAGCGGAACGTATGAGCCAAAAAGAAGTGTCGGTTTTCCTCGTAGTCGGCAGCTGAAATCTCGAACGGTGTGAGCTGCTTACCGCCTTTCGAGCTTACGCTCTTGTTGGAAGACTTCTTCTGCGACAACACCGTTTGCAGCTTCAGCTTGCCAAACTGCATATCGGTTCTGATACCAAAGAGCGACGATGCGCCCTGTACCAACGAGTTGTTCGACGGAAACGACACGTTACCGCCTTCCACAAGTTTTATTATTTCGTCTTCCTTGCCTTCGTAACGCAGCTTGAAGTTTTGCGCATCAAAGTCGAATGTAGCGTCGGTGTTGTAGTTAAGGTTCATATTCACCTTGTCGCCAACCTTTCCGTTCACATTCAAATTTATCTTTTCGTCGAAGTTCATCGTTGTCATCTTGCGGTTTCTGATGGGCAACGATGGGTTGTCGATGTTTTTCAGCGTAGCACCAAAGCGCAGTTCGGCTGTTCCCTGCGTTCTTACACGCACGCCACCGGGACCGAATATCTTCTCTGCAGGACCGAGTGCGAAGTGCATATCCGTAAAGTCGAACTTCTCTTTTCCTTTCTTTTCTAATATCTCCTTGTTCTTCTGGCGATAGTAATCGGCAAAACTGCGCTTCTCGCTCCACGCCCTGTACTCTTCGGGCGTCATCATAATAGGTGTTGTAATATAGGTGTCGCCTATCTTGTTGCCTATTATATACATGTTGAGCGTGTCGTTGTATTCCACGCTCTGCTTCAGATTTTCGGGACGAGCGAGGTCGTAAGAGCCTTGCTCTAAGTCGTCGTGGGTTATGGGTGTGGTGCGTTGCACCTTCCAACGTGGGTGCAGCAGCGAGTCGGGAATGTCCTCGTTCTCCAATTCAACGTCCAATACATTTGCCTTCTTCGTTGTGTCGGGTGGCGCAACCATCGTCTGCAATGCGCTTACAAATGGCAACACATTCGCAAACGAGCGTCCCAAAGCCAACAGACTGATGCCTGCAAGCAACATAAGAATGGATAATATGTATTTTCTTTGTTTCATTGATGAAAACTTTGCCCGCCGCTTTTTCTTTCCGAAAATCTTTCAACGATGAAAAAACGAACGCGCAACGGTTTGTCTATTTTATTTGCTTCAACGCTAATTTCACCACCTGTTCCACTGGTAAATCGGGCTGTTCGGTCAAGATAGCTACCACAACCTTTGCCGATGGTGCAGGCGAGAAGCCCAACATCGTGAGTGCTCCCACTGCTTCGTCTTTTACAGCATTGTTTACGTTCGCCGTGACTGGTTGGCTGCTGACGTGCAATTCTTCGGCTATACCGCTTTGCACTATCTTGTCTTTTAAGTCTACGATGATGCGTTGTGCCGTCTTCAGACCGATGCCCTTTACGGTTTTCAGCATCTTGTCGTCGCCGTTGGCTATCACGTTGCACAGTTCGGCAGGCGTGAGCGACGACAGTATCATACGTGCGGTGTTCGCTCCCACCCCCGACACGGTGATGAGCAGTCGGTAGAGCGAACGTTCCTGCTTTGTGGCAAAGCCGTAAAGCGTATAGTTATCGTCGCGTCCGCCCGTCATAATGGCTTCGTGTACAAACAACTTTACGCTTTGCTTGCCCTGGATTACACTGTAAGTATTCAGCGAAATGTTCAGTCCGTAGCCCACGCCATGCGCTTCTACGACTGCCAATGCCGGCGAAAGCTCGACAAGTTCACCCTTTATATATTCTATCATAAAAACTTTTCTTTGTCTTTGCCTGCTCAAGCAGGGCTTTGTATATACATCTTTATAAACGATGTGCCCTGCCTTTTATTGCATTCGAGCCGTAAAAAGCTGTGTTTCGCTGCAATACGCTTACTTCTTTCCTCTTGTATAGAGCTTTCTGTATCGCGTACCCACGCTGCGAAGCTTACCCTCTGCTTCCAAGCGGGCAGACAGTTGATAGGCATACGATTGGGAAAGACCGAGCTTTTGGCGCAGGTCGGCAACGGTGATGATAGGGTTTTCGGTGAACAACTCGTCGATTGCGGAATCGACAACTTCGGTTGTGGGAACCGACGAGGTGCCAAAACGGTAGGTCATATTCTCGAACTGGGTGTCGTCGAGCGACTCAAGAAACTCCGTATCGGGGCGGAACTTCACCGTTCTCACCTTCGGATTGTTCAATCTACGGTGGTGTGTGTGCGGGTCTTCGTAGATGTCGCCTTTCACAGCGAGCGAAAAGTAGCCCAATCCCGGCAGATGGACATTGTTGCCCATCTTCAATTCCGCTGCCATTTCGTCTTTCAAGGCACTTACAGCTGCAACCACGTCGCTTGGCGTAAGCGATGTAGCCTCCTGTATGCGTTGAGCAAGGTGTTTCACTCCTACGGTTTCGTTCTCTACCGCAACAACTCTGTACTCTGCATTCTTTGGCAAAGCACCGTGTGTCTTTATCAACTTATAAAATACTGCCATAGTTTTTCTCCTGATTTTAAGGGGTTTATACTTATATTTTCTTTTGTCTGCCAAATTACTTACACGTAGAGAAATATTTACTTACGCGTAAAGAAATATTTATTTACGTGTAGAGAAATTCTTATTTACGTGTAGAGAAATTCTTATTTACGTGTAGAGAAATTCTTATTTACGTGTAGAGAAATTCTTATTTACGTGTAAAAAAATTACAGTTGTAGTGCAAAGATAATAAATTCTCTTAGCAAATGCAAGAGAAAACAGAAAGAAAAACGCTCTCAAAACCGTTGGAATAAGTTTTGAGAGCGTTTGCTGTAACTGCTGTTTTCTATAAGAAACAAGCGTTTGTGTGGGGTTTGGATAAACATGAACGACGGCTATCGGAAGATAGAGAAGTTCACGCTGCCATAGCTGCGGTGCTCTTTAAAGCGTGGGTGAGCCGAGAAATTGTTGTGCTTACCGTGCTCAAAGACGAACACACCATCGGCTGCGAGCAGGTCGTGCTCGAATACGAGGTCGGGAAGGGTGTCGAGTTCGGGCAGCGCATACGGCGGGTCGGCAAAGATGAGGTCGAACTTCTGGTGGCAAGACTTGAGAAAACGGAACACGTCGCCACGTATGAGAATGTCGTTTTCGGCATTTATCTTCTTCATACACTCGGCTATGAAGCGTGCGTGGTCGCGGTCTTTCTCTACGCTCACCACTTCTTTGCAGCCTCTTGAGACAAGTTCCAAACTGATGCTTCCCGTGCCTGCAAAGAGGTCGAGTGCGGTAATGCCGTCGAAGTCGATATATCCGTTGAGCACGTTGAAGATGTTTTCCTTTGCGAAATCGGTGGTCGGACGTGCCTTGAAGGTACGTGGAATGTCGAAATGTCTGCCTTTGAACTGTCCTGTTATTATGCGCATAGGGTGTTCTTTATCGTTTCTTTTAATCCAAATACAACGCTTTCAGGTCGTAGGGTATATCGTTTCGCTTTGCCATTTCAGCATTGTTGAAATCGGTTTCTATGTTCATGATGTAGTTCCGACTGATGAATTGCTGCAACTCGCCACGCATTTCGTCGCGGTTGGGAACGTTGCCCACCATATAGAGTTCGTTGTCGCCACGGTCCATTCCCATCAGTTTCCACACGTAAAGCAGGAAATAGAGAATGTCGCTCGTACCTGTTGCCTCATACGAATTGCTGAATTCGAACCTGTTGCGCTGAAATCTCATCACCTCCATACGCTTGTCGTGGAAGTAGGCAAAGAGCTTTTGGCGGGTGCCCGTGAACGCACGTCGATACAAATGTGTCCATACCGCCTGCATCAGGGGTTGCACGCGTATGTCGGCGAAGTGGTCGTCTACCACCATCTTCAGGTCTTTGTTCACCGCAAACACCGCTACGGCATTCAGCTCGGGCAGTATGCTCGTTACAATGTCCTCGCTGCGCTGCCATTTAAAAGTGTGCTTGTAGAGCGTTTCCACGTCTTGTTCACGATATTCGTCTAACGGAACAAGCATTGCGGGCGTGTCTACCACCAACAATACACGCTTATAGCCACTCTGCAAGAGTTCCGATTTCTTGAAAGCCTCGCGCAGATTGGCGGCTATGGATATGCTGTTGTTCAGCTCGTAAGGCTCAAACACGATGTTGTCATCGGCTTGTGGGTCGCCAACGGCGAACATCATACTGCCCTCGCCAATGCGTATGGTGAGGCGTATGCGTTTATCGGATATGTTGTTGTCTATCTGAACCATCGTTTATAAGTGCTGCAAACTTACGCATTTTTTTCCGATTATGCTGCCTTTCGCATTATAAATATTGTATATAAGGAGTGCTTCGGGAGTAATTTCCTGCACAAATGGAAAGCTGCCGAATAAAAAATGGCTAACTTTGCACGGCGAGAAATAAGCACATCAAAGAATGATACAAGACGAATTGGTTTACCAAATACTGCAAGACTTCGGCTTTGAACCCACGCAAGACCAACGGAACGCCTTGCACATCTTTGCCCGTTTTATGACCGACAGAAGCGAAAACGCAGCGATGATACTGCGTGGAAGCGCGGGTACGGGCAAGACTTCGCTTGCCGGAGCCATTGTAAGAGCCGTGAACCGACTACGCATTAAGGTGTCGTTGCTGGCACCTACGGGCAGGGCGGCAAAGGTTTTCTCGCTCAATGCTGGCTTGGCAGCCTCCACCATTCACCGCAAAATCTATCGGGAGAAGGCTTTCAACGGTGCCGATGGGCAGTTTCAGCTGAACAACAATATGTTCCGCGATATGCTGTTTATGGTAGACGAGGCATCGATGATTAGCCTTTCGCAAAGCAACACCACCTTTGGCAGTGGCAGATTGCTCGACGATTTGGTGCAATATGTCTACAGCAGCGGGGCTAACTGCCGTCTGTTGCTCATCGGCGACAAGGCTCAGCTACCCCCAGTGGGCGAACAGGAAAGCCCTGCACTGCGTGCCGACGTGTTGAAAGCTTACGGCTTGCAAGTCTACGAATGCGATTTAGACGAGGTGTTGCGGCAAAGTCAGCATTCGGGAATACTGTGGAATGCCACCGCCATTCGCGAAATGATAACCTACAACACGGCGACACAGCTGCCCCAAATACACCTAAAAGGGTTTGCCGACATCTCTATCGTACAGGGCAACGAGCTGATTGAGAGTCTTGCATCGAGCTATTCGGCAGTGGGAATGGACGAAACAATGGTGATAACACGGTCGAACAAGCGGGCAAACATCTTCAATCAAGGTATTCGCAACACCATTCTCGGACGCGAGGAAGAGCTTACGACGGGCGATTTGGTAATGGTAGTGAAGAACAAATACTTGGAAAAAGACCGCAGCACCGATATTTCGTTTATTGCAAATGGCGACCACGCCGTGGTGCGGCGCGTGCGCAACATTCGCGAACTGTATGGTTTCCGCTTTGCCGATGTCGCTTTGGAGTTTCCCGACTACAACAATACCGAACTGGATACGGTTGTTGTGCTCGACACGCTCACGACGGAAGCCCCTGCACTGACACACGAACAGAACGACAAACTGTTTCAAAGCGTAATGGAAGACTATGCCGACGTGCCCCGAAAAGCCGACCGCATGAAGCAATTGCGCGAAGACGAATACTTCAACGCCATGCAAATAAAGTTCGGCTATGCCGTTACGTGCCACAAAGCGCAGGGCGGACAGTGGGCGCACATCTATCTCGACCAAGGCTATATGACTGACGAAATGCTCACACCCGACTATATTCACTGGCTCTACACCGCCTTCACACGTGCCACCGAGCACCTTTACTTGGTGAATTGGAGTCAGAAACAAACCGCAGAATAATGGAAATTACAGTAGCGTATCTTCAGGAAGCCTTCAGAAAATACAACGAAGAGATTTTCGGAAACGCCCTTCCTATGCCCAACTTGAGGGTGTCGAACGCCAAGCGGAGATTGGGTTCGATGCACTGTCGCATACAAAAAACATGGGGAAAGACGCACCGCAGTTTCACCATCGTGGTGTCGAACTATTACGATGTGCCACTATCGCTTATCGAAGACACCCTTATTCACGAAATGGTACACTACGAAATTGCATACAAAAAGCTGAAAGACACATCGGCACACGGCACGTTGTTCCGCCAAAGAATGGACGAAATAAACCGAAAATACCATCGCAACATTACCATAAGCAAACGAATGACAGACTATGCGCCACGCAAGAACGACCCAACGGAAACCTATTTGGTGTTGGCAATAGAGATGAACGATGGCTCACACCTGCTTAGTTCCGTAGCCCGCACAGTATTGGCAGACTTGGAAAGGCAAATAAAAAGAGTGGAAAAGATAAGCAACTTCTGCTGGTATGTTACGCAAAATGCCTATTTCCGCAACTTCCCGAAGGTGCGAACCCTCCGTGCCCGCTCGGTTTCCACAGAGGTTTTTACCAACCTTACTGCGCAAATGACACCTGTAAGAGATAAAAATGGGTGGGTTGAAATGCTGTAAATATTTTTCATAAAAATAACTATCACTTAACTCTCTTTCTATCAACGCATTACAAAACCTATTGTTTTGCATTGCAAAAGCGGCTGTTTTGCACGGTAAAAGCGTAGGTTTTGCGTTGCAAAAGAGCCACTTTCGCAACGTCAAATCGAAATTATCATTTTCCCTCAGAATTATCTTTACAAAATGAAGCCTATGTTTTTGCGGTATTGAAGATGCTTTCAGTAACTGCCTTAATCGGGAAGAAGAAAAACAAATCCTTATCGTATAGCTTTTGACTGCACCTGTTGCGCGCGTACATTATAAATATAAAAGCCCCTGCTCGATGATACGAGCAAGGGCAAGTATGATAGAATTTGAAGTAAAAAGGAGAGCACTCATACAGGCAGATGCCCTACCCTCCTTTATCGGAATTATTTTAATTGTCCTCTTGGAACAATGGGTCGTCATGCGTAAGCATAATAGGCTTTTGGTCGTATGCCTTCAATATGTTTTCTGGGACATACTTCTTGTCTATCACAAGACGGAAGGTGTACTCGTTGAACCATGGGTTTGACATTATCAAACAACCATTGTGGCCGTTTGTTGGGCCCCAGCTGTTCTCTACCATCCACTTCTTTGGCTGTCCGTTCTCGTCAAGGTCTACAGCTGTAAGTGTCATAGCGTGGGTAGAACCGCTATCGAATGTAGAGATGCGTTCTGCCTTGTTCATTGGGAAAGATGTGCCAAAGAGCGTGCCATAATCGTAGTTGTCCAAATCCAAGTAACCACGCTTGCGGTCCAACTGCTTGCCTACGTCATAGCTTGTATACATCTTTGTATTGTCCTTCAGAGATGCAATAGACATCTTTGCAATGTCTTCCATAGGAAGGTTGATGTACTTCCAGTTCTGTCCGTCGTAGGTATGGCGGTCGTATTCCACTTCGTAAGTCTTGTAGTACTCACGGCGTGGGTCGTTCATTGCCATAATGAAGGTACCGTTGAGCTTATTTCCCATCACTTCGTCACGGAACGATTGTGGAGTATAAGTCTTTGGTTTGCCAACGCTGTTGCCGTTCTTATCCTTGAAAGCATACTCGAAAGTCTTTACAGGCTCACCCAACGAGAGGGTAAGAATGCGATAGACATCGCCCAACATTTCTGTTTTGCGCGCCTTAATCGCTGCTGCCGACTTCTTGTTAGCTACCATCTTACGAAGTTCCAATCCAAATTCGCGGAGCTTAGAAGATATGATTGATGCCATACGAGAAGTGTTTTCAGCTGAATAACTCTCTGGCATTGCTTCCATAGGAACAAGTCCGTACTTATCAACGAGGTCTGAAACGCCACAGAAAGTACCACCATCATTTATCGGATGCTTAAAGAAGAACTGCACAGTAGGGTCTTCTATTGGTTTGTTGGCATTGTCGATAACGCCTTGAAGCATAAGGTTGGACTTCTCCAACTGGTCGTGGAGACTCAAGTAAACGTGTGAGAACTCTACTCGAAGAGTATCTTTGTGCTTGCTCGCAAAGTTGGAACGCAACACATTTAAACCAGTAAAGAGCCAGCAACGACCCGAGCTTTTCTGGTCGTGAATATTCTGCTTGGTTGTCTCAACGCTGAAATGACTATCAATCTTGCCTGCTTTCTTGAAGTTACGAGCAAGGTCGTCGATAGAGTTTGTTGCAATAGCGTTTGCAAGAGCACGATTAGCAGTTGATGAATGTCCTGCGGTGATTTTCTCCATCATCTGCTTGTCAATTCCACCACCCTTTGTCTGTGCCTGCATTGAAAGCGAGAGGCTAATCAAGCCACAGACCATTAAAGTCTTTTTGTTCATAGAATTTGCTTGTAAATTTTAGATTATTTCTGTATTTATAGTATTCCGATTGTTGTCGCTGCCTGCTTCTGTCCGTGCTGAAAACGCAAAGACGACCGCCAAAACTGACGACCGTGCAAAGATAGCTAAAAAACTTTAATCCCACAACTTTATAAGGAACAATAGTTAAAGTATGTGATAGGAAAAGAGTGCAGACGTATCTGCACTCCGTATTTGCGCTTTTCCATTATACTGTAATCTCTGCCGAACCGAAGCAGCGGTTGTGGTCTTTGTCGTAGATAACGCAGAACTGACCAGGTGCCACGCCGTGTATCTTGTCTTCAGAATGTACGATTGCTTCTGTCGGTTCGCCATTATCAGCAGCAGGAAGCAGTTCCAAATAGCCCTTGTGGAACTCTGGCGTGTGCCTGATTTTAAAGCAGATGGAAATCTTTCCAGCCGTTTCGGCATCACTGTCGCTTGCTTCGGGGCGGGGCATTTCGGTGAGCCAATGCAAGCCGTGCACCTTAAAGTCTTTCTTGTACGCCGTTTCAGGGTCGTAGCCGTGGCTGACAAACAACACATTGGCAGCTACGTCTTTCTTCACAACAAACCACGGTCCGCCGCCAAAGCCCAAGCCCTTGCGCTGTCCGATGGTGTGGAACCACAGTCCTTTGTGCTGTCCTATCTTCTTTCCGGTCTCAAGTTCCACCACATCGCCTACCTGTTCGCCAAGATAACGGCGCACATATTCGTTGTAGTCGATGTTGCCCAAGAAGCAAATACCTTGCGAATCCTTACGCTTGGCATTGATTAGGTGTTCGCGTTCGGCTATCTCGCGCACCTCGTTCTTTGCATAATGACCTATCGGGAATATGGCTTTTCTAAGTTGCCAGTCGTATATCTGTGCCAGAAAGTCGGTCTGGTCTTTCACTGGGTCGGGACTTGTGCAGAGCCATTTCTTTCCGTCAATCCACTTGGTTTGTGCATAGTGCCCCGTAGCAATGAGGTCGTAGTCGTGTCCGCACTTCTCGTCGAAGGCACCGAACTTAATGATGCGGTTGCACATAACGTCGGGATTGGGCGTAAGACCTGCACGCACCTTATCCATTGTGTACTTCGTTACCTGACTCCAGTATTCCTTATGACAGTCTATCACACTGAATCGGCAGCCATAACGCCGTGCCACAGCCGTTGCCATCTCCACGTCTTCTTCCGAATTGCAGTCCCATTCTTCTTTCTCTTCGGGACCGATGCGGATATAAAAGCAGTCGGGGGTAAGCCCTAACCGTGCAAATTCGTAGACAACAACTGAACTATCGACACCGCCCGAAAGCAGTACCGCAATGCGCTTATCCTTTATTTCATCATAATTCATACTGCAAAGTTACTGATTTTCATTAACTTTTGCATCATCATCGGCTATCTTTTTGCGACTTCCCACCTTCATTTTGTCGAACCCAATGCCATAAACGCCGTTTACAGCACTCTGCGAAACAAAGGCTTCGGGGTCTATCTCGTCGATAACACGGAATATATCGCGGGTTTCGGAACGGCGCGCAAGTATGAAAAGCATACCCAATTCCTTGCCCGTATAGAAGCCGCGGGCGTCGATAAGCGTACAACCACGCTCCACATCGCTGTTAATGGCATTGCCAATTTCCTTCCATTTGTCGGAAACGACGAAGAACTGAACCGACCCACGCATACCATTGACGACATAATCGACCACTCCCGTCATGATGAAAAGCGTGATGTAGCCATATATAATATTCTCCCAATTGTGCAGAACCAAGTAGCCAGACGTAATTATAACAAGGTCGCAACCCAATATTATCTTACCCAACGATACATCGTGGTGCTTGTTTATCATTGCTGCAATTACGTCCGAGCCGCCCGTACTGGCGTTGTATTGCAAGGCTATGCCCGTGCCGAACCCTAAAAGCACGCCACCAATAACGCTGGCAAGGAAAGGTTCGTTGGGGAAAAGAGTGTTTCCTGCCATCATTTCCTGAAAGATAGTGCTGGTAACGGTAAACACCACCACGGCAAAAATGGTGTGAATGCAAAACCGCCAGCCCAAGGTTTTCAGTGCAACCAACAGCAACGAGATGTTCAGCACGAAGTAAGTAATCTGCACAGGAGTTTCCGTGCCCCAGTAAAGCACCGATGAAAGACCTGCAATGCCACCGATAGGAATCTTGTGGGGCAATACAAATGCACACCAACCAAAGCACCCTATGGATATGGCAATGGCAATTACTAAGAAGTTTTTAATCTCTCTGAAAAGCTGTTTTTGTGTAATTCCGTTCATTGTTATACGCTCATTTACCTTTAATTCATATTGTGTATTAAAACAAAATATTTGTTCTTCCAAAATAAGAAAGCACTACTTTGCTGCAGAAACCGTTTAATCAATCCTGCTTGTCGGTCGCTTTGTTTTATTCCTCGTATTCCGTTGGGTCTGCCAATCCTGCTTCTCCGAAGGCTTCGTGCCGTTCGATACAAGTGCCGCACTTACCGCAATGGTGCTTGCCCGCTTTGTAGCAACTCCACGTTTCGGCATAGTTTATGCCGAGTTTTGTACCGATACGCACAATATCAGCTTTTGTTATGTTGGTAAAGGCAGCTTCTATGCGTGTGTTGTTGAATGTGCCTGCTTCGGTGGCAGCAGTCATTGCGTCGATAAAATCGGGACGACAATCGGGGTAAATGGTGTGGTCGCCACCGTGGTTGGCAATGTAAATGCGGTTGAGATTATGGCTTTCGGCAATGCCTGCTGCGATGGCGAGCATAATGCCGTTGCGGAATGGCACCACCGTCGATTTCATATTCTCCTCTTCGTAATGCCCTTCAGGAATCTTGTCCGACCCTTCCAAGAGCGAACTCTTGAAGTATTGCTGCATGAACTGCAAAGGAATAACAATGTGGCGTATGCCCAAGCGTTTGCAATGCAATGCCGCAAAAGGCAATTCCTTGCAGGCGTGGTTCTGCCCGTAATCGAACGAAACGGCTAAGGCAATAGTTTCAGCCTTGTCGTATAAGAGCGTAATGGAGTCGAGTCCACCGCTAACGATAATAATAGAATCTTTCATTTATGTCAGTTTGTTACTGCAAAATTACAAAAAAGATTGTGTTTCGTTTCCCTGATAAAATATTTTTTCGTATTTTTGCCGTAGGAATGTATTCATTATAATTATATAAAAATCAATCAAATGAAGATTAATGATTTCAACTTCGCTGGACAGAAAGCAATTGTTCGCGTGGATTTTAATGTGCCATTGGACGAGAATGGTAATGTAACAGACGACACACGTATCCGTGGTGCCTTACCAACTTTGAAGAAAGTGCTTGCTGACGGTGGCGCACTCATTATGATGAGCCACATGGGTAAGCCTAAAGGCAAGGTGAAGGCTGAACTCTCATTGAGCCAGATAGTGAAAAACGTAAGCGAAGCACTTGGCGTAACCGTTAAATTTGCCAAGGACGCAGGCAACGCTGAAGCCGAAGTTGCAGCTTTGAAGAACGGAGAAGCACTCTTGTTGGAGAACCTTCGCTTCTACGCTGAAGAAGAAGGCAAGCCTGTCGGTGTAGAAAAAGGCACACCAGAATACGACGCTGCCAAGAAAGAAATGAAGACACGTCAGGCTGATTTCGCAAAGAAATTGGCTTCATACGCTGACGTATATGTGAACGACGCTTTCGGTACAGCTCACCGCAAGCACGCTTCAACAGCCGTAATTGCCGACTACTTCGATGCCGAACACAAGATGTTGGGCTTCCTTATGGAAAAAGAAGTAACCGCAATCGACAATGTCTTGAAGAACGCACAGCACCCTTTCACCGCCATTATCGGAGGTTCAAAGGTCAGCTCTAAGCTCGGCGTCATCAAAAACCTGCTCGATAAGGTAGACAACCTCATCATCGGTGGCGGTATGGGCTACACTTTCATCAAGGCACAAGGCGGAAACGTAGGTTTGTCGCTACACGAAGACGACCTGATGCCTGAAGCATTGAACGTAATGGCAGCAGCAAAGAAAAAGGGCGTAAACCTCTCGCTCTCTATCGCATCTATCTGCGCACAACAGTTCTCTAACGATGCAGAGCGCAAGGAGTTCCCTATCAACCAGATTCCAAACGATTGGGAAGGTATGGACGCTGCCCCCGAAAGTCTTGAAATATGGAAGAAGATTATTCTCGACTCAAAGACTATCCTTTGGAACGGTCCTGTTGGCGTGTTCGAATTCGAGAACTTTGCTCACGGTACAGGCGAAATTGCAAAGTATGTTGCCGAAGCTACACAGAATAACGGTGCGTTCTCGCTCGTTGGTGGTGGCGACTCGGTAGCTGCCGTAAACAAGTTTGGCTTGGCAGACAAGGTTTCTTATGTTTCAACAGGTGGCGGTGCAATGCTCGAAGCTATCGAGGGCAAAGTGTTGCCAGGCGTTGCAGCAATTGAGAAATAGACTTTTCGTTCAAGCGAAATAGAATATTCGATAAACTAAAGAAAGAAGAAAGGAAGCCCATATCGGGTTTCCTTTCTTTGCTTTTATTCCCTATCTGAACGTGAATTCGTCATAAGAAACACGCCAGTATATTACAAACTCACATTATTCTACGAACGAAAATGAGGCGATAAATATGTAAATATTTTTCATAGTCATAATCATCGCTTAATCATCTAACTATCAATACGTTACAAAACCTATTGTTTTGCGTTCCAAAAGCGGCTCTTTTGCACGGTAAAAGCGTAGGTTTTGCAACGCAAAAGAGCCGCTTTCGCAATGTCAAAACGCAGTTGTCATTTTTTAAGAGAATTATCTTTACAAAACTAAACCGAAAAAGCCTCACAGTTTCATCGGTGAGTTTGATAAAAAATATCTATGAGATTGCGTGCTTAACCTATTTTCTTATGCCAAGCCAACGCCTACTTGAAGACTTCGCACATCGTTCTTAGATACGCACGGATAGGGTGAGGTGAAGTGGGAAAACCCTATTTAACAATCAAATAGGTTAGTTTTCCAACAATTTTTAGTACCTTTGAACCCAATTTAGAAGGATAATTAATTATGAGTAACAACTTATTAAAAGGTAAAAGAGGCATTATTTTCGGTGCCTTAAACGAGCAGTCAATCGCATGGAAAGTTGCTGAAAGAGCAGTAGAGGAAGGAGCAACGATAACACTTTCAAATACTCCGGTAGCCGTGAGAATGGGTACTGTAAGCGCATTGGCTGAGAAATTGAATTGTGAAGTAATTGCAGCTGATGCAACAAGTGTAGAGGATTTGGAGAATGTTTTCAATCGTTCGGTGGAGATTTTAGGTGGAAAGATTGATTTCGTGTTGCACTCTATCGGTATGTCGCCAAATGTTCGCAAGCACCGTACATACGACGACTTGGACTACAATATGCTGGGCACGACGCTCGATATTTCGGCAATGTCGTTCCACAAGATGATTCAGAGTGCGAAGAAGCTCGACGCTATCAACGAGTATGGCTCAATCTTGGCTTTGTCGTACATTGCTGCACAGCGTACATTCTTCGGTTACAACGATATGGCTGATGCCAAAGCTCTCTTGGAAAGCATTGCGCGCAGCTTCGGTTACATCTACGGTCGCGAAAAGAACGTGCGTATCAACACCATCTCGCAATCGCCAACGATGACCACAGCTGGTCAAGGCGTGAAGGGTATGGACAAGTTGTACGACTTCGCCAACCGTATGTCGCCACTCGGTAACGCTTCGGCAGCCGAATGTGCAGACTACTGCATCGTTATGTTCTCTGACTTAACGAAAAAGGTAACCATGCAAAACCTCTACCACGACGGTGGTTTCTCTAACATTGGTATGAGCCTTCGTGCCATGTCTACCTACGAAAAGGGTATCGGCGACGAATATAAAGACGAGAACGGAAAAATCATTTACGGATAAATCTCCGCACTCCAAAACACATAAAACGACACGGGGCGACACGCATAGTGCCACCCCGTGTTGTTTTATCTTCCTTACAAGTATCGCCATTACGATATAAAACAACCACACAATTGCTTATAAATTATAACTTACGCATCTACCCAATACCTTAAAAACCTATTTTAAACACCTTTTTCATTGATTATTGATTGATATTTGCGTATTCTGCAAGATGAAACTTATAATCTAAAAGCACCGTGTTTATCACATTGCCACACTTCCGTTCTGTTTTTACAGCATCGCTGCACAACCGTTGCTACAAGGCGGTAAGCAGCAAAATATCAGCAAGTAAGCAACACCTTATTATATAATAAAGGTACGAACAAATTTGCCTTTGAATGGTCTTATTCTCCCCTGTTGCTGATAAAAAAGTAGAGAATAAGTAAAAAATTACAAGGTAAGAAGTGATTTTTGAGTATTAAAAATTTGTTATGTCATTTAATTAGTGTAATTTTGTACCGCATTTGGAGCAGCCTTGTCTTAATAACCATAAAGGTTTGAAAGGCGAATGCATACAAACAGAGAAAACAAAAAAAATATAAAAAACAATCTAACTTAAATCGAATTTAATTATGAATCAAGATTCTAAGAAAGTCAGTCCATTCTCATCTGAAGGCATTAATCAAGGTCTTTCTAAAGTTGGAGGATTGCTGAAGACAAGAAAGTTTTGGGTAGAGCTGGTTATCATGACCCTTGGTATGTTCGTTGCAGCCCTCGGCGTCTACTTCTTCCTTATCCCAAGTAAGCTCATTGTAGGTTCTATTACTGGTCTTTCACTGGTAATCTCCCAGCTTTTACCATTCATTTCAGTTGGTAATGTTATCTTCATTATCAACGCAATCTTGTTAGTATTGTCGTTTATTCTGATAGGAAACGAGTTTGGTGCCAAGACTGTTTACACTGCACTTATACTTGGTCCGATGATTGACTTCCTTGGAACAATCTTTCCGATGTCAGAATCTATGTTCACACAGCATGTTGCTGGTGGTATAATAACAAATCCTTGGTTCGACTTGCTTTGCTTCGTACTGATTCTGCGTGCTTCTCAAAGTATTCTTTTCAGTATCAACGCATCTACAGGTGGACTCGATATTCTTGCAAAGATTATCAATAAGTACACAGGTGTAAGCCTTGGTACATCGGTAACATTCGCAGGTGGTGCCATTTGCTGTACTGCTTTTGCCATCAACCCTCCCTATCTTGTTATCATCGGTCTTATCGGTACATGGATGAACGGCCTTATCTTGAACCACTTTATGTTGGGTATGAACATGCGAAACCGTGTATTTGTTATTTCAAAAGACTACGAACGGATTCAAGACTATGTTATCAACACCCTTCACCGTGGCGTAACCATGCACGAGGTTATTGGTGGTTTCAGCCATCAGAAGAACGTACAGTTGGAGATTATCTTAACCAACGAAGAGTTGTCTAACTTCATGGCGTTCCTTGCTAAAGAAGAAATCGATTCGTTCTGCACCACCGACACTGTCAGCGAAGTACGCGGTTTGTGGAACAAGAATAAAAAACATAAACACTAACAATTAGGAAAAAGGGGGCAAGTTACATTGTATCCGAAACTAAAAATAAAGAGACGGCATAACAAATATGCCGCCTCTTTATAATGTATAAAAGCACATTGAAATAAAGTTTATTCATTATTAATTATGAAAATCAAAAGCATTATCGCATTATTATTATTGAGTTCGACAACCGTAATGGCGCAAGAAACAAAGCCTGTAAACTTGCAGGTCGAGGCAAGAGCCGACTATCAGCGCATAAACATTGACGGCAAGAAGATTAAAGAAGGAAGCGGATTCAAGGGAAATGTTGTAAATATCATCTTGAAAGGCGACATTTCGCCAAAGTTCTCGTATGCTTTCCGCAACCGCCTGAACGGTATCAACAAAGACTACAACTTCTTCAACTCTACCGACTGGTTGTACTTGAAGTATAAACCCAACAAGAATGTAGCCCTTATAGCAGGTAAATACATTGTAATGGTGGCAGGCTACGAATTGTTGCCCGCTCCAATCGACTGCTATTTCCTATCAGAATTCTGCTACAACTTCCCTTGCTACCAATGGGGACTTGTAGGCGAGCTCACCACCAACAGCGGAAACGATGTCTTCTCGGCACAGATTTGCCAAAGTCCATACCAGAAAGTCTACGAAAACAAAGCAGGCAAGGCAGCAGAAATGTATGCCTACAACGTAGCGTGGAATGGTCGCCACGGCTTCTGGGAACCTTTTTGGTCGGTAAATATGTCGGAATATGCACCCCATAAGTTCATCAACTACATTTCGTTAGGCAACAAATTCCACCTTGCCGACAACCTTCAATTAGAGTTAGATTATTGGAACCGTGCCGCTTCAGGACAAGGTTTTATCGGCAAAGACTGCTCAGTTATCGGTCAAATATCTTACCAACCTACCGAAAAACTGAACGTTTTTGCAAAGACAAGCTACGAAGTGAACCACGCAGGAACCGATGCTGACGTTGCCGTAATGGACGGAACAGAACTCACCCGCGTTGGTAGCGGTGTAGAATACTACCCATTGAAAGAGAAGAACGTCAGAATACACGGCTATTACAGCTACTCATTTGGCAAGAACGCCAACCCTGCAGGTGTGGTTCAAGACAAGATGTCGGAACTTAACATAGGTGTAACTTGGCGTGGCAAAGTGCTCTAATACATCTTTGTAATTGCAGTTGAGCCGAATGGCTCATACGAAATAGAAGCGAACCAATGCTTGCAGTGAGCGTTGGTTCGCTTTTTCGTATTCATTCACTGCCACTAAAAAGGCAACAGAACTTAGGCGGAAACAAGGTAATAAAAGTGTAAACATTTTTCATAAGCATAACTTTCACGCAACCACTTAATTATCAACGTTTTGCAAAACCTATTGTTTTGCATTCCAAAAGCGTAGGTTTTGCACGGTAAAAGCGGCTCTTTTGCATCGCAAAACCTACGCTTTCGCAACGTCAAAGCGCAATTACCATTTTTCAATAGATTTTTTCTTTACAAAACAGAGCGTATTTTTGTTAAAATCAGACCGAAACAATAAAAAGAGATTTGCCCACTACCGAAGTTCCGTCAAACACCTATAAGGCTCGCAATAAGCAAAAAAATGGTGAAATAGTTTGGGCATTCACACCTTTTAATGTAACTTTGTAGCAATGAATACACAAAATTCACAGAACATAAAAATGAGCGAAAACATCATCATTGTCGATGGCGACTATATCGACAGAGTGGCGTTCAACCTCATTGTGAACTTCGAGCGAATGCTCAACAGAAAGATTCCAGCTGCCGACTTCAGCCAATGGGTGGTGGATATAGCACTCGACGGACGGCTGAAAGCAGGCAATCACGAAACCCAAGTAGTGGTATTGCACGATAAGAACAAAGCAAAATTAGAGAACTTCGTGCCTTCCGACTTTCAGAAAGAGCTTGACAAGCAAGCATTTACCGATAAACAGTTGGGCGAATTTATTATAAACACCATTGCTACGGGCAGTGCGCTGACCGAGAAAGACGATGTATTGCTCGACGTATTGCGCATTGCGCTGAGCCACGACGAAGTTCGCCGCATAATGATAGTGCCGAATGCAGAAGACAGCAACATTTACAGCGTTATCCGAAATACGCTGAAAGATGTGGACGACGAGCAGAAACACATCACCATGTTCGCTATGATGCCTATGGAAGGCGGCAACTTCAAGCAACAAATATTAGGTTATCCGCTCATGAATGCTATGGGCATAACCGCAGAGGAAATAGATAAAAACATAGAATAAAAGAAATAAGAAAATGGGAAGAGTACTTATGATTGGCGCAGGTGGCGTTGCCACGGTAGCCGCATTTAAGATTGTTCAGAATCAGGACGTGTTTACTGAGTTTATGATTGCAAGTCGCCGTAAGGAGAAATGCGACGAGTTGGTGAAGTCGATTCACGACAAAGGCTACAAAGCCGACATTAAAACAGCGCAGGTAGACGCAGACGATGTAGAACAATTAAAGGCACTTTTCAATTCGTTCAAGCCAGAATTGGTGGTAAACCTTGCGTTGCCATACCAAGACCTCACCATTATGGAGGCTTGTTTGGCATGCGATTGCAACTATTTGGATACTGCTAACTACGAGCCAAAGGACGAAGCGCACTTTGAGTACAGCTGGCAGTGGGCTTACAAAGAGAAGTTCGAGCAAGCAGGACTCACTGCAATCCTTGGTTGTGGGTTCGACCCAGGTGTGTCGCAGGTATTCACAGCCTACGCAGCAAAGCACCATTTTGACGAAATTCACTACCTCGACATCGTGGATTGTAACGCAGGCAACCACCACAAAGCATTTGCAACAAACTTCAATCCTGAAATAAACATTCGCGAAATCACCCAAAAGGGATTATATTACGAGAACGGCGAATGGATAGAAACTGAACCGCTGAAGGTGCATCAGGACTTAACGTATCCTAATATCGGCCCTCGCGATTCTTATTTGATGCACCACGAGGAGTTGGAATCGCTCGTTAAGAACTTCCCAACCATCAAGCGTGCACGCTTCTGGATGACTTTCGGACAGCAATACCTTACTTATTTGGATTGCATACAGAATCTCGGAATGAGCCGTATCGACGAAATCGAGTACGAAGCACCATTGGCTGACGGTTCAGGAAAGACCGTAAAAGTGAAGATTGTACCACTTCAGTTCCTCAAAGCCGTATTGCCAAACCCACAAGACTTGGGCGAAAACTACGACGGAGAGACTTCAATCGGTTGCCGTATTCGTGGTATCAAGGACGGAAAAGAGCAGACTTACTACGTTTACAACAACTGCAAGCACCAAGAAGCCTACGAAGAAACAGGCATGCAAGGCGTCAGCTATACAACTGGCGTGCCTGCAATGATTGGCGCAATGATGTTCTTCAAGGGCATTTGGCGTAAGCCAGGCGTGTGGAACTTGGAAGATTTCGACCCAGACCCATTCATGGAGCAACTCAACAAGCAAGGTTTGCCTTGGCACGAAGTGTTCGGAGGCGATTTGGAGTTGTAGGATTTGAAACAGCAAAGAAACGAAACAGCAAAACAAAATGGCGTGTTCTTTAGACTTCATTGAGTTTGTTTGCCGACAGATAGAAGCTGTTGGAGCAATCAGATACCGCAAGATGTTTGGCGACTATATGATATATGCCAACGAAAAACCTGTCATCATAGCTTGCGACAACATAGCCTTCGTAAAGCAACACGAGGCTATTGAGGCTTTAATGGCAGAGGCTGAAAAAGGTTATCCATACGAAGGAGCAAAAGAACACTACATACTCGACGTTTCAAGAGCAGACCACGCAACAAAGGTTGTTGCAATCTTGGCAGAGGTGTTGCCCTATCCTAAGAAGCGAAAGAAGAAGGAATGAACGGCAAAGCATTGCACAACAAAGAATGAACATACACAAACTTTTAAATGTTTAGCAGCGAATAAAAAGCCCGAAAGTGAAACTTTTGGGCATTTTAGCACTCCATATAGGCAGGCGAAGATAGTTTGTTATCAACATAAAACCTGTACTGGCGCACAACGTTTGCTAATAAAAGGTTTAAATTACAAGATAAAATAGATTAATTAATATATGACTAAAGAAGAAGCACAAAACCCTGCTGAAGGCAAACTGAAGGCCTTGCAAGCAGCGATGTCGAAGATAGAAAAAGACTTTGGTAAAGGTTCTATCATGCGTATGGGTGATGAACAGATAGAAAACGTGGAAGTAATACCAAGCGGCAGCATCGGTCTTGATGTTGCTTTAGGCGTAGGCGGCTACCCACGTGGACGCATTATAGAGATTTATGGTCCCGAAAGCTCGGGTAAAACAACCCTTGCTATCCACGCCATTGCCGAAGCACAGAAGGCTGGCGGCATAGCTGCATTCATCGATGCAGAGCACGCTTTCGACCGTTTCTATGCTCAAAAGTTAGGCGTAGATGTAGATAACTTGTGGATTTCGCAACCCGACAACGGCGAACAAGCGTTGGAAATAGCCGACCAACTTATTCGTTCTTCAGCCATCGACATTCTCGTTGTAGACTCTGTGGCTGCGCTTACACCTAAGAAGGAAATAGAAGGCGATATGGGAGACTCTAACGTTGGCTTGCAGGCGCGCCTTATGAGCCAGGCTTTGCGCAAACTTACATCTACCATCAGCAAGACAAACACTTGCTGTATCTTCATCAATCAGTTGCGCGAAAAGATTGGTGTGATGTTCGGAAACCCCGAAACAACAACGGGTGGCAACGCTTTGAAGTTCTACAGCTCGGTGCGTTTAGATATTCGTCGCGTTACTTCCATCAAGGACGGCGACAATGTTATCGGCAACCAAGTTCGTGTAAAGGTTGTGAAAAACAAGGTTGCGCCTCCTTTCCGTAAGGTAGAATTCGATATTCTCTTCGGCGAAGGCATCTCTAAAGTGGGCGAAATACTCGACTTGGGTGTAGAATACAACATCATTCAGAAGAGCGGAAGCTGGTTCAGCTATGGCGGAACAAAGCTCGCACAAGGGCGTGATGCTACCAAGACCATGCTGAAAGACAATCCTGAACTTGTAGAAGAGATTACAGCACTGATACAACAAGCCATTACTGCAAAGCAAAACGCATAATGGAAACATCGAGACAGGGCGAAGAAAGCTACTGAAAAGTGGGCTTGCTTCGCCCTGTTTTCTATTCAGAAAAGAAGAAAAGACAATGGAAAAAAACACAACAACCAACTTTGAAACTATCTTCAAAGACGACCTTTATCAATATTTGCTATCACACAACGAGGTAGACGAGCGGTTGCCCGAAGCTCCCGACTTGGACGAACTGTGGCAGAAAATAGCCGAAGCCTATATGCCCGATGCCATACGCGAGTTTCCCAACTACCCAACGGTTGCACTTGGGTGGATAATGTACGTCGGAATGGCAGTTGCAAAATACTGGGACGAGGACTGGGAACTATACAGCAAGGTAGAAAACCTGTATGCCTACCTGCGCGACCAAACCGATTTCGACCATACCGACGACTATATTCGCGAAAAGGTTCTACTGCTCAATGCCGAAGAAGCCAACGCCTTGGAACGTCTTGTGGGCGAATGTGCCGCACGAACTTACAGCCAGTTGCGCCGTTTAAACATCGAGCCAAGTACCAAAGAGGCTTACCGTACATTTGTAGAAGCACTTCATCAGCTTTACAATTTCGGTGTAGCCATAGAGTTGAAGCGATTAGGCTACCGTATGACGGCTATGTAATAAAAGAGCCAAAACTACAATCATACAGGCTGAAACATGCAGCAAGCTGACGGTGTAGTTTTGTTCTATTTTTCCTTAAACAATTCTGTTAAAAAGTGATAACTGCGCTTTGACTTTGCAAAAGCGTAGGTTTTGCGTTGCAAAAGAGCCGCTTTTACCGTGCAAAACCTACGCTTTTGGAACGCAAAACAACTGGTTCTGCAAAGCGTTGATAATAAAGAAGTTACACAACAGATATTTTTACACAGGATTTTTGCACTATTGTCCTATTTTTCCTGTCCTCTCAACAACATACGTTGCTGCATTTCAAACGTCAGCGAACAGCAATATTTTTCTTTATACAATGCTTGCGCAAGAAGTCCTCGTACTGGTTTTTATAGCCATTAAAGACATTTATATCAACGTCGCCGTGTATGCCGCTGACCTTCCCATCGGGACTTAATTGCCAGTAAGTCAGCTTCAGTTCGGGCTTATACTCGCCATAACGGGCTATCCACACGAAGTATTCGCCTTGCAAATCGACAGCCAACGGCAAGTATTTCTTTGTAAACATCTGACTGATATAAAGAATAGGGCGCACGCCTGTGGCACGATGAACCGCAACAAGCCAATTGCGAACGTGCTTGAACAAGACTTCGGCACCGCCCATCTTTTCTATTTGCTCGTCAGAAGGCTCAACATCGAGTACAGCGGGTAGGTCGCCTTTGCTGAAAATGCTGTTCTTCAGGAAGTAGCGAGCCTGCTCTATGCCCGCCGAAGTGGTGGAAAAGAAATGATATGCCCCCACCTTGATGCCGTGTTTGCGTGCCTGCGCATAGTCGTCCTTGTAGTATGGGTTCAGCACCGTGCAGCCTTCTGTAGACTTTATATACATGAATGCAATGGGGTAATCCACCTTTCCGCGTATCTTCTTTGCACTTATCTTTCCCAAACCTGTGATACGGAGCTTCTCCCAATCAATGGCGAACTTCTGTTTGTTCTTCTCGTGCTGATGTTTGGAGATGTCTATGCCATAGATACGCTCGTGGTGGTGGCTGATTCGTTCGCCTTTAAACACGCCGTCTTTCCACTCTCCCACCTGTAAATATTCGTGTGGTGCAATGTAGAAGCCGAATCCGTTGCGCTTTCCGTCGTCCCAATGACCGTCGTAGAAGCTGCCGTTATTGCCGAAATGCTGTCCGTAGCCATTCGGTTTTCCGTGTTTCATCTCGCCGACATAGTAGCCCAACGAATCAGGAACGCCCATTTGAAACGGCTTGTTCAGTGCCACTTCGGTGCGCTGCGACACCTTTGCCAACTCTTCCTGTGCCCTTTCGGCACCCATTACAGCAATTGTGCCGATGGGTGTGAACTTGTTATGCGTCTGCAACAGTAGGTTTCCGCTGTCCTTGTATATGGCAATGCGGTTGCAGACTGTCGTTTTAGCCGAACCGTTGCGCAACACGGTGTAGCGATTAATCTGCTTTATGCGCAGTTGGGCATCGTTTGGAATGCTCACCAACACACCAATGACTGTTCGGAGCGAGTCGCGTTGGCGTTCAAGATGTCGGTGATAGTCAGCTACTTTGTTGTATCCGTAATCGCTTACGTTGTGCACACGCATATAATAAGTAAGCTCGTTGTGCTGCGTTTGCAAGTCTGCCAGCTCGTCGTCGGCAGTTTTCAGCTTGTTGGCTAACAGCTTGTGCAAGGCATTGCTGTTGAGATTCAAGATGATTGAGGGCTTGTTAGCCCACTTTGTTACGATGCGACCGAAGCAACTGGGCCAGATTGGAAAAGCATTTACCCAATAGCCACGTGTGCGAACTTTACGTGTGCGGATTAATTCCTTCTGTATAACACCGCCAACGAGTTTCGAGTTCTTGTAATCGGTAAAGTAAACGGTGGGCTTTCCGTTTACTTCAAGTTGGTAGTAGGCTTGCTGCTCCACCACTACAGCACAGCCATCAATGTCTTCTTGCGTGGGTGGGAGCATTCGATAAACCACAAATGCGAGTAAAAAAAACGACAATACGGCACCCGCAATGCAGTATTGTCGTTTCGTAAGATGCCAACGCGCCATTCCTTATCTGCTTTTTTATATTGGTTGAAATATTCTTATAGCCTCAACAAGTTGCAGTATGAACCACAAAACAGCTGATTATTGAAAAACTCCAACACCACGAATGTTGCTGAAACAATGGTTACGATGTGCATCTTTTCGTTCATTCTACGAAGTTAGTTATTAATCGTGAACGAGTGTTCGCCTTCTGTTGTATAGAAGATAATGATAATATTCCCTTGTGGGAAGGCATTCAAGTCCAAGTTATACTCTTTTGCAGGTTCGGCAATCGCAATATCCTTGATGTTTTTTCCTGCTGCATTCTGCACCGAAATCTTCACGATGGGTTCGTTGGAAGTAGCCGTCAGCATTCCTTTATCGCTTATATGTACTTTTACTTCCATTGTTTTGCGGTCAATGGTCTGCTTCGTTATCGATGTTGTTCTACGAACTTCGGGGAGTTCATAGCCAATTCCTTGCAAGGCTTTGATAGCAAATTTGCGCCCAAGATTTTCAAGTCCCTCTTTAGAATAGTAGATTTTGTTGTCTGCCAAAGGGCAATTTGCCGATGAAACAACAAACGAATACTGCAAGGCTTTATGCATTTTGCCATAGGTTTCGTTGGCAGCGGCATACTTTCCGCCATATTCAGCACGGCCTACCTCGCCTATCAGCAATGGAACTTTCGTAGAATCGAGCGACAAATCGCCAACTATGTCGTAAAAGATTCTCCTCATACGCTTCAGCCACGCTTCGTTGTAGTTGTCGATACCGTCTTGTTGGAGCAATATTCCTTTCACTACGCCCTTGCTCTGGGCACTGCGTGCCATACTGATAAGTTTGCCGTAAGGGTTGTTGTCATACTTTGCCAAAGCCTTCTTGTTGCTTTCATCGGTTACTTTCGATACATAGCTGCGATAGTTTTGCTTATCGAAAGCAATGATAGGGCTTACCGGCAACGTTACGGTAACGAAGCCTATGCGCTTTCCTTTTGCGGTTTCGCCTATTGTTTTGCTGAACGAATCGAGCAAGAAGCCATCGGTACTTGTTCCTTCATCGGCTTTACCAATCATATTATCTTGCCCGATAACAAGATAAATCCAATAGTTTTGGTCTTGCGCATTCACTGAAATGCCCATTAGAAACAAGACCAATGAAACGATAGTCTTCTTCATTTTCTGTTTTATTTAAGGTGTTTTTAGTATTTGCTAATTAAGTGGAAAAGAAAGGCGGAAGCCTCTCCAAGAAGGTTCCGCCGTTTGTATTGATTGCTTCCGAGGATTAGTCGAGGTTAGCCAACTTGTTGTCTGAACCAAGAACGTCCTTAATCTTCTCAGCATAAAGTTCGGTCATATACTCGCGAGCCTTGCCACAATACTGGCGTGGGTCGAAGTATTCAGGGTGCAATGCCAATGTTTCGCGAACACCTGCGGTGAATGCAAGACGAGAGTCAGAGTCGATATTAATCTTACATACAGCACTCTTGGTAGCCTTACGGAGCTGTTCTTCAGGAATACCTACTGCGTTTGGCAATGCGCCGCCGTACTTATTAATCATCTCAACATACTTCTCTGGCACTGAAGACGAGCCGTGAAGTACGATTGGGAAGCCTGGAAGTTCTTTCTCTACCGCTTCCAATACGTCGAATGCCAATGGAGGAGGAACCAAACGACCAGTCTTTGGGTCGCGTGTACACTGCTCTGGCTTAAACTTGTAAGCACCGTGAGAAGTACCGATAGAGATTGCCAACGAGTCGCAACCAGTGCGCTTAGCAAAGTCTACCACTTCTTCTGGACGTGTATAGTGAGACTCTTCAGCAACAACGTCGTCTTCAACGCCTGCCAAAACGCCGAGTTCGCCTTCTACTGTTACGTCGAACTGGTGTGCATAGTCTACAACCTTCTTTGTCAAAGCTACATTTTCCTCGTAAGGAAGTGCAGAACCGTCAATCATAACTGATGAGAAACCGAAGTCCACACAGCTCTTACATACCTCGAAGCTGTCGCCGTGGTCGAGGTGTAACACGATTTCAGGGTGGTTGCAGCCCAACTCTTTTGCATATTCAACAGCACCTTCTGCCAAGTAACGAAGCAATGTTTGGTTAGCATACTTGCGCGCTCCCTTTGAAACCTGAATGATTACAGGCGACTTTGTTTGCACACAAGCTGTAACAATTGCTTGGAGTTGTTCCAAATTATTAAAGTTAAATGCTGGTACTGCCCAACCGCCGTCGATGGCTCTCTTAAACATCTCGCGTGTGTTTACGAGGCCTAAGTCTTTATAATTTACTGCCATAATATTGTTATATATTTAAAATGTGAATACTGAATACTAAGTATTTATTTGCAAATATACCCTTTTATTTTGTGAACACCAAACCTTATGAGCAGATTAATCTGTATGACTGTTAAATTATACATATTTCTTGATTTAAGCGAAGAATTGCCGCACGAAACCAATGGAAAGCCCTACACACGGAAAAATACGTTCTGTTGGAATAAAAGACATTCCCTTTTTGGAGAATGAACGAACCTTTTAATCTCTGCCCCATTTCTCTTACACATCTTATTATATAGGAGAGAAGGAAGCCACAACGGTGTAAATATTTTTCGCAAGAGCATCTGTTATCTAACCACCTTATTATCAGCACGTTGCAAAACCTATTGTTTTGCATTGCAAAAGCGGCTGTTTTGCACGGTAAAAGCGTATGTTTTGCGTTGCAAAAGAGCCGCTTTCGCAACGTAAAAACGAAATTATCATTTTTCTTTAGAATTATCTTTACAAAACCAAGGTGATTTCCACACCTTCTGCAAACAAAAAAGGGGGATTCATTCCCCCAATTATTTTTCTATCGAAACAAAAATACAGCAAGGCAAATGCTACTCACTAAGACGCTTGAAGGCTTTCGGAAGATAGTCGATAATATCGCCTGCGATAAGGCTTTCCTTGCCTAAATCGTTTGCAGCGAGGTCGCCTGCCAAGCCGTGCAGGTACATTCCGACAGCACAAGCATCTGTATGGTTGTAGCCACGAGCCAACAAAGCCGTTATGATACCTGTGAGCACATCGCCGCTACCTGCTGTTGCCATACCGCTATTGCCCGTGGGGTTGAAGAGAATGTTGCCATTTGGCAAGCAAAGCGCACTGTTGTGCCCTTTCAAGAGTATATATGCGGTGAGGCTTTGCGCCAAGTTTTGCGCTTGTTCCAAGCGTTCGTAGTCGCCGTTGGAAGGCGTTCCGTTCAGTCGGTCGAACTCTGCTGCATGCGGCGTCATAATGATATTCTTCGGCAACTGCTGCAGCCACGCCCGATGAGAAGCCAGCATATTCAGTGCATCGGCATCGGCAACGACGGGGCACTGCGCCCTGCGAATTTGCGAAATCATAGCAATGGCAGTGTTTTCCTGCTGTCCTAAGCCAGGACCGATGCCCAATGCGTCGAAGTCTTCTACGTTTACGGCTTCCGAGAAATAAGTTTCCTCGTGGTCTATCTGCATTATGGCTTCTGGAACCGCAGTCTGCATAATGTCGTAGTTCTTCTTTGGCGTGTGCACGGTTACCTTTCCTGCACCCGAACGCAAGCACGCACGTGTTGCAAGCACTGCCGCACCTGCCATTCCGTAGCTTCCTGCTATGAGCAAAGCGTTGCCCATAGTGCCTTTATGGACGAAATCGCCGCGTGTAAGCAGCTTTTCCCGCACTTCGCTTTCCTCTAAAATGGCGTATTGTGCGCCTGTCTTGCTGATAAATTCCCTACTCAATCGTATGTCGAGCACCTTTACTCGCCCAAGGAATTGTTGCGATTCGCCAAGCAGGAACGAAAGTTTCTTTTGGTGTAACGTCAGCGTCAGGTCGGCTTGAATAATGTTTGCACGCACATTGCGTGAGTTATCTTCGGCTAAAAGTCCCGATGGCACGTCGATACTGACTACTTTCGACGGACTTTGATTGATGTATTTCACAAGCGAGGCAAAACCACCTGCAAGGGGTTTGTTCAGTCCGATGCCGAACAAACCGTCTATAACCAAGGTTTCGGCAGTAAGTTCGGGTGGGTCGAACGACACGTTTACTTCCGTGAAATCCTTGAAATGCTTTGTATCTATCAGCCTGCTTTTGTTCAAAGCACAGTTCTCGGATAGATGGTTGGAGATATTAAACAACACCACCTTTACCTGATAGCCTTCGGCAAAGAGCAAACGTGCCACTGCCAAGGCATCGCCACCATTGTTCCCAGCCCCTGCAAAGACCACTATGGGCGTCTTGTTGCTCCATTCTTCCATAATGGCGTGGGTCAGTGCCTTGGCTGCTCGCTCCATCAAATCAATCGATCTGATGGGTTCGTGTTCTATCGTATATTGGTCGAGCTCGTGTATCTGAGCACTTGTAAATATCTTCATAATAGTGGCAAATTTACAAAATAAATGCTAATCCTATGAGATTGTTTGGTTTAATTTTCGTAATTTTGCGCAAAATAACTGATTTTGCACAATGAGTCGCATAACAATTAAAGATAAAACATTCGAGACTTCAATCCCTGAAGCAGTAATTCTTGAAAAAGTGGAACGTGTGGCTGAAAGGCTGAACAAGGATATGGCAGGCAAGACTCCCCTGTTTCTTGCAGTCCTCAACGGGTCGTTCATGTATGCTGCGGACTTGATGAAGTTTATTGATATACCTTGCGAAATAGGTTTTGTAAGGGTGGCTTCCTATGAAGGAACAGAGTCGTCGGGAAAGATTACCGAAATCATTGGCTTGAACGAAGATATTTCTGGGCGCGAAGTAGTAATCGTAGAAGACATCGTAGATACGGGCAGAACAATGGAACGTATGCTGGAAACACTGCGCAAGAAGAACCCTGCCAATATCCATATCAGCACGTTGCTGCTGAAACCAGGCAAGTTGGAGGCGGCTTTGAATATAGAATATGCTGCTATGGAAATACCTAACGACTTCATTGTGGGCTACGGATTGGACTACGACCAGCAAGGAAGGAACTTAAGAGACATATATACTTTAGTACAAGAATAATGAAAAATATCGTAATTTTCGGTGCTCCCGGTGCAGGAAAAGGCACACAGAGCGACAAAATGATTGAGAAGTACGGTTTCGGACACATCTCTACAGGCGATGTATTGCGTGCCGAAATCAAGAACGGTACAGAACTTGGTAAAACCGCTAAGGGCTATATCGACAATGGTCAGCTTATCCCTGATGAACTTATGATTGACATTCTTGCCAGCGTCTACGACAGTTTCGGCAAGGAACACAAAGGCGTTATCTTCGACGGATTCCCTCGTACAATTCCACAAGCTGATGCCTTGAAGGCTATGCTCGCAGAACGTGGACACAAGATTGCAGCTATGATTGAGCTGTTCGTGCCAGAAGATGAGCTTATGAAGCGTCTTATCCTCCGCGGACAGCAGAGCGGACGTTCTGACGACAACGAAGAAACCATCAAGAAGCGTCTGAATGTTTACCACACACAGACCTCTCCACTCATTGATTGGTACGAAAAAGAAGGCATTCACCACCACGTTGAAGGCCTTGGAACCATTGACGAAATCTTCGGTCGCATCGAATCGGTTATCGATGCACTATAATATAAAAAGATGATAGGCAGCAGGAAGTATTGCCATACGCATACTTTTACCCGCTGCCTATCATCTTTTTTATTCAATAAAACTTCGCCACTTATTGGCTTTTCCCACCATTATTCATTATTTAAACTCCCCATCAAGCTATGGCAGAAACAAACTTTGTAGACTACGTCAAGATATATTGTCGCTCTGGCAAGGGCGGTAAAGGCTCTATGCACTTGCGCCACGTGAAGTATAATCCTAACGGCGGTCCTGATGGAGGAGACGGTGGAAAGGGTGGAAGCATTATTCTGCGTGGCAACCACAACTACTGGACATTGCTCCACCTGCGCTATCAACGCCACATTTTCGCCGAACATGGAGGCAACGGAGGGCGCGACAAGTGCCACGGAAGCGATGGCAAGGACGTTTATATCGATGTTCCTTGCGGCACAGTGGTCTACAATGCCGAGACAGGAAAGTTTGTTTGCGACATCTCATACGACGGTCAGGAGGTGGTATTGCTGAAAGGCGGTCGTGGCGGATTGGGCAATTTCCAGTTCCGTACTGCTACCAACCAAGCTCCACGATATGCCCAACCAGGCGAACCGTTGCAGGAAATGACCGTCATTCTTGAACTTAAACTCTTAGCTGACGTAGGTTTGGTGGGCTTTCCCAACGCTGGCAAGTCTACATTACTGTCATCGTTGTCGAGCGCGAAACCTAAAATAGCCAACTATCCCTTCACAACGATGGAGCCATCGCTGGGCATTGTAAGCTATCGCGACAACCAAAGCTTCGTTATGGCAGACATTCCAGGTATCATCGAAGGTGCAAGCGAGGGCAAAGGATTGGGGTTGCGCTTCCTCCGACATATAGAGCGCAACTCGCTTTTGCTGTTTATGGTGCCAGGAGATACCGACGATATAAAGAAAGAATACGAGATTTTGCTCAACGAACTCCGCCAATTCAACCCCGAAATGCTCAGCAAACACAGAGTGCTGGCAGTTACAAAGAGCGACCTATTAGACGATGAACTGATAGAAATGCTAAAGGAAACGCTTCCCACCGACCTGCCAGTGGTGTTTATTTCAGCAGTCGTTGGCAGCGGAATCGACGAACTGAAAGACTTGTTGTGGAAGGAACTCAACTCGGAAAGCAACAAATTGAACGACATTGTAGCAGAAGACACACTCGTACATCGCGACAAAGACATGGCACGCTTTGAGGCAGAGATGCACGAAGAGGGTGCTGATGTGGAAGATGCAGAGCTTTACGACGAAGATAACTTCGACGAAATAGACGAACTTGACGATTTTGAGTACATTGATGAATAAGCCCGAACTGCACCATTACGCACTTGCCGACAACGTTGTGGCTTTCTCTTCCACCCGCCACGGCGGTGTTAGCCAAGGCGATTACGCTTCGTTCAACATCAATCGCTATTGTAATGATGTGCCCGAAAGCATAGAAGAAAACCGCAAAGCCTTAGCCAACAGCTTGGGAATAGACGTCAGTCGGCTCATCGTTCCGCACCAAATACACAGCGACAACTCGCGGTTGATAGCCAGCGAATACTTCAATTTGCCCGAAAACATACGCCAACAAATCATCGAAGGCGTCGATGCTGTGATGACAAACGAACCGAATGTGTGCATCGGAGTGTCTACTGCCGACTGCATTCCCATACTTCTCTACGACACAGAGCACCACGCTGCTGCAGCTATACACGCTGGTTGGCGTGGCACAGTGAAGCATATCGTGCTGAAAACCATCAAGGAGATGGGCACAGTCTTCCACACCGACCCACAAAAACTGAAGGCTGTGATTGGTCCCGGTATATCGCTGGAGAACTTTGAAGTGGGCGACGAAGTCTACGAACAGTTTGCCAATGCCCATCTCGATATGGAACGAATAGCCAAACGCTATCGCACCATACAGCCAAAAGAGGGCGAAGCACCTTTGAAATGGCACTTAGACCTGAAACTTTCCAACCATATGGATATGGAAACAATGGGCGTTCTGCCCGAAAACATTATAGACGAAGGCATTTGCACTTACGATGCCACCACCGATTACTTCTCTGCCCGCAGACTCGGCATCGATTCGGGGCGCATCTATAATGGCATTATGTTGAAGTAAGAAGTACTTCCTTTCTCTTTTACGCTATTGGTTTGCCACGACCCTAAAACCATTCTTGCCGTGCCAAACCTTCCCTATTATATATAAGGTGTAAGCAAACTACTTACACCAAACCACTGAGTTGGGCTTTCAAATCTTTCAGTTGGTCGCGTACCGATATCAAACTCTCAAGCACTTTCTGGCTCTTATCGGCACCGCTGCGGTTTTCTTGCAGCATCTTTCGTGCTGCAGCAATCTTAAATCCACGCACTTTCACCAGATTATAGATAATCTTTATTTGCTCAATATCCTTGTCCGTATATTGGCGAACACGATTACCTGTGGTTTTCGGACGGAGATGTGGGAACTCTGTTTCCCAATAACGGAGCAAACTTTCCGACACTTCCATCATCTGTGCCACTTCTTTTATGGAATAATATAGTTTACGCGAATTATCTGCCATATATCAATCATTTTACAATTCATTTGCAAAAATAGTGAAAAGTCAGTATCTTTGCAACTCTTTTGGTTGATTTTTATAAAATTAAAGTATATGAAAGAAATGACAGCAAATGAAATCCGCGACTCTTTCAAGAAGTTTTTCGAGTCGAAAGGACACGTCATTGTACCGTCTGCACCGATGGTTATTAAGGACGACCCTACGCTGATGTTCACCAACGCTGGTATGAACCAGTGGAAAGATATAATTCTTGGCACGAAAGAACCAGAACCACGACGCCGCGCCGACTCGCAGAAATGCTTGCGTGTAAGTGGCAAGCACAACGACTTGGAAGAAGTCGGACACGACACCTACCACCATACAATGTTCGAAATGCTCGGCAACTGGAGCTTCGGCGACTACTTCAAGGAGAACGCAATCGACTATGCGTGGGAGTATTTGGTTGATGTTCTGAAGCTGAACCCTGCCGATTTGTATGTTACCGTATTCGAAGGCAGCCCCTCAGAAGGCATTGCCCGCGACGACGAAGCTGCACAATACTGGCTCAAACACTTGCCAGCAGACCACATTATCGACGGAAACAAGCACGACAACTTCTGGGAAATGGGCGAAACAGGTCCTTGTGGTCCCTGCTCTGAGATACACGTAGACTCTCGCAGTGCCGAAGAAAAGGCAAAAACACCCGGTCGTGAGCTTGTGAACAAAGACAATCCGCAGGTTATCGAAATATGGAACATCGTCTTCATGCAGTTCCAACGCAAGTCTGACGGTTCGCTCGAACCTTTGTCAATGAACGTCATTGATACGGGTATGGGCTTCGAACGCCTCGTACGTATGCTGCAAGGAAAGAACTCGAACTACGATACTGACATCTTCCAGCCTACCATCAAGGAAATGGAACGTTTGAGCGGAAAGAAGTACGGCTTCACTACGCCATCGGGCGAAAACGGAGAAGCAAGAAACGAACAAGAGAAAATAGACATTGCCATGCGCGTCGTAGCCGACCACATGCGTGCCGTTGCCTTCTCAATTGCCGACAGTCAGCTGCCAGGCAATGCGAAAGCAGGCTACGTTATCCGCCGTATCTTGCGCCGTGCCGTACGTTACGCCTACACCTTCTTAGACCAGAAGGAAGCGTTTATCTACAAGTTGCTCAACACGTTTATCCACGAAATGGGCAACGCATACCCTGAACTGACCGCTCAACGCGAACTCATTGCGCGCGTTATCAAGGAAGAGGAAGACTCGTTCCTGCGCACTTTGGAGAAAGGTATCAACCTTTTAACCAACGCAATGGACGAAATGAAGGCGCAAGGAAAGACCGAACTGAACGGTAAAGAGGCGTTCCGCCTGTTCGATACCTACGGTTTCCCACTCGACCTCACCGAACTGATTTGTCGTGAACACGGCTTCAGTGTCGATGAAAAACAGTTCGAGGAAGAAATGGAACAGCAAAAGGCACGTGCTCGCAATGCTGCCGTTGTTGAAAACGGCGACTGGGTAGTGCTGAAAGAGGGCGAACAAGAGTTCGTAGGCTACGACTACACCGAATACGAATGCCGCATTTTGCGTTACAGAAAGGTTACACAGAAGAAGAATACTTTCTTTGAATTGGTGTTAGACCACACGCCTTTCTACGGCGAAATGGGTGGACAGGTTGGCGACCAAGGTGTTTTGGTGAACGAAGAGGAAACCATCGACATCGTTGATACAAAGCGCGAGAACAACCAAAGCATTCACATCGTGAAGCAACTGCCGAAGAATGCAGAGGCAGACTTCATGGCTTGCGTCGATACCGACAAGCGCGATGCTTCGGCAGCCAACCATACAGCAACCCACTTGTTGGATTACGCACTGAAACAGGTGCTGGGCGAGCACTGCGAACAGAAGGGTTCGTATGTCAGCGCAGACACTCTGCGTTTCGACTTCTCGCACTTCCAGAAAGTAACCGACGAGGAATTGCGACAGGTAGAGCGCATCGTAAACGATATGATACGTCAGGACTTGCCTCGTGGCGAGTATCGCGACACACCGTTAGAGCAAGCAAAGGAGATGGGCGCAGTGGCATTGTTCGGCGAAAAATACGGCGACAAGGTGCGTGTCATCAGCTTTGGTCCGTCGTGCGAGTTCTGTGGCGGTATCCACGCTACCTCTACAGGACGCATTGGCTTCTTCAAGATAATCAGCGAAAGCAGTGTTGCTGCGGGCATTCGCCGCGTAGAAGCCCTCACAGGAAAGCATTGCGAAGAAACTCTCTACGCACTTGAAGACACCGTGCGCGACTTAAAGGCGATGTTCAACAATGCGAAGGACTTGAAAGGCGTTATAGAGAAGTACATTCAGGAGCACGATGCAATGAAGAAAGAAATGGAAAGCTTCCGCCAACAAACCGTTGTCCGCTTTGCAAACCGCTTGGTAGAACGTGCAGAAACCGTGAACGGCGTCAAGGTGGTAAAGGCTGTGCTGCCCGTTGAACCAGCTTCGGCAAAAGACATCGTCTTCAAGGTGCGCGAAGCCATACCCGAAAAGCTCGTTTGCGTATTGGGCTCGACCCACGAAAACAAGCCTTTGCTCTCGATTATGCTGAGCGACGATATGGTGAAAGACCACGAAATGAACGCTGGAAAGATTATCCGCGAAGCTGCAAAGCTGATTAAAGGCGGTGGCGGCGGACAGCCCCACTACGCACAGGCAGGCGGTAAAGATGTTGAAGGCGTAACCGCAGCAGTAGACAAGGCAATTGAATTGGCAAACCTGTAATAGGGTTTCAAGGTGGCACGGTTGCCGAAATACATTCTAAGAACAAGGAGGGTATGCAGAAAATCTCATCTGCATACCCTCCTTTCTTTATCTACCAACGCCACAGCCACGACCTTGCACGGTTGCATTCCTGCACCAAAAACCATGAAGCCTCATCGGTTCATGCACCTCTTCTCCACCCCATCTTCCTGTCTTTAAAGTACTTATATTGCACAAAAATCGTTGTCAGACAAATTATTTACACGTAAAGAAATATTTATTTACGTGTAAAGAAATTATTACTTACGTGTAAAAAAATATTTATTTACACGTAAATAATTTAGCGAACTTGCGTTAATTGTTCTTCTTATAACTCATCACAGCCCAACCTCCCATAAAAAGGGCAATGCCCGAAAGGGCAAATACCTGATGAGCAATGCTGTTGAAGCTGCCACCACGAATAAATACTGTACGTATAGCCTCTATGAAATAGCTTACAGGATTAACGTACGTGGTGAGATAAGGCACAGACGGCATAGAGCGTGTGGGGGTGAACAGACCAGAAAGCAACAGGAGTATGACTACGAAGAACCACATTACGAAAATGGCTTGCTGCATTGTGTCGGAGTAATTGGATATTATCAGTCCGAAAGAAGAGAAGAACAATGCCAGCAACATAGCCAGCAGATAGATGAGAGCGATATTCCCCACTGAAGTTATGCCATATACAGCCCACGCCAATACAAGGCAGACGGTAATGATGAAGAACGCAATAAGCCAGTAAGGAACGAGCTTTGCAAGAATGAATGTCCACTTGCTTACAGGGGTTACGTTCATCTGTTCTATCGTCCCAGTTTCTTTTTCGTTCACTATATTGAGCGTTGGCAGGAAGCCTGTCATCAGCATCATTATGATGGCAAAGAGTGCAGGAATCATAAATAGCTTGAAGTTAAGGTGCTTGTTGTAGAGGTATAGCGTAGCCACCTTCGACTGAATGGCTGCGGCAGAGGGCAACGCATTGGCAGAAACAACCTGAGAAAGATAAACCGAGCCTATGGAACCCTTTGTCCCATTGACGGCATTGGCAGCAATAAGCACCTGTGGCATACGCCCCAAGGTAAGGTTGCGACTGTAATTTTGCGGTATAACCACTGCTATATCGGCTTCGGAATGCTCTATGTTGTTGAGTGCTGCTGCGTAGGTAGATTGCTGTCCGTGAAATACAAAGTACTTGTTTGCTTCAATTTCGTGCACCAATTGCTGCGACTGCGTAGAGCGGTCGTTATCCACAACGTCTACTGCAATGTTCTTTACCTCCATGTTCATTATCCACGGCATGACGCACATAATCACAATTGGATAGATTATGATGAGTCGTGGAAGAAATGAATTCCGACGAATTTGGGTGAACTCTTTCCGTAAAAGATATTTCAGTGTCATAGACTTCTATTCTAATCGTTTGTTGAACTTGGCGAGCGAGAGGGACAACAGCACCACAAGCATACCTATGAGAATCGTCGTTTCACGGTACACTTGCTCTATGCCAACTCCCATAATCATTAGTTTACGCATGGCACTTGTATAGTAGCGCGTGGGAACAATGGCTGATACGTACTGCAATATTCGGGGCATTGACTCAATGGGGAATATCATTCCAGAAAGCATGATAATGGGCATCAGCAGCACCATTGCCGATAACAGCAATGCCACAAGCTGCGTTTTTGCAACATTGGAAACAAGCAAACCCAACGAAAGAGCCAAGAGGATATATATCGTGGAAATAAGAAATATCCAGAACAAGGAACCTTGCAACGGTACGTCCAACACGAAAATAGCCATAAGGAGTATTACTATCAGGATAACAAAAGCAAGCACCAAGTAGGGAACAACCTTGGCAGCGATAATCATCAAGGGACGTGTGGGCGAAACGAGAAGCACTTCCATTGTGCCTTTTTCCTTTTCACGGACAATGGAAATGGAAGTCATTATGGCGCAAATCAGCATCAGCAATGTTCCTATGATGGCAGGAACGAAGTTGTAGGCTGATTTCATCTGCGGATTATATAGCAACTTTGAGTTTATCATACTGCTTTCTGCATTCGTGATAACCGCATTGGCATAGGTCGTCCACAGCTGCGCCATGTTAGGGTCGGTGCCGTCTACAATAAGCTGAAAGCCCGATTTCCTGCTTGCAAAGTCCTTCGCAAACACCACTGCCATATCTGCCTTTTGGTTGCGGATAGTCTGTTCAGCCTCGGCAGGGGTATCAACAACCTTCGTTATGGTGAAGTATTCCGATGCCAACAAACGGTCTGCCGCCTGCTGGGTGGCGTGGTCAGCATTGCTCATAACAACGACTGTCCGAACGTTTTTCACATCGGTGGTAATGGCAAAGCCAAACAGAAGCATCAAGACTATCGGCATACCGAACAGCATTAACATTGTGCGCTTATCGCGAACAATGTGCTTGGTTTCCTTGACGACAAATGAAATAAACTGCTTCATCTATATTGAACATTTATATTGAGGTGTATTCTTAATCCGAACTGCGCGTTGCCTGTCGTGCTAAATAGGTGAACACGTGGTTCATATCGGGCTGGTTGAGGTTTCGTTTCAGTTCGTCGGGCGTTCCCAAAGCCTTGATTTTGCCGTCCACCATAATGGATATACGGTCGCAATATTCAGCCTCGTCCATATAGTGAGTGGTTACAAAGACTGTTATTCCCCGTTCTGCAGCATCGTAAATCAGTTCCCAAAATTGGAGGCGCGTGGCAGGGTCGACTCCTCCCGTAGGTTCATCGAGGAACACAACTCCAGGCTCGTGGAAGATGCTGACAGAGAAAGCCAACTTCTGTTTCCAACCTAATGGCAGATTAGATACTAAAGTATTGCGATGTTCTGCGAAGTTCAAACGCTGCAACAGTGCATCGGTCTTATGGTGTATCTCATCATCTTGCATACCGTAGATGCCAGCAAAAAGACTGATATTCTCTGCAACGGTAAGGTCTTCGTAGAGCGAGAACTTCTGACTCATATAGCCAATGTGTTTCTTTATCTGCTCATATTCGGTGCGTATGTCGAAGCCCACCACTCTGCCTGTACCACTTGTGGGTTGGTTAAGTCCCGTCAGCATGTGCATTGCAGTGGTCTTGCCGGCTCCGTTGGCACCGAGAAAGCCAAATATTTCTCCTTTCTTAACGGTAAAGGAGATATCGTCTACCGCACGGAAAGTACCAAAAGCCTTGACAAGATGTTCTACTTCGATGACATTTTCAGCCTCATTGCCAACCTTATTGCTTCCTTCGTGCTCGATGCTGGGTGGGTTAAACACATCTCTAAACTCCGTAAGAATCTCTTCGGGAGTCCCTATACCTCTTATAATACCTTCTGAAAGAAAGGCCACACGCTCACAACTTCTCACCTCATCAAGGTATGGTGTGGAAACAACAATGGTTATATCGCGCGCTTTCAGTTGTGCAAGTATCTCCCAAAATTCCGTACGACTGACTGGATCAACGCCCGTTGTTGGTTCGTCAAGGAATAGCACGCTCGGCTGATGAACAAGGGCACAGCAGAGTGCCAGCTTCTGTTTCATACCGCCAGAGAGTGCTCCTGCCCTTCTATTCTTAAATCGTTCAAGCTGCGAATAGATGGCTTTGATAGAGTCGTAGTTTTCTTCTACCGTCGTATTAAATAGCGTTGCGAAGAATTTAAGGTTCTCTTCTACGGTCAAATCCTGATAGAGCGAGAACTTGCCAGACATATATCCAACCCGCTTGCGTATCTCTTTCATCTGGCTTACCACGTCGTAACCATCTACCGTAGCCGTGCCCGCATCGGGAAGAAGCAGCGAACAGAGAATGCGATACATAGACGTCTTGCCTGCTCCATCGGGACCAATGAGTCCGAAAACCTCGCCTTTGCCCACCGAAAAGCTGACATCACGCAATGCCTGCACCTTACCGTAGTGCTTTGATATGCTATTTACTTCGATTGCATTCATCGCTTTCAATATGGCTTAAAACTTCACTTCGCCGTACATTCCTATCTTTACATAGCCGTCGTTTTGGAACTGTATCTTGACAGCATAAACCAAATCGGCACGCTCATTGTCGGTAACAATGGTCTTAGGCGTAAACTCCGAGCGGCTCGAAATCCAAGTAACAACACCATTATACTGCTTTTTCTGTCCGTTTCCATAGTCTGCCATCACCTTCACCTTTTGCCCAAGGCGCACGTCTTTCAGCTGTTCTGAAGTGATGTATGCCCGTATGAACATTCTCTTGGTGTCGGCAATCTTGAACAGTGGCTTACCGATGGAAACAAATTCGCCCTGCTCTGCATACTTTTCCAAGACGGTTCCAGTGAGCGGACTCTTCACGAAGGTGTGGGCAATCTGGTCGTCAAGCTGTGCTTGTTGGGCACGCACGCCAGCTTGCTGTGCGCTTACTCCTGCCTGTTGCAAATTGATTCCGTCAATCTGTGCAGCTATTCCCTTGTTCTGTTCAGCCAATGCAGCATTCTGACTGGCTATCTGTTCTTCGGTTGCTGCAAGCTGTTTCTGCAACACTTGTATCTGATAGTCTATATCATCGACCTGCTTTTGTGGGACAGCACCGTCGCGCAGGAGTTCCGAAAAACGCTGACGCTCACGTTGCTGATTGGCTATCTGCTGACGAATGGACGCCACCTGCTTCTTCAAATCCAACTGTTTTCTTGCCGTTGCCTGTCGGTTGGCAGCCAACTGTCGCTTATTTGCATCAAGCTGACCGTGCGTAGCCACCAGCTGGTCGTTGCTTGTTGCCAACTGGGCACGCTTCAATGTAAGCTGTCGGGAGTCTATCTGTCCTACCGTAATTCCACCGTCGAGCAACTGTCCTTCCGCAACATTAAAGCTTATCAGCTGTCCTGACGACTCGGCAGACACGGTAACTTCCGTTGCTTCGAACGTTCCTGTTGCGTCATAGTCCTTCTTATCCTCTCCGCAAGATGCCATTATAAAGGCAAGACTGGCTAATAAAAATACCTTTTTCATATTTGTTGGTTGTTTTTCTATTCGTTGTTGGTGTATTTCAGATTATACATTTCCTTGAGCATATCTATCTCGTGGATAGCCTGTTGCGTCTTGGCTGCATTCTCATTGTTAATCTCTCGCAGCAAGCTATTGACATCAATGATACCGTGAGCAAGCTTCGATTCAGCAGCTTTGCGTACGTTTGTGCGCAGCGCAATTATCTCGTCGTCGCCTTGCATCATCGTGCGGTATCGGCTTACATTCTCTGTTTGCTGTATCTGTTCCATGTTATTGTTGAACAGGAACACCTCTCGTGCATTCTCAATCAATTCGCGCTGCGCCTTCAACTTGGCTTTATCGTTTTTGTGCGTATAGAGTGCGCCTACGTTCCAAGACAGTTTTATGCCCACTATGCCGTTCAAACTCCACTTCCGACTTATCATATCCTCGAACATATTAAGCCCCGGATAGCCGTAATAACCTTGAGCATAAAGTCCCAACGTGGGGCGCAGCTTTGTGTTCAAGGCTTTCTCCTGTACTTCGGCAAGCTTCAGCTGATTGTCGAACAGCCGTATTTCGGGACGATTGCTTGCCGATGCACTCGCCTCAACAGCCGCTGGCTTCTCGGGATTGCTTATCTCTATGCCGCAAAAGACGCTTAGCATACGCTGCAACATCTGCCGTTGCGATTTCAAACTCTCGTTCTGTTGTGCTACACTCAGCCGCTCTGCTTTCACGTTATCAAAGTCGCTTGTGGCTGCCGTACCGCCTTTCACCATCGCTGCAAGTTTCTTTTCGCTCGACAGCAGCAAAGCCTTTACATCGTCGTTCAGTCTGATTTGTTCGTCGAGAAGCAAGAGCGAGAAGTACATTTCATTGACACGCTTGCGCACCTGATACAGATTTGCTTCGGTTTGTGCCTCCTGAACCTTTCCTTCCTGACGTGCTATGCTGCGCTGACTGCCTATGGCACCACCGTCATAAATAATCTGCTGAAGGTCTACACCTATTTTATATTGGTCTTTGGTCAGCCCTTTCATGTCGAGTCCCATCTGTTGGTACATACGTTGCATATTCTCTGGCCACGACACCACATCGCTCTGATAGGTTGCCTGCGCCGAAGCAGTAATCTGCGGTAACCACCCTTTCTGAATATTCTTGACGGTTAGCTCGGTTGTCTGAGCGATTAAGCCGTACTGTTTGATAATGGGATAGTTCTTCTCCGCAGCCTGCTGACATTCTTCTAATGTCTGCGCTTGGGCAACAGATGCCAGCATTAGCAAAACAAGGGTTATTATTTTCTTTTTCATATCGCTGAAATTACATTGCTCTTTCTACTTCTATGGGACAAAGATAATATTTTGTTCTGTTACTTCATTAACCAACACACCGATATTATTGCCCTTTTGTACGATTATTATTAAATATCCTCTCGCATTCAATAGAATTATGTTAATTTTGCAATTAATTCGTACAGAAAGGCAAGTTTATGGATAAAGCAAAGGTAGTAAATCACTTTTCAAGAGATTGAATTAAAAGAATGTAACAAAAACAACTATGATTTGTTCCTGCCTCTGACTAATTCCAACTGTTCTCCTTTCTTTGGATAAGTGCCGATTTTTGCAGTCCGACATATTCTTTACACGTAGAGAAATATTTATTTACGTGTAAAGAAATTATTACTTACGTGTAGAAAAATATTTATTTACACGTAAATAATTTGGGAATGTTTTACAAAAACGACATTTACCATTTAGACTGAAATAATAAAAGAGCTTGTCCTATATTACTGGGGCAAGTTCTTTTATTTGTATATAATTATTAACGATTTCTTGAAGTTTGAAACATAAACAAACTTCCACTACATCGTTTATATGTCTTTCTTTTCATAAAGCCGACAGGTGATATAATAAGATACTACATAAGCCGTACCTGTCAATACAATGTAAGCTATTATCCAATACTGATTATAGAAGGTTTCCAGTGTTTCCGCCAAGTCAATGCCCATCAAGGATAACAGATATTTGCCCCCAAGATAAATCAGTACTATACTGGCAATAATCAGAAAAAACGATATGCGACTATGTGCCACTCCGTATTTATAAGTACAAGGTATCTGAATCGAGTTTATCACTGCCATTGTGAATATACCAATCAGCACAACTCCGAACCATCGTAGCATACTATCTCCAAGTTCACCGTGCATAATCCATTGCAGTGCGATACCCAATATCCACCCAAGCAGTGCCCCAGCGGTACTCGTACCGAAAGAGAGTAAGTACTTTGACAATATGATATCCTTTCTCCGTGCAGGCATACAAAGCACATACCGCTCTGCTCCGCCCATTTCATCAAAATTAAAGGAAAGTGTTACTATCATTCCAAAGCCGAATGCCATCAACAACGTGTACATATGCGCTATATCGAAAACAACAGAAACAATACCGAATACAATTATCCAAAACAATAAAGAAAATTTAAAATCTTTGAGTTGCAGTAGGTCTTTCAACATAAGACCCTTAACTACCTTGTTCATAATTTACCTCCTTTCATATGATTTAGCATCACATCTTCTAAGCTGCCATTACACATCAATTCCTTCATTGGCTTTTGGAAGACCAATTTCCCCTCGTGGATAAAAGCCACTTTGTCGGCTATGTGTTCTAAGTCTGTAGTGATATGACTTGAAAACAAAACCGAATGCTGCTTATCTTTCACGAAATCTTTCAAAATCTCCAACACTTCGTTTCTCGCTATCGGGTCTAATCCCGAAGTGGGTTCGTCTAACACGAGTAACTCTGGCTTATGCGAGAGAGCTGTTGCTATTTTAAGTTTTACTTTCATTCCGCTGGAATACTTCGATAATCTCTTTGTACACTGCAACTTCAGAGTATGACAAAGTTGAAAGAAATACGCCTCATTCCAATTCTCATAAATATTTTTCAGAATACGATTGATGTCTTTTGGTGTCAGACTTCCATTGAAAAAGCTGTCATCGAGCACAACTCCCGTCTTTTCTTTGATTTCCTTTTCGTTACAACGATGGTCTATACCGAATACTCTGATTTCTCCGCTGTCAATGGAAACAATATTCAGGATAGAGCGAATGGTCGTGGTTTTCCCTGCTCCATTTTCTCCTATCAATCCCACAATCTCTCCAGCGGGCACTTCCAAGTCAATACCTTGCAACTCAAAACCGGGATAGCTTTTGTGTAAGTTGCGAATTTCTAACAGATTGTCCATATACTATGTCTTTTTTGATTTCGTAAAATACCGTTCTTCTACTTTCTAAATTGTTGCATTTATTATTAAGCAAAACAAAAAATATGCCAATAGAGTAACTATGTCAAACTGGCAATTGAGGAGTTTAGAAAGTTCAAGGAAGAATTCTTTTGTTCAAAGCCTAAAGGGTTTAAGAGTATTTTCTCGCATAACACATTCAATCGAGTATTTTCCTGTTGCCCCTCAAGGAACTGGAGAAACAATTTCGTTTGTGAATATAGGAAGCTGTGGAGCACGTCTAACAAATGGCAATGGTGCGCTCAAACCCTTACGCACCATTAGTGTTTCGGGTGGTGAAAATGGTGTAATATTAGAACAAGGGAAGGTCGGAAAGCAGTACGACGAAACAAAAGGTAATCTATAAACAACTTGACGCCCTTGACCTTGCTATATATGTAGGTTCCATTAATGCCATAGGCATACAAACGCAAAAGGACAATGGAGAATATTTTCGATAAAAAAAACATCACTAATTTCTCGTTAATCACATTTTTGCAGTACTTTTGCAGTCTGTAAAGAATAGGTAAAATAACGTTTTAAGGGAAAGATTATGAAGAAAATAAGAGCAGCAGTAGTGGGCTACGGCAACATCGGGCACTACGCTATTGAAGCACTCGAAGCTGCCAAAGACTTTGAGATTGCAGGTATCGTGCGTCGTCAGGGCGACAAGGACAAACCTTTGGAACTTACGCCATACGACGTTGTAGACGACATTGCAAAGCTGAAGAACGTTGATGTAGCCATTCTTGCTGCACCAACACGCAGCTGTCCCAAATATGCAGAACGCATTGTAGCTATGGGTATCAACACGGTGGATTCGTTCGACATACACACAAGCATATTGGACTACCGCACAAAGCAAATGGAGAACTGCAAAAAGGCGGGCAAAGTGAGTGTAATTGCAGCGGGTTGGGACCCCGGTTCCGACTCTGTGGTGCGCATCTTGATGGAGAGTTTGGCACCCAAAGGCTTGTCGTACACCAATTTCGGGCCTGGTATGTCAATGGGACACTCGGTTTGCGTGCGTGGCAAGGAAGGTGTGAAGAACGCACTTTCTGTAACTATCCCGCTGGGCGAAGGCATTCACCGCCGTATGGTTTACGTGGAATTGGAAGACGGCGCAAAGCTCGAAGAGGTTACAAAGGCTATCAAGGCTGACCCATATTTCGCCAACGACGAAACCCACGTGTTTGCAGTGGCAAGCGTAGACGACGTGCGCGATATGGGACACGGCGTCCATCTCGTTCGCAAAGGTGTGAGCGGAAAGACGCAAAACCAGCATTTCGAATTCAATATGAGCATCAACAACCCTGCACTTACAAGTCAGATACTCGTAAACTGCGCCCGTGCCACAATGCGTTTGGCAGCTGGTTGCTATACGATGCCCGAAATTCCTGTGATTGATTATTTGCCTGCATCGCGCGAAGAGGTTATCAACACATTGGTATAGGAATTTCCAATTATTGCGCACGGAATAGAAATAATAAAAAGAAAAATGCTTTATATTCCTTTCTTTTCGTAACTTTGCACCTGATTAAATGTTGGAACAACATAAATGGAAAAGGCATTGAAACGCTTTATTGCGGAGTTTCAGCATAAAATTCCGCAGCATATCAATCTGTCAGCCGACTACGAAAAGGTTTCAGCAAGGTTGAAGCAGCACCATATAAACTTGGAATCGAAGTCGTTGCGGAAACTCTGGGGCTATGTGCTGTTGAAGGAAAAGCCATCGAAAAAGACATTAGACCGATTGGCATTGTTTGCAGGTTTTCAGAACTGGAAAGACTTGCAGACCGCTATTCACGGCGTTGGCGATGGGCAATTGAACTACGAAGAGGAAGACAAAGAGGATTGAGCAGAAAAGAAAAGCTACGATTCAAGACATAAAAAAAGTTCAGAACTGTAAAGTTCCGAACTTTTTTTATTTGTGGATTTCTCAAGAGAGAATTACTTGTCTTTCTTAGCAGATACCACTCTTCTTTCCTTAATACGAGCAGCCTTACCTGTAAGATTGCGCAAGTAGTAAAGCTTAGCGCGACGTACCTTACCATGCTTGTTCACCTCGATAGACTCGATATTAGGTGATTCCATTGGGAAAATACGCTCAACACCGATGGTGCCCGACATCTTACGAACAGTGAAACGCTTCTTTTCGCCCTCACCGTTAATCTTGATTACTACACCACGGTAAAGCTGAACACGTTGCTTATTACCCTCGACGATTTTGTAAGCGACAGTTACAGTGTCTCCAGCTCTGAACTCTGGGTGCTGCTTGCCGGTTGCAAATGCTTCTTCAGCAATTTTAATTAAATCCATTTTTTAATTAATTAAATATTGTTTGTCGTTCCAATATAACATAGTACGCGACTCTTCCACGACCAGCGGTTATACCGAAAAGCGGTGCAAAGTTACGATAAATAATTCGATTAACGATTGAAACTTTCTTATTTGCAAACCTTCTTTAACTATATTTCACTTATGCAGAACAAAAACAAGATGACTGAAACAACGTTGGCTGACAAGTTTTTACTACCTTTGCAGAAAGCAAAAAACGCAGATTATGAATAAGAAGATGTTTTTAATAGGTGGTATGGCAGCTGTATTGACCTGTACGCCATGTGCAGCACAGCGGGCAAAATACCAACTTACAGGTGTGCAGCGCAGCAGAATACTGATTGATGCACGCTACGACAAGGCTAAAGACCCGAAGGCTGTGGAGTTTTTAGCACCCTACAAGCACATAGTAGACAGCATTATGACTCCGGTAGTGGCGCAGTCAGACCACTATATGGCGGCGCATCGGCCAGAGAGCGACCTATCCAATCTGCTTGCCGACATATTGGTATGGGCAGCAAAGGGATATAACGAGAAAGTCGATTTTGCTGTTTACAATATGGGAGGCATTCGTGCAGCACTGCCCAAAGGCAATGTTACAGTGGGCGACGTGAACGATATTGCACCGTTTGAAAACAAAATATGCTTCCTTACACTTAGCGGCGAGAAGGTGTTGGAGCTGTTTCAGCAGATTGCTCATACAGGTGGCGAAGGCGTTAGCAAGGGAGTGCTGCTGGGTTTGACAAAGCGTAACACGCTTCAGTATGCGAGTCTGCACGGAAAACAGATTGACCCAAAGGCGCAATACCGCATTGCCACCATCGACTATTTGGCACAGGGCAACGACAAACTGGAGGCTTTCAAAGCTAAAACCGATGTCAATGCACCGCAAGACGCATCGAACAATTCGCGATACATCATTCTGAACTACTTCAAAGCGATGACAGCGGAGGGAAAAACCATCAACAGCAGGAAAGAAGGGCGCATTGCTTATGTCAGCAATGAAAAGAACCAACCTGCCGCGATAGCGAAGTAAGATGGATAAGTGGGACTATAAAAAAGGAAAAGAAACAATGAAAAAGAATATTTTATTGATAGCCTTGTGTATGTTCAGCGTAGTTGTCTTTGCACAGAAAAAGCAACTCACCATTCTGCATACAAACGATACGCACAGCCAGATAATGCCTTTCAACACCACACTTGCCGACACACTGCGTGCAGGACGTGCGGGCTTCGAGCGTCGCATAGCCATGTTGAAGGAAGAAAGAGCAAAAGACCCCAACTTGTTGCTGTTCGATAGTGGCGACTTCTGCCAGGGTTCGCCCTACTTCACTATGTTCAAAGGCGATGTAGAGGTAGGATTGATGAATCTGATGCACTACGATGCAGGCACAATAGGCAACCACGAGTTCGACTTTGGGCTTGACAATATGATACGAATGTTCAAGGGGTTGAACTTCCCCATTGTATGCGCGAACTACGATTTTGCAGGTACGGAATTGGCAAAGATTGTAAAGCCCTACATTATATTAAAGCGCAAGGGTCTGAAGATTGGCGTGTTTGGTTTGTCGCCACAGCTCGATGGTTTGGTGGTAAAGGCGAATTATGGGCCACTGAAGTATATGGATCCGATAGCGTGTGCGCAGAAATGCGTCAATGAACTAAAGAAAAAGAAATGCGACCTTATTATTTGCATATCGCATTTAGGCTTGAATATCGAAGGAGTTAGCGACGAAGAGTTGGTTGCAGGCACACGTGGCATCGACCTGATATTGGGCGGACACTCGCACACCTTCCTAAATGAACTCGCTTACGTGAAGAACTTGGACGGCAAGAAAATAGGTATCGACCAGAACGGAAAGTCGGCAATCTTTGTAGGAAAGATGGTTTTAGACTTGGAAAAGAAGAAATAGAAAAGCAAAAGGAGTTAAGACAACACAGCGTCTTAACTCCTTTTACTTTATATCCACTAATAAAATTACTCGAAATAGAACGTCAGCGCAATCATCTTGGAACGGGCTTCCTTTGCAAAATTGGCATACATCTGCGTATTCTTATCGCGCAATTCCTTTACGTGATTGGCATCTAAGCTGTTCGACAGTCCATACATAAACTTCAATTCAGGGCGCAACTTGAAGAAAGGAAGATAGAAATCGCAACCTAATCCCACCTCTAAATAAGCATCGCCGCCTTTTAACTTTAAGTAATCGTCGTTCTTTCCCGACAGATTAGCCATCGGATTAATACCCAACATTAGGTAGGGGCGATGATTGTTGAAACGCGGAGCAGCTGCAATAAGGTTGAAAGCGCACGAGATATACACGGATTTCAAGTCCTGTGTCTTCTCAATAGGTTGCCCTTTGGCGTTCAAGTCCGTCAGATTTCTGAAAGTAAGGTGGCGTGTACCGAAGTACATGGTAGGTGCTATACGTAGCTGAAACGTCGTGTTCAGGCGCAGTTCGCCCAATACACCCACCGTGAAGCCTGCGTCCCAGCGGTCTTGGTCTACCGAAATAACCTTCTGCACAGGTCCGTTACCATCGCCAAGGTCTACCATTTGCGGTCCCGTATTAACAATTTCAAGGTCTTGCAAGTGTGTGCCAACCATAACACCGAAATGGAACGGACGCAAGTCTGTATAGGGACGGTTCTGCACGGTGCGTTCTTGCGCAAAGCCAACCATTGATGTTGCCAACAATAATATTATGTATAGAAGTCTTTTCATATCTGTTCTTATAACGTTTTCTCTATTTATTTATTGTAACACAAGGCTTTCATCTTTCTTCTCAAAGCCAATAAGACCATCGGTTTTATTTGTATATTGTCTAAATATTTCATTTTCTAATCATTATTTGTAGGTATTAGAAAAATATTATTTACCTTTGCACCATACAAAAGTAGGTATTGAAGACAATCCTATACAAAAACATTATTAATATATAAAAGATTTATAATTATGGCTTATGTAATTAGCAATGACTGCATCGCTTGCGGTACATGTATTGACGAATGTCCAGTAGGAGCTATCTCTGAAGGCGACATCTACAAGATTGACGCTGATGCTTGCACAGAATGCGGCACATGCGCAAGTGTTTGTCCAAGCGAAGCTATTAGCTTAGGCTAAGACAAAACTAATTGTTACTGATTAAATTTAGGCGGACTCTGCGGAGTCCGCTTTTCTTTTTGCCCTTTCCCAGTGTTCTTCAGCACTCGCCTTAGCAACAAAAGGTAAATAGTTCCCTACCAAACTATTCAATTAGATAATCATTCATTTTCCTTACTAACGTGAGTTCGACATAAGAAATCACTCCAACATATTATCTATAAAAAACTTAGACGTTTCTAAACCGAAAGAAAATAAAGAAATAATCTTGTAATTCGAGTATTTATTACCACTTAAAAAGGTTATAGTGAGCTGTTTTGTTTAATCAATTTAATTAAATCCGTTTTAAGAAGAATTGAGAAGAATTAACAATAAATTAATGTATTTATAATCAATAAGAAACTGAATATGTCTATTTAATTCTTATATCGAACTCACGTTATAGCAACATTAATTATCCGTTGGAATAATGCATACAACGCGCAACTAATATCCATATATTCATCGAATTCCTGTTTTAATGTAATTATATAGATTTTCTGACACATCTGCATATTGCGAAAATGTTGACAACATTGTATTCTGATTAAATGGTATTGAGCATGAAGCAACACTATAAATGCGAGACTTTTGGGGTTCATTTTGTATAAATCTCAAGAATTCAAATAGGAATTGCATTTCATATTTACCCCTATAAAACATATGCCCTTTAGCTTGTAACTTTGCTTTTTCTGTATAAACAACCGAGTCTTCCAGCTGAGGTGCATTCTTATACTTCTTCTCAATGTCTGATAATTTATAGGAATATCTTATATCTCCAATTTTTAAAGAAAGCCATTCTTTAGGAAAACTATTATCAAGAGACACGTCACGTCTGTCCCAAACAGGGCTATTATAAAGACAGCTATACCAGGCATTGAACAGTGATATTCCTTCTAAAAACTTTTCATGTTCAGAATGAAATAAATCCATACAGTTAGTATAATTATCAGGATACTTTACCCTTGACATCTTAAACTCAGTTTCAAGAATGCTACTAACACATCTATCCGAAAGATAGTAGTTTTCTATCGCATAACCATCTGTAATGAAAATAGTATCAGGAAGATTATCATTATTATCAAAGTCTCGATCCACAAAATATCGTTTAGCGTATCTTCTACTATCTTCTTTCGCTTCTATAAATATATTAGCTGCGATGACTGAACTTTTACCATTGCATATAATTTCTACAGGGGTTTTCTGACAAACATTTTGGACAATAGGTCTGTAGTAAGGCATGTCATAGCCTTCTACAAAGCAATAAATAGCATCTTCACCATATAGAGGAATAAGCAAAGTGAATCTAGAATAGATAACAGAAGCATCAGCTCGTTTCTTGGCCAATGCATTTGGGGTGAAATTCTGATCAGTCATTATTCTTTAAAAATTCATGCATCCCAACAGTAAATTGTTGCAGTTTGTCGCCAAAGATAAATGGTGAATGAGTTACAGCCATTAAGAACATACAATTACCTGATTCAATAATATCTGGCAATAGATTTTCCTGCCAATATATAGACAATGACAACTCTGGCTCATCAAATAACACTATATACCTTTTATCAAGTTCCAAATATATTTGGGAAAAGATGGAAACAATTTGCTTCTCGCCCGAACTTAATTGATTCAATTGAACATTGTTATCTTGCGATATTACAGGCTTACCATCAATGCAACGGTAAATTGCAAGTGTTACATTACTAGCATCATATACAAATTTTTTATCACTCAAATACTTGTTGCATACTTCACAATACTTATTGATTGCAGAATCGTACTTTTCTTGACTTCTGTATATCATTAATAACTGTTGTAAATAGAACAACAGGAAATCGTTCTCCAATAAAGCCTTATCTTGTTTCTTAAATTGATCCAATATAACAGATTTGTCACTCGCATTCAATTTACTACCTGTTCGATCAAGGACTATTCTTAATTCATCTTCTGTACAATTCAATTCATGTTTGGAAATTGAATTCGTACCTAACATTTGATGAATTACGTCGCCCGACACAATTGTAAAACCCTCCAATGATGATTTCCTGATAATGTCTGTAATAGTTTCAATTCGTCTTGCAACATCCTTCATTCCAAAACGGATATTCATATCCTCATTTTCATTATTTCTTTCCTCCTCAAAGCGCATCAATTTTCGCCTTTCCCCGAGGGGGAAAAGACTCTGGTAATCAACTTCAACCCTTCGATAAGTTGGATAGAACAGAACAGTATAGTCGTAACTATCAATAAGGTTTTCCATAACAACAAAATCGTGGAAAGTTTTTGTCTGCTCATTCCAAGTAAATAATTCTTGATACAATAAATTGCCAGGAATCGTTTTCAAGAAATCATCATTATTTATAAAAGTAAAGAAATCCTTACGTTTCCCAGACTCTATCAAATCTACAGCTGTCAAAAAAACCTTATTATCTGTATTTCGTCTTACAAAATCTATAATAGAATGATCTTCGTTATCTTTTCTGTCAATATAGGAAGAATATTGTTCTATTAAATTTCTTTCATAGAAAAACTCTCTACCATTGATAGTAAGCCTTATCGCATTAAACTTAATCTCCAAGAGGCGCTTATAAGAATGCGTGATTAGAAAATTAAGAGCATTCAGAACACTTGTCTTTCCAAACCCATTTTCTCCTATCACAATCAATGTAGAATGGTTGAATGTAATGCATACATTCTTGTAACCAAAAAGACCGAGGATCTCAAACTCTTCAATAAATGATTTTTCCATAAATTATTAAATTACAATAAAATATCTGTTTCTTGTTGGAGTATAGAATATCTATCACTAAAATTATATAATTGTCTATGCTTACAATTCCTACTCAACCGTTCCAAATCAACTTCCACACTATCCTTTGACACCATTGAATCTTTGAGCAGTATGGGGGTATTCTTAGCAATGTTCTCTTTCTTCCTGCTGAAGCATCCTCCAAATGCTGTCAGAAGGAAGAAATTTACATAGAAGTTCTCTTTTTGAGTGTGTATCTGTTGCAGACACTTTAAACTCCCAAGTTCTGCCATTTGCAAGATACCACTTTCAAAGATTTATTGCTCTTCATACTCTACCATAATTGAAAGCCATTATTCACCTTTGGTATTGATTAACACGATAAGTCATTTGCAAATATAGCTATTTTTCTTGTATTAGAGGCTAAAAGACTTCCTTTTTTCTGTATGTCTTGTCAATGCCTCCCCCTCCCCTTCCGCAGTTCATCGAGATAACGGGCGGTTATCACGCCGGAAGGCAGTGCGATTACGGCAACGCCAAACAGCGAGGAGAGCATACTTACGAAGCGGCCGACGTCGGTAACGGGACACATGTCGCCATAGCCGACGGTGGTGAGCGTTACGGTTGCCCAATACAGGGCATCGAAAAAGGAATGGAACGTATGCTGATGGGTATATGGATTTACGTGCGGCTCGACATTGAACAGTATGAGTGCCGTTACAAAAATGTAAATCAGTGCCAATACCAAAACGGAGGACAGCACCTGACGCTCCTTGTAGAGTATGGACAGGAACAGGCGCATCTTGCTCGATATGCCAAATATCTTCAGCACCCTTGTCAGCCTCAGCAGGCGCACGAAGCGGAACAGCTTGAAGGCTGGGTTGAGCAGCGTAACGGCAGGCAAGATGGACAGCAGGTCTATGATTGCCATAAAAGAAAACGGATAGGTAAGGAACGCCGTCTTGCGATTGTTGCTCCTAATGTCAGCCGTACCCCACCTCAGCAGGTAGTCGATGATGAACACGAGCGTAGAGCCGAGTTCCGTGTACCAAAACGCCTTGTGCGACTTCATGAACATAAGCGGCAGGAGGCTTACGAGAATGGCAAGAACCATAAACCAGTCGTAAGCCGTGCATATCCAGTCGGTATGCGATTGTCGGTCAATAATGTTTGCTATCTTCTGTCTATTCATATTGCTAAATGATTTCTTCCGAGCTAACGAAATTGGACACGTTTGTCCAACTCGCTGGACACGTTAATCCAATTAATTGGACACGTTAGTCCAACCCATTGGACAAACGTGTCCAAAGTCGTATGTTATGTATCTTTCCGTAAGAACCTGTTAAGGAGCTGTCAGAGTATGTCAAGTATGGGGGAGCGAGATACCTACTTGTATCTTGCCAACCGCATCAGTGCGGAGTATTGTTCTTCATAGCGGTCGAACTCGATGGCACTGCCGTCGTAGCCCATTTCAGTAAACGAGAGGCGAACCATTTCCTGCTCTTCCTCCGTGATGGCACGTCGTTGCTGCTTCACCTTGTAGTAGACTTCCGAGCCGAAGCACGCCATTACTTCGTGTCGGGCACGGCGCAAGTCAGCCGCCCTCACGTTGTTGTAGATGCTCGATATGCCCCACGCAAAGCGTTCCTTGCGATCGGACTCGAAGAACGGGCAGGGCTGTGCGCCCTTTATCACGGCAGGGTTCACCATCGTATAGGTTTCATTCCCATTCCCTGCCAGCATCTTGTAGGCAGTGTGGCGCAGGCATTTGTCAGTTTTCTTGCAATGGGTGCCTGCGCAGTGCGCAAAGTCGGAGTCTAATTGGTTGTATTCTTCAAGGGTCATAGAAGGAAATGTTGTCGTGTATTTACTTTAACCAAGACATGACCAAATGGCAGGATTGGTTATAATATTTGCAAGTATATTTGAAGCAACATTTTCGCCAAACGACTTTATTTTATCCATAAGTTTAGGTTTAGCTTTCTCTAAATCACCCTTCTCTTCATCAACAACTTGCTTTAATTCTTCTAGTTGACTAACGGATAGTTCGTCTTTTAGAGATTTTAGAAGTATCTTTATTTCTTGATTCTGTGATTGGCTTTGAGTATTAGTATTGCTAATACTACTGTGTATATTTATATTAGCACTCTGATTTAACACCTTGTTATTTTCTATTACCTGTGGGTATTTCTCAAATGCTTCAAGTATAGCTAACAACTTATTTTGTTGGTTAGGTGTAATTTTTTTATCGCAAGTCTCATTAAAATCATCTATGTACCTATCTCCTGTGAAGTTTATTTCTAAAAATCTTTTAGTATTTTCCCTCCATTTAATATACTCTTCTTTTACGGAAGGTTCATAAACATAATATGCAAAAGCTCCAACCTCACATTTCAATTTTGGAATCCTCTCTCTCTGTTCTTGAATTAGTGCCTCTAACTCTTTTTTAACATTATCTTTCATAATATGCGACTAATAAAATAAAAATCGCAGTAACCCACTATCGGATTACTGCGATTATATTAATTATTATTTTACTTCCTCAAAATCTGCGTCTTGAATTGTTTCGTCCTGCTTTGGCTGCTCTTGCTGTGCCTGCTGACCTGCATCTGCGCCAGGCTGTGCACCTGCACCTTGATACATTTGTTGGCTGGCTGCCTGCATTACGGTGTTGAGGTTGTTGGTAGCCGTGTCGATGGCTGCAATGTCGGCTGCCTTGTGAGCGTCCTTGAGTTGCTGTAGGGCTGACTCGATAGCAGGCTTTTGGTCGGCTGGTATCTTGTCGCCGTTGTCCTTCAAGAAGTTCTCGGTGGTGAATATCATTGAGTCGGCTTGGTTGAGCTTGTCTATCTTCTCGCGTTCTGCCTTGTCGGCTGCTGCGTTCTGCTCTGCCTCTGCCTTCATTCGGTTGATTTCTTCGTCGCTCAAACCGCTTGATGCCTCGATGCGTATGCTTTGCTCCTTGCCTGTAGCCTTGTCCTTTGCCGATACGCTTAGGATACCGTTGGCGTCGATGTCGAATGTTACTTCAATCTGTGGCTCTCCACGACGGGCGGGAGCTATGCCTGTGAGGTTGAACTGACCGATGCTCTTGTTCTGCGCTGCCATTGGGCGTTCGCCTTGCAGCACGTGGATAGTAACTTCGGTTTGGTTGTCGGCAGCTGTCGAGAATACTTCGCTCTTCTTGCAAGGAATGGTTGAGTTGGCATCGATGAGCTTTGTCATTACGCCACCCATTGTTTCGATACCGAGTGTCAGCGGAGTAACGTCGAGCAATACAATGTCGCCCACACCGCTTTCCTTGTTAAGGATTGCACCCTGAATAGCAGCACCGATGGCTACCACTTCGTCGGGGTTCACACCCTTTGAAGGCTCTTTGCCGAAGTAGTTCTTCACCAATGTCTGAACGGCTGGAATACGGCTTGAACCACCTACGAGGATTACTTCGTCGATGTCTGATGTAGAGAGCTTCGCGTCGCGGATTGCGCTCTGGCAAGGTACGAGACAAGCCTGAATAAGGCTGTGTGCCAACTGTTCGAACTGCGCACGTGTCAATGTCTTCACCAAGTGCTTTGGCACGCCACCTTCGGCTGTGATGTAAGGAAGGTTGATTTCGGTAGAAGTAGTGCTTGACAGTTCTATCTTCGCCTTTTCGGCAGCTTCCTTCAAACGTTGCATAGCCATTGGGTCTTTGCTAAGGTCGATACCTTCGGCAGCCTTGAACTCACTTGACAACCAGTCGATGATAACTTGGTCGAAGTCGTCACCACCCAAGTGGGTATCACCGTTTGTAGACAACACTTCGAAAACACCGCCACCAAACTCAAGGATAGAAATATCGAACGTACCACCACCAAGGTCGAACACGGCAATCTTCATATCCTTGTTTGCCTTGTCGATACCATAAGCCAATGCTGCTGCCGTTGGCTCGTTCACGATACGCTGAACGTTCAAGCCTGCAATCTGACCTGCTTCCTTTGTAGCCTGACGCTGTGAGTCAGAGAAGTAAGCAGGAACAGTAATAACTGCATCTGTTACCTCTTGTCCAAGATAGTCTTCAGCGGTCTTCTTCATCTTCTGAAGCACCATTGCAGAGATTTCCTGCGGAGTGTATTTGCGGTCGTCAATCTGCACGCGTGGATAGCCACCTTCGTCGACAACCTTAAAAGGAACTCTCTCGGCTTCCTTGGCACATTGTGCGTAGGTCTCGCCCATAAAGCGCTTGATAGAGTAAACGGTCTTCTGAGGGTTTGTGATTGCCTGACGCTTTGCTGGGTCGCCAATCTTGCGTTCGCCACCTTCAACAAAACCTACGATAGAAGGCGTTGTGCGCTTACCTTCGCTATTTGCAATTACAACAGGCTCGTTGCCTTCAAATACTGAAACACAAGAGTTTGTTGTGCCTAAGTCAATTCCAATAATCTTTCCCATAATGTATATATTTTTATTTTTATTATTATCAATTTCTGTTATGCTACCGCCTTTTCAGTTGCATTCGCTTCATTAATTACAAACGATATGCCAACTATGCCATACTACAATCAGTGTGCCATCTTGTCAGTTTCGTTCCTGTTCTTACTCCCGCAAACGAGCCAACTTGCCTGATTTACTGCGAATAATTTGCTCATTCCGAGAAATTTTCGGAACTTTGCAGCAAACTATTATATGGCTATGCTTACTATGTTCTTACGTATTGAGTATTTCAAACTTTAATCTTACCGACAGGTAATATAATTAATTACACCTATTTTAAAGATGAACAAAATTTTATCAAAGAACCTTACGCGCTATCTGTGTCTGACAGTAGCCGTTCTTCTTTCTGTTTCAGTTACTGCGCAGAAAGACTTTTCCTCTATTCGCACCGGCGTAAATGTCGCAGATGCAAAGATTATCGAGAGTGGAGTCAAATCTTTCAAAGAGATAGAAGGAAAACTTCCAAGACGAGCAAACAGCTTTGATGACGACAACCCAGACCATCACGCAACAACAGGTTGGGGCTTGAATTATGAATATTACAGATACACCTACCCCAGCATCAACACCAAAGGCGAGCCTGTAACCCTGACAGCCTTGGCAGCAATGCCAACCAATTATAAAGTTCTTATCAACAACATTATTTTAGGTTGCCATATTACGATAACCGATAATAAGAGTACGCCTTCAGAATACATAAAGAGCGGAGATTGGAAAAGCGATGTGGGTATGTTAGTTATGCACGCAAGAAGCAAGAGTGCTTCGGAGCTGGCATACAACTGCTTAGTGATATTGCCAGACTATCAAGGGTACGGAATAACACAAAACGAAGCTCACCCTTACTTAGCACAGGAAGTAACAGCCCGACAGAGTGTCGATGCGCTACGCTATGGCATTGAGCTATATAAAAGCAGCAAGAAAGGACGTGCTAAACTCAGAAATGATTGGAAAACCATCTGTGTGGGATATTCTCAAGGAGGTTCGGTAGCTATGGCTTCTCATAAGTTTATAGAAACCAACTTTCTCGACAAGGACCTCCAGTTGGGTGGCTCGGTATGCGGAGATGGTCCGTACGACCCTATCGCCACGCTGAAATTCTATATCACCGAGGATAAAATATACATGCCTGTAGCCCTTCCCCTTATTATAAAAGGTATGCTCGACTACAATCCTTACATGGGAAGGCACAACATAAAAGATTACTTCAATGAGAAGTTTCTTAACACAGGAATCCTCGATTGGATAGAGAAGAAAGAAAAAGATACTCAGGTTATACAAAATGAACTAAAGAAAATATATAACTTCCAAAAAGATGCAAAGGGAGAATATATAAAGGTATCTGAAATATTCACTCCCGAAGCATTTGCCTTTATGTCTAAGAAGGTGAAAGGAGAGGAAACGGAAAAGAATCCTAAATTTGACGACCTATACACAGCCTCAACCGTTAACAATCTTACACAAGGTTGGAAGCCCAAGTACCCCATCTATCTTTTCCATTCAAAGGCTGACGAGGTTGTGCCTTTGAGCAATGCGGAAAGTGCCTACCAGAAAATGAGAACCGATGACAATCCAGACATTATCAAATACACCTATGTAGATGAAGGCGGACACGTGAAAAGTGGACAGACTTTCTACTTTGCAGTGTGGAGTAAATGTTACGAGCAACAAGGCGTAGAAGCCATTGCAGGTGGCGAGGAAGCCTGGAAGAAGTTCAAACCATAACAGCATTAAACATCAAATTATATACAATCTTCAACATTGAAAGATATGAAAAAACAACATATATTAATATTTTTAATAGCAGTATGCGCACAGCTTTCTGCCTTTGCCTCTGTTTTAGAGAAAGAAACACTCATAAAAGGTACAGCCAAACTGAATGGAACAGATATTCCAATTTGGTTTAACATCACAGGAGAAGGCGTCGCAGAAGTTGGGAACGGCAAGAATGCAGCCATCAGTCAGTACTCTGTGGGAAAGCTTGTCATTCCTGCTTCGTTCACCAATGCTGCTGAAAACCGCCAGTACAAAATTACAAAGGTCGGGGATTTTGCGTTCAGTCTGTGCGACAAACTGACAGAAGTAGTACTTGAAGAAGGAATTACGGAGATAGGCGAACAGACTTTCTTCGGCTGCAACGCCCTGCTGAACATCGGCTATCCTGCCTCGCTGACAACCATAGGCAGAGGTGCTTTCAGAGGTTGCAGAAACCTCAAGCACACCAATCTGCCTGCAAACCTCGCCACAATCGGGCAGGAAACCTTTGCAGAAAACCAATTCGCTGACAACAAAATAGTTATCCCCAACAAGATAACAACCATTCCGCTTGCTTCTTTTGAAAGCAGTAAGCTGCAAATCGTGGTATTGCCACCTTCGCTGACAAGCATTGAAGAAGACGCTTTCCTACATTCTGAAGGTTGCGACTTCTATATGTTCGACGGAACAACAGCACCAACGGTAAACGAAAAGAGCGTCAATCAGAAAGGACATTGGTATGTCACAAACCCTGAAATCTACGCTGCAAACAATTTCTGCAAGGGTTTGCTGCCTATCAGTGCTATGATTCCACAGAAGGAATTCATCGCAGAAGGCGTTACCTACAAAGTTCTAAAAGAGGGAGAATACCCTGGCATCTTCACCGCTTCGGTTCATAAGAAAAGCGACGAAACAACTTGGAGCCACACTTTCAACGAATTTAAAGAGAACGTATTCAACGATTCTTTCGCAGGTAAGTGGAAACCAACATTCCGTGTAAACGGTATAACTCCAAACTTCTTTGCTGGCGAGGACATAGAAAAGCTACACCATATTGCCCTGCCAACAAACATAGAAGCGGCACAAGCCAAAAACGCATTTGCACAATGCAAGGCTCTCGTATCTCTCGACTTATCGAAGCTGAAACCATTGGAAAAGAACGAAAGCGACGAACTTTTAAGCGGACTGCCCGAAAACACTGTGGTATATGCGCCAAAAGGACAAACCGAGGAATATCGTGCTTACAACACTGTTCTCACAGCGGACAACGGAGAACGTCGTACAAGTCATTTCAAAATAAACATTGACGACAATTTCAACGAATTGGCAATGAAAGGAAATATGAACTACTACCTTCCTCATAAGTTCATGGCAGACAAAGCCACTTTCAATCGTTCTTCTTTCCAAAAGAAAAAGAAAGAAACAATCGTATTGCCGTTTACCGCCAAGCCAAGCGGAAAAGCCTTTGCGTTCAACAAGATGCAAGGAGAGAACGGTGCAAAAGAAACCATTGTATTCTCTATAGAAGAGGAAATGCAGGCAAACAAGCCCTATATATACATATCTAACGGAGAGGAAATCTCGGCTAACAATGTGGAAGTAAACCCACAAATAGCAGGAACAACACCATCGGAAGTCACAAATCTATATGGCGTCTACAAGGCTGATTACATTAAAAAGTTGGCAAAAAGCCTACAACTTGAGGGCACTATATATATTTACAGCTCTGCAGGAAACGAAGGAAAAGGGGCCTTCGTACGAACTGGCGAGTATGCTAAAATCACTCCTTTCCACGCTTTCTTCCACCTAAATAGCAAGGATTCGGAAACAAAGTTAGACGTTTCGTTCGAGGGAGAAGACCCAACAGGAATAGAGACCCCATCGGCAAGCAAGAACGATGACGACAACTCGTGGTTCAATCTGCAAGGAATAAAACTCAATGACAAACCAAAGAAGGGCATTTATATTCATAATGGCAAGAAAATAATGATACAATAAAGCAATGAAAGTAAAACAAAAAACATACACTAAACCTCTGATACAAACCCTACCAGTAGAAATACAAATGCCATTGGCAGACTCAAACGAAAAAATAAAGGTACCTATTGATAATGGTACGATAAGCGAAGGCTTTGCAGAAGGCAAAGAGCAAACAGAAGAAGTGTGGGACATTTAAGTCCCACACTTCTTTTTTGTAGTTCATCTTCCTTTCCGAGCCACCCAAGAATATCGCTTCAACAAATAGGAACAGATACTTTCATCGTAAAGTATTCGTATTTTCCACACGCATCGGCAGAGATTCGGCAAGATTAAACAAAAGAGGTTGAACACAATAAAAGCACCTATCTTTTCAGATAGATGCTGAATGTCAAGAAAGCCGACAAGCCTAATACAACTGTTGAATACTTCCTTTATAATTATATTTGCCTTTTCTTATAAAACAGAGCTGACCGCATAATTACCAATCTTCGGTTTCATTGCCAACCACTCCATTCTTAACAGCTTCTTCTATCTTATCTATTATAACGTTAGAATATGCATGAGCCATTATAAGGGCTTTCGCAGAGGTTTTCTTATGGCTGTCTCTTTTTGCAAACGGATAGCAATTTTCCAAGAGCCACTTTTCTTGTACTATTGGTGCAATTGTACCTTCCTGTGCGCCCAAAATACCGACCCCATACATTACATCTACATCGTAGAATGGCACGGTGTATGTAACTCTGACCTTACCATCTTTTATATCGGTCTTGATGATTGATGTAAGATGTATCGTGTATGAGTTTAGTCCGCCTGTATGAGAAGCAATGGCATCTACATTGCTTTTAGCAATAATCACGCCTGCATCTCTGTCATTCAGCTGAATAATAGAGTTACCACTTCCAAAAGTATTGGTGTACCAATAGTTGAGAATTACATAAAGTTGTGTTTTCGTTTTGTTTGGTGCCTCGATAACCTGTGTATAGGTCAGCGCATTGTTCTTGTCTAATTGCAACTGACCAGCAAGATTCTTCGCTGCATCAGTCCATTTCGCACCATACCTTCTTTTAGCGTACTTTTCTAACTCTTCCGCCCTCATGATTTGGGCATTTACACCGACTGCCAATAAGAGCATTACGGCACACAAAAATAGTTTTTTCATCTTTATTTGAATTAAGTTTAATAGTTCCGATTTTCCTTTGCCAATAGACAAGGCATAAGCTTTCGTCATACGCCTCACGGTTTACCACAAGCCACAACTGTATATAGGAAAGCCTGCAACCGTATGGCACAGGCCTCAATAACAATTGCCTTGCTCTTTCTTGCGTGGTGATTGTTAGGCTATTGAGCAAATAAAACATTGTTGTTTCCAAAGAAACACAATGCAAAAATAATAAATTTATTTTAAGACGCTGTTAAAAAGACAATATTCTTTCTCGATAAAAACAAAAAAATCCTTTACAAACCTACAGAATAGGAATTGTTACAACAATTACAGAATACTACTTAAACTAAACGGCAGCAATAAGTTAGCTCTGAATTTTCTTTTTCCCGCAGAATTACTTACACGTAAAGAAATATTTTTTTACGTGTAAAGAAATTATTATTTACGTGTAGAAAAATATTTATTTACACGTAAATAATTCGTCTGTGTTTCGCAAAAACGACACAAATACTTAGAACAAGTAGGAGGATAACTGCTTACCTATAAGTTTTTTGTTAGCTTATAAAACATCGGCAAACACACTGCAACCGTTGAAAGCACCGAAAAAAGTCTGCACAAACTTCTTTTTCGGTGCTTTCAAATTTGGAATACCTATTTTGTTGTTGTACCTTTGTAGCAACTTCAATGATTGAAAAAACTTATGATAGATAGACCAACGGTAGACAGAATATTGGAAGCCACAAACATTGTGGACGTTATTTCGGAATATGTTTCGCTGCGAAAGGCTGGCACAAGCTATAAAGGACTGTGCCCATTCCACGACGACCGTACTCCGTCGTTTTCGGTTAGTCCTGCGAAAGGGGTCTACAAGTGTTTCTCGTGTGGCGAAGCGGGCAATGCCGTAAACTTCATTATGAAGCACGACCAAATGACTTATCCCGAAGCTCTGAAGGTCTTGGCAAAGAAATATGGCATTGAAGTGAAGGAACGTGAGCTTACCACGGAGGAGAAACAACTTGAGAACGAACGCGAGTCGATGTTTCTTGTGAACGAATGGGCAGCAAAACACTTCAGCGACATACTGCACAACCACGTAGACGGAAAGGCTATTGGCTTGCAATACTTCCGCAGCCGTGGTTTCAGAGACGATATTATAGAGAAGTTCCAATTGGGTTTTTGCCTTATAGGGAAGCAGGATTTTGCCAATGCTGCACTGAAAGCGGGCTACAAGGCAGAATATCTTGTAAAGACGGGGCTTTGCTTTGAGCGTGATAATGGCGAACTCTTAGACCGATTCAATGGCAGGGTTATTTTCCCTTGGCTCAATGTAAGCGGAAAGGTGATAGCCTTTGGCGGTCGTCTGCTCGATTCAAGAACAAAGGGAATCAGCCAGAAGTATGTCAATTCGCCAGGTAGTGAGATTTACCAAAAAGACCACGCACTCTACGGAATATACCAAGCGAAGAAGGCTATTGCCAAGTTCGACCTTGTATATATGGTGGAAGGCTACACCGACGTGGTGTCTATGCACCAGTGTGGTATAGAGAACGTGGTGGCAAACAGCGGTACGGCACTTTCGGTTTTCCAAATAAAGCTGCTCCGCAGGTTTACTTCAAACATTGTGTTGCTATACGATGGCGACGAAGCAGGACAGCACGCAGCCTTGCGCGGTACGGATATGTTGCTGTCGGAAGGTATGAACGTGAAGGTATTGTTGCTGCCCGATGGGAAAGACCCTGACGAGTTGGCACGCAATCTGACTGCCGAAGCCTTCAGAAAGTATATTGAGGAGAACCAAACGGACTTTATTGTCTTCAAGATAAATGTGTTATTGAAAGGCGTAACCGACCCCGTGAAACGGTCGGAGGCGATAAACTCCATTGTGCAAAGCATTGCTGTGATTAAAGACCCGATACTGCGCGACACCTATTTGCGCGAGTGTGCGCACAGAACGGGAATGAAAGAGAACACGCTTATTGCACAGATGAACCGTTTCATCTATAACGACAAAGAGCAGCAACGCAAGGAGCAGGTGCGAGAAGCTGAGCAATCGGCGAGCGAACAGCAGGTATTGCGTCCAGCAACACCTATGCAGCAGGCATCGAAAGTAGAAACGATGTTGGTGCAAGCCATTGTGAAAGATGGCGAAAAGATTATCATTCGCGACGTGCAGGACGACGAAACTGGCGAGCGCATCAGCCTTAACGTGGCGCAATACATTGCCTACGACCTCGGCTTGGATAACCTTTCGTTCAGCAATCCGCTATCGGTTCAGATACTTACCGAAGCCATAGAGCACAGTGGCGAGGAAGGATTTAAGGCGGAGGAGTATTTTACGCACCATTCCGACATACTTGTTTCCACCTTGGCGGTAAAGTTGAGCGTAGACCGCTTTCAGTTATCAGAGAGTATGCAGATGAAGGAACGGGAGGTAGACCTTCGCGACCGCATCATGCACCTTATACTCGACTACCGTATGGACTACGTGGAACAACACCTGAAAGAGTTGCAGGCGAGCCTATCGACAGAGAGCGACCTGAACAAGACAATGGAAATAATGGGCGAAATAAAGAAGATGCAGGATATGCGCAACGTGCTTGCACGCAAATTGGGAAACGATATTGTGGTATGATGGATAGGAAATAGGCATTAAGGAAGGGAGGAAAAAGAATGATTTACATACACTGGATAGTTCTTGTAGCCTATACCGTGATTGCCATTGTGGCAATGATTACGGTGCTGTTGGAACATCGTCAGCCTGCCAAGACCATTGCGTGGGTGTTGGTACTGTCGTTCTTGCCGTTGGTGGGAATTGTTCTTTACTTCTTTTTCGGCCGTCGCACACGCAAGAACCGACACATTTGGGAAAAGAGTTTAAACCAACTGACAAAGCGTTCGATGATTGAATTTGCGGAACAGAAGCAGTTGGAACTGCCCGAAGAGCACAAAGAGCTGATACAGCTCTTTGTGAATCAGAACTTCGCCCTGCCGTTCAAGAACAACGAAACCGATGTCTACGTGTCGGGGTATGAGTTTTTTCCTGCACTCTTGGCTGAGATAAGCAAAGCCACACACCATATCCACATTGTTTCTTACATCATAGACGACGACCCATTGGGGCGTTTGCTGCGCGATGCGCTTATCGACAAAGCACGCAAGGGAATAGAAGTGCGCTTGCTGTTCGACGATGTAGGCTCGTGGAAGACACCCAACCGCTTTTTTGAACAGATGCGTGAAGAAGGTATCGAGGTACACCCCTTTATGCCTGTACGCTTTCCTGCCTTTACAGGCAAGGTGAACTATCGCAACCATCGGAAGATTATCGTCATCGATGGAAAGGTTGGTTTTATTGGCGGAATGAATTTGGCACAACGCTATGTGAAAGGTCATAAGGGCATTATGTGGCGCGACACCCACGTAAAGATAAGCGGTGCTGCGGTGTATGGGCTGCAACGTGCTTTCCTCGTAGACTGGTTCCACGCCGACCGCACGCTGATAACCGACCGAAAGTATTATCCTGACACGACCATAACGCCCAACAACAACTTGATACAGATTGTTACGAGCAGTCCCACCAACGTTTGGGAAGAATTGGAACAAGGCTATATCAAGATTTTGCTAAGCGCAAAGCGATACGTTTATATGGAAACTCCCTACTTCTTGCCTACCGAGCCTATCTTCTTTGCAATGCGCACAGCGGCTTTGTCGGGCGTAGACGTTCGGCTGATGGTATCGTTAAAGACGGATTCAAAGTTGGTTCAGATGGCTTCTCGCTCTTATCTTACACAAACCATACAAGCTGGTGTAAAGGTGATATGCTATGAAGAAGGGTTCAATCACACCAAATTGCTTGTTGCTGATGACAATGTTGCAACGATAGGTTCGGCGAATATAGACTTCCGTAGCTTTGAAAACAACTTTGAAGCCAACGCCTTCTTCTACGACAAATCAATGGCACAACGCATAAAAGACATTTTCCTGACCGACGAAACAAAGTGTGTTCCGTTAGAAAAGATAAAAGAAATAAACCACAAATCGTTTATTTACAGACTGTGGGAATCGATTGTGCGCTTGCTGAGTCCGCTGCTATAAGTTGGCAATCTCCATATAAGCAAGACATACATAGCCAACCCGCCTCTGCTAAAACTAAAAAATCAGCAATAAAAAAAGAGGGACACGCCATCTAAACGATGTATTCCCTCTTTATATGAATAGATTTAATATATTCAGAACAATTCCTTAGAAGTTGTAGTAAACACCGAAGTTAACATTGTTACCATCAAGGTTTACACCCCATACGTGTGCGTCCTTGTCAGCCTTATCCTCCTTAACAGACTGCCAACCTAAAAAACCTACGTGAGCAACGAAACTAACTTTCTTGCTGAGGTTTACTGAGACACCTGGCTTCAATCCTGCTGCCCATTCATCATATGAAGGAGTGTTACGTGGAGTATGAGCATTGTTAAAGTGAGCATAACCAACACCACCATCAATGAAAGCATCTACATACTTAGAGTGAACGAAAGTGTAACGAACATAAGGTTGGAAAGTAACATAGTTACGGCTTTCACTTTCTATTTTAACAGGAGTACCCTTACCCCAACCAACAATAGCACCAATTGCCCAATCTCTGTTAATTTTATAACCAATTTCTGGAAGAACCTGATAAGTTGTTACATCGTCGCCACCATCAATTTCAGAAGTAGCAACACCTACACTACCACCAAGATAAACCTGTGCATTAGCAGCAACTGCAATAAATGCTACTGCAAGCGTCATTAAAACTTTTTTCATCTTAAAAAATTAATTTGTTAATACTAAAATATAAATCTTCTAACCAAGCCCTTTACTGCTATGAAGCAGAGAAGATGTCATGGAATCGGATGCAAAGTAAATGCTTTTAGACCAAACCACCAAAAAAACTAAATAAGTTTTTCTAAACTGATTCAAACGTATGTTAATTCATTATCTGCATTATATACTGAACCCAGCGTATATTAAAACAAAAAAGCAGATACGTCCATAAGGACATATCTGCTTATAATATTATAAAGATAATATTTACAAAGTTTATTCAGCCTTTGCTTCTTCAGCAGCTGTTTCTGTTGCAGGTGCTTCACCTTCAACTTTCTTTGTAGAACGACGGCTACGACGTGTCTTCTTAGCTTCTGCCTTAGGAGTCTTAGCCATATTCTCGTTGTAATCAACCAACTCGATAAAAGCGATTGGAGCAGCGTCGCCCTTACGCAAACCAAGTTTGATAACACGAGTGTAACCACCTGGACGGTCGCCTACCTTTACTGAAATTTCCTTGAACAATTCGTTTACAGCTTCCTTATCCTGCAAATAACGGAAAACTACACGACGTGAGTTTGTTGTATCGTCCTTTGCACGTGTTATAAGAGGCTCAACGAACTTCTTCAAAGCCTTAGCCTTTGCGAGGGTCGTAGTGATTCTTTTGTGCTTAATCAAAGAGATTGCCATGTTAGAAAGCATAGCACTACGATGACTTGCAGTACGACCTAAATGGTTGAATTTTTTATTATGTCTCATTTTATTTTTCTTATTGTGAACTAAAATAGTTTTAATGATGTGAACTCGCTAACAGCAAGTTCACACATTAACTTATTCTCTGTCCAATTTATACTTTGTAATATCGGTTCCAAACGTTAGATTCAGACTCTCGAGCAAATCATCAAGCTCTGAAAGCGATTTCTTACCAAAGTTGCGGAACTTCAAGAGGTCGGTCTTGTTGTACTGCACAAGGTCACCAAGTGTTTCTACATCAGCTGCCTTCAAGCAATTGAGTGCACGAACACTGAGGTTGAGGGTTGAGTCAGTAAGCTTGGTCTTAAGCAACTGACGCATGTGCAATACCTCCTCATCGAACTCTTGGTTGCCTTCCTGGTCAGGATTTTCCAACATAATCTTTTCGTCAGAAAACAACATAAAGTGGTAGATAAGAATTTTCGCAGCCTCTTTAAGTGCGTCCTTTGGGTGAATAGAACCATCTGTTGCAACTTCAACAACAAGTTTGTCATAGTCGGTCTTCTGTTCAACTCGATATGGCTCAACTGAATATTTGACGTTGCGTATTGGGGTGTAGATTGAATCGATTGGGAGTACATTTACATCAGTGCAGAACTCACGATTCTCTTCAGCAGAAACGTAGCCACGTCCCTTGTTGATAGTCAAATCTATCTGCATTGAAGCTTTTGAGTCTAAATGACAAATCACCAAATCAGGATTTAACACTTCAAATCCAGTCAGATACTTACCAATATCACCTGCTTTGAATTCGGTTGAATTCTCTACGGTGATACTAACTTTCTCATTCTCGAATTCTTCTACTACTTGCTTGAATCGAACTTGCTTGAGATTCAAAATGATGTTGGTAACATCTTCCTTTACGCCAGGAACTGTAGAAAATTCATGCTCAACACCAGCTATACGGATAGTGTTGATAGCATAACCTTCTAATGACGAAAGAAGGATGCGTCGCAAAGAGTTACCAATGGTAATTCCAAAGCCAGGCTCAAGCGGACGAAATTCGAATTTTCCGAATTGGTCGTTGGCCTCCAGCATCACAACTTTATCAGGTTTTTGAAATGCTAATATCGCCATTAATTTAATGATTTTTATTGTTTAGAGTACAACTCAACGATTAACTGCTCTTTAATGTTCTCTGGAATATCCGCACGGTCTGGTTGGTGGAGGAACTTACCGCTCTTGCTGTTTTCGTCCCACTCTATCCAAGGATACTTGCTATGGTTGAAACCAGCCAAAGCTGCTTCAATTACTTCAAGAGACTTCGCTCTTTCGCGGACACCTACAATATCACCAGCCTTAACTGCGTAAGAAGCAATGTTTACAACATTACCATTTACAACAATGTGCTTGTGATTTACCAACTGACGAGCAGCTGCGCGGGTAGGCGCAAGACCAAGGCGATAAACTACGTTGTCGAGACGACTCTCAAGACTCTGCAAAAGCACCTCACCTGTAATACCACTTGCTTTAGCTGCGTGGTCGAACAGGTTACGGAACTGACGCTCCAAAACACCGTATGTATATTTAGCCTTTTGCTTTTCAGCCAACTGAGCACCATACTCAGAAACCTTACGACGACGATTATTACCGTGCTGACCTGGAGGGAAATTTCTCTTAGCTAACACTTTATCTGCGCCGAAGATTGGCTCACCAAAGCGGCGTGCGATTCTAGATTTTGGACCTATGTATCTTGCCATAATTAAATTTGATTCTTTAAATTGTTAAAAAGATGTGATTATACACGACGACGTTTTGGAGGACGGCAACCATTGTGTGGCAATGGAGTTACATCGATAATCTCTGTAACCTGAATACCAACAGTATTGACAGCACGAATTGCGCTCTCACGACCGTTACCTGGACCCTTAACATACGCCTTTACTTTACGCAAGCCGAGGTCAAAAGCCACTTTAGCACAATCCTCTGCCGCCATCTGTGCAGCATAAGGTGTGTTCTTCTTTGAACCACGGAATCCCATCTTACCAGCTGAAGACCATGAAATAACCTGACCTTCATTGTTTGCCAAAGATACAATAATATTATTAAATGAACTATGTACGTGAAGCTGACCAAGTGCATCAACTCTTACGTTTCTTTTCTTAGATGTTGCTGTTTTTTTTGCCATAATTTTCTTTTAGTCTAAAAGTTTTAAGTATTTAAGTTTATGAATCTATAACAGACTCGCAACTTTCAACTCTCAACTAAATTTTACTTAGTAGCCTTCTTCTTATTAGCAACAGTCTTCTTCTTTCCCTTACGGGTGCGAGCATTATTTTTAGTACTCTGACCGCGAACAGGAAGACCATTACGATGTCTAACTCCACGATAGCAACCTATATCCATGAGGCGCTTAATGTTCATTTGAATCTCCGAACGGAGATCACCTTCCACTTTGAATTCAGCGCCGATAATTTCACGGATTTTAGCAGCTTGATCATCAGACCACTCGCTAACCTTGAGGTCGCGGTCGATACCTGCCTTATCCAATATCTTTGCTGAACTACTTCGACCTATACCATAGATATAAGTCAATGCGATTTCGCCACGCTTTTCTTGGGGCAAATCTACTCCAACAATTCTTATTGCCATTGATTGTAATTAATTAAAAATTTTTGTTTGCGATAAACTTTGCAAAGTTACTCATTTATTATTAAGCAACATTAAGTTTACGCTTTTTTAACTTTTAACCCTGACGTAACTTGAACTTAGGGTTTTTCTTGTTAATAACGAACAGGCGACCTTTGCGACGAACAATCTTGCAGTCAGCTGTACGTTTCTTTAATGATGCTCTTGTCTTCATTTTTATATTTTTATTATTTGTATCTGAAAACTATTCTGCCTTTTGTCAAGTCGTATGGACTCATCTCAACTTTCACTTTATCTCCAGGAAGAATCTTAATGTAGTGCATTCTCATCTTACCAGAAATATGTGCTGTAATATCAACACCGTTTTCCAACTCTACACGGAACATTGCATTAGAAAGTGCTTCTAAAATTGTTCCATCTTGCTCAATAGCGGTTTGTTTTGCCATATCTTAAATGCTTGTCTTGTTAAATGTTATACTTCTTCAAATGAAGATAAAATATTTATCATCTTTGAGATTTGCAGGTAAATGCAAAATTGGGTGGTCAACCTTTAGCAGGATTACCCAACACTGAGATTGACCAACCACATTTGTATTTCATCTTCTTTCTAAAGAAATATCTTCCACTTTCTAAGAAAAAGATTTAATATGCTGCGACAGTACCATTGCCTCTTGTATGACCAGAGTTCAAAAGACCGTCATAGTGGCGCATCATCAGATGAGACTCTATTTGCTGGAGAGAATCAATAACCACACCAACAAGAATCAATAATGAAGTTCCACCAAAGAACTGACCAAATGAGTCTTGTACATTCAGTAAGCCTGCCAATGCCGGCATAACTGCAATGAAAGCAATGAAAACAGAACCAGGACCTGTCAATCGAGTCATCACAGAATCGATATATTCTGCAGTATTCTTGCCAGGCTTAACCCCAGGAATGAAACCATTGTTACGTTTCATATCCTCAGCCATCTGAGTAGGATTAAGAGTAATAGCCGTATAGAAGTAAGTAAATGCAACAATTAAGGCTACATATATTGCATTATACAACAAACTCTTTGTGTCCATCAAAGACTGAAGTACTGGACTTGCGCTATCAGTAGAGTACTGAACGATAGCCAATGGAATAAACATCAAAGCCTGAGCAAAGATGATAGGCATAACGTTGGCAGCAAACAACTTCAAAGGTATATACTGACGCGCACCACCATATTGCTTATTCCCAACAACTTTCTTAGCATACTGTACAGGAATCTTGCGAGTTCCCTGCGTAAGAAGAATAGCTGCACACACAACCAAGTAAAGAATGATAATCTCAGCGATAAACATCACAAGACCGCCACTAGTAATTGCCGTAAAACGACTGCTAACTTCTTGGAAGAAAGCCTGTGGAAGACGTGCAATGATACCCACCATAATGATGATTGAGACTCCATTTCCTACACCTTTATCAGTAATGCGTTCACCGAGCCATAAGATAAACATAGACCCAGCAGCCAAGATTATTGAGGCAGATATCATAAAGACTGTCCAGTTCACACCTGTTGCCAAAGCACCAGCTGCCTGTGTCTTCAAGTTAATCAAATACGCAGGAGCCTGGAACAATAAAATAAATATTGTCAGCACACGTGTGTACCAATTAATCTTCTTATGTCCACTCTCACCTTCACGCTGCATTTTTTGGAAATAAGGCACCGCTACAGCCAAAAGCTGCATTACGATAGAAGCTGAGATATAAGGCATAATTCCTAAAGCGAAAATAGATGCTTTAGAGAATGCACCACCAGAGAACATGTCCAACAATGACATTAAACCGCCAGCTGTTTGTGACTGGAGTTTTTCCAACAATCCTGGGTTAATTCCAGGAAGTACTATAAAAGAGCCAAAACGGTAAATGGCTGTGAACAAGATGGTCACGAGGAGTCGCTTGCGCAAATCCTCGATTTTCCAACAGTTCTTCAGTGTCTCAATAAACTTTTTCATTTACTTAGATTATAGTTGTGTTACCACCTACTGCCTTGATAGCTTCTTCGGCAGTCTTTGAGAAGGCATTTGCTTCAACATCTACCTTCGCCTTTAATTCTCCGTTACCGAGAATCTTAACAAGTACCTTACCATTTGTCAAACCAGCTTCAACCAATTCAGCCAATCCAATCTTAGTAAGATTCTTCTTCTCAGCAAGTTCTTGAAGAGTAGACAAGTTCACAGCAAAGTATTCCTTATGGTTGATATTCTTGAAACCACCCTTTGGAACACGGCGCTGAAGTGGCATCTGACCACCTTCAAAACCAATCTTTCTCTTATAACCAGAACGTGACTTTGCACCCTTATGACCACGGGTAGACGTACCGCCAAGTCCAGAACCTGTACCACGACCAATACGACGACGAGAGTGGGTTGAGCCCGCTGCTGGTTTCAAATTATTTAATTTCATACCTTAGTTTTCTTTAAAGGATTTATTAATCAATTACTGATACCAAATGATGTACTTTTCGAATCATTCCACGAATACTTGGAGTATCTTCTACTTCTACTATCTGTGAAATCTTACGAAGTCCAAGAGCCATCAATGTGGCTTTTTGGTCTTTAGGAGCGTTAATACGGCTCTTTATCTGCTTAACCTTTATTGTTGCCATTATTTATACCTCCTGTAATTAACCGTTAAAAACTTTGTTCATACTAATACCACGTTCACCTGCAACAGTATAAGCATCACGCATTTGAGCAAGAGCAGCAATAGTTGCCTTTACAAGGTTATGAGGGTTTGATGAACCTTTAGATTTTGCAATCACATCGGTAATACCAGCACTTTCCAATACAGCACGCATAGCACCACCAGCTTTCAAACCTGTACCAGCTGCAGCTGGTTTAAGAAGTACTTGTGCACCACTATAACGTGTTTCTACTTCGTGAGGAACTGTACCTTTCAGAACTGAAACCTTTACAAGGTTCTTCTTAGCAGCATCCGTACCCTTCTGGATAGCAGCCGTTACTTCACCAGCCTTGCCAAGTCCCCAACCGATTACACCTTTACCATCACCTACAACGACGATGGCCGCAAATGTGAAAGTACGTCCACCCTTAGTTACCTTGGTCACGCGGTTGATAGCAACCAAACGGTCCTTTAGTTCTACGTCACTATTTACTTTTACTTTATTCATTGCCATAATCGTTTAGAATTTAAGTCCTCCTTCACGAGCGCCATCAGCCAAAGCTTGTACGCGTCCATGATAAAGATAACCATTACGGTCAAACACTACCTGTTGAACTCCAGCAGCTGTAGCCTTCTGCGCAACAAGTTCACCAACTTTCTTAGCTTGCTCTATCTTAGCCATTTTCTCAAGACCAGCAGAAGAAGCTGCAGCAAGTGTAGTACCTGTCAAATCATTAATAACCTGTGCATAAATTTGCTTATTACTGCGGAATACGCTCAAACGGGGGCGTTCTGCAGTTCCGCTCACACTCTTGCGAATGTGGAACTTTATCTTTAGTCTTCTTTGTTCTTTCTTTGTTGTCATAATCGTAATGAATTATTAAAGTTACTTAGCTGCAGCTGATTTACCAGACTTTCTGCGAATAACCTCTCCCTTGAACAAGATACCCTTACCTTTATACGGTTCAGGCTTACGGAAAGAACGAATCTTAGCACAAATAAGACCTAACAGTTGCTTATCAGCTGTTTCAAGAGTAATAATTGGATTTTGGTTACGCTCACTCTTTGTTTCCACCTTAACTTCTTTTGGAAGTTGTAAGAAAATAGGGTGTGTATAACCAAGTGTAAATTCAACCAAGTTACCCTGATTAGATACACGATAACCAACACCTACCAACTCAAGTGTCTTTGTATAGCCTTCGCTAACTCCGACTACCATATTGTTCACAAGTGAACGATAAAGTCCATGGTAAGCTTGCTTCTGCTTGTAGTTTTCGATGTGCTGCTCATCAACTTCAAAAGTGATTTGAGCATCTTCGATATTTACCTTAATAGAAGGATGAACATACTGAGACAATTCGCCCTTTGGACCTTTTACTGTAACAACATCATCCTTTTGTGAGATTGTAACTCCAGCAGGAATACTAATTGGTAATTTTCCAATTCTTGACATTTCAAATCCTCCAATTAATAAATGTAGCAAAGAACCTCACCACCAATTTTCTCAGCAGCAGCTTCCTTGTTAGTCATTACACCTTTAGACGTAGAAATAATTGCAATTCCAAGTCCATTAATAACTCTCGGCATGTCTTTGTAGCCAGTATACTGGCGAAGACCTGGTGATGAAACGCGTTTCAAACTCTTGATAGCGTTCTGCTTTGTAACTGGGTCGTATTTTAATGCGACCTTAATAGTTCCTTGTGGTCCATCTTCTATGAACTTATAGTTCAAGATGTAACCCTTCTCGAAGAGAATCTTAGTAATAGACTTCTTCAAGTTAGACGCAGGAACTTCAACAACACGGTGATGAGCCATGATTGCGTTTCTGAGTCTTGTCAGATAATCTGCTATTGGATCTGTCATAAATATAAATGTTTAATTAATCGGGACTTCCCCGACAATATTAAAAAATCCTTAAATAATTCTATGTTATGAGCAATCTTATATGCTCATAACATAAACTGTGGTTTTACCAGCTAGCCTTCTTTACTCCTGGTATCAATCCTTGAGATGCCATCTCACGGAACTGAATACGAGAAATACCGAAGTGACGAATATATCCCTTTGGACGACCTGTTATCTTGCAACGGTTATGCAAGCGAATTGGATTTGCGTTCTTAGGAATAGCTTGCAACTTACGAGCTGCCTCATATGCTTCAGCAGGGTCTTCAGTTGTAGCGATAATCTTCTTCAAAGCTGCACGCTTCTCTGCATAACGAGCTACTAACTTCGCACGCTTAACTTCGCGAGCTTTCATTGATTCTTTTGCCATATCTCTTAATCGTTTTTAGCGTTCTTAAATGGAAGTCCGAATGCTTTAAGGATTGCGTAACCTTCCTCATCAGTCTGTGCTGATGTAACGAAAGTAATATTCAAACCTTGAATGCGGTCCACTTGATCAATGTTTATCTCTGGGAAGATAATCTGTTCGGTAATACCCAATGTGTAGTTACCGCGACCATCAAACTTACTCTCAATACCTTTGAAGTCACGGATACGAGGTAATGACACACGTACAAGCTTCTCTAAAAACTCATACATACGTTCACGACGCAATGTTACCATAACACCAATAGGCATCTTCTTACGAAGTTTAAAGTTAGCTATATCTTTCCTTGAATAGGTTGCTACTGCCTTCTGACCAGTGATAGCTGTAATCTCATTGATTGCAACTTCAATAATCTTCTTGTCCTGAGTTGCATCACCCAAACCTTGGTTGATAACAATCTTCTTCAAGACTGGGATCTGCATTGCAGAAGTGTAATTGAATTGCTTTTGTAGAGCTGGAGCTATTTGCTCTTTATACTCTTTCTTTAATTTTGCTGTATTCATTACTTAATTACCTCCCCTGACTTTTTAGCGATACGCTTCACAGTCTTTCCCTCACGCTCAATTTTGATACGTGTTGGTTTACCGCTTTTCGGATCGATAAGACTAACATTTGAGATGTGAATAGGTGCTTCTTGCTTCACAATACCACCTTGTGGATTTGCTGCAGACGGCTTTGTACTCTTTGAAACCATATTGATTCCTTCAACCAGTACGCGTTCTTTGTCAACGAGAACTTTGAGCACTTTACCACTTCTGCCCTTGTCAGAGCCAGCAAGTACGATAACTTGATCGTCTTTCTTAATATGGAATTTTGCCATTTTACTTTTCGTTTTAATCATTAAAGAACCTCAGGTGCCAAAGAAACGACTTTCATATTTACTGCACGAAGCTCACGAGCCACAGGGCCAAAAATACGGCTACCACGAAGTTCGCCAGCGTTGTTCAGCAATACACAAGCATTATCATCGAAACGAATGTATGAACCATCAGCACGACGGATTTCTTTCTTTGTGCGTACTATCAAAGCTTTTGACACTGCACCTTTTTTAATATCACTTGATGGGATGACGTTCTGCACTGCAACTACGATAACGTCACCAACACTTGCATAACGACGGCGTGTACCACCAAGTACACGAATACATTTTGCCTCACGTGCACCGCTGTTATCACATACTGTAAGTTTTGATTCTGACTGTATCATAATTACTTAGCTTTTTCTACTATTTGAACTAATCTCCATCTTTTTGTTCTACTCAAAGGACGAGTTTCCATTATCATTACTGTATCACCGATATTGGCCTCATTCTTTTCATCGTGAACATGGTATTTCTTTGTCTTTTGGACAAACTTACCATATATAGGGTGCTTCTCTTTAAATTTAGCAGCAATAACAATGGTTTTATCCATTTTATTACTCGTTACGACACCCTGTCTTACTTTTCTTAAATTTCTTGTTTCCATCTGAACCATTATTATTTATTAAGTTCTCTTTGACGAAGTTCAGTTTTCATACGTGCTATATCACGACGAGCAGCCTTAATCTGTGATGGATTCTCAAGAGGAGTGATCTGATGGTTCAGCTTCATTTTATCAAGAGCTGTTTCAGCATTCTCTATCTTTTCTACCAATTCCTTGGTATCAAGTTGTTTAACTTCTTTAATCTTCATCTTCTTTAAGCGTTTTTATCGTAATCACGTCTAACAATAAACTTAGTCTTTACAGGTAGCTTCTGTGCTGCAAGGCGAAGTGCCTCTTTAGCGATGTCAAAGCTTACACCTTCTACTTCAAAGAGGATACGACCTGGGGTAACTGGTGCCACCCAACCTGCAGGGTCACCTTTACCCTTACCCATACGCACGTCAGCAGGTTTGCGAGTGATAGGTTTATCAGGGAATATTCTAATCCAGACTTGACCTTGACGGTTCATATAGCGGTTTACGGCTATACGAGCAGCCTCAATCTGTCGGCTGTCAATCCACTTTGGCTCAAGAGTCTTGATACCAAAGGAACCAAAAGCTAACTGTGTACCTCTGTGAGCGTTTCCTTTATTACCACGCCCATCTTGAGGTCTTCTATATTTTACTCTTTTTGGCTGTAACATGATAGCTTTTACTTTTAACGGTTATTGTTTCTTCTACGATTACCACGTCCAGAGCGAGCACCACTATTATTCGAGCGTCCATTGCTCTTTTCCTGGGTAAAGTTTGGTGTCAAGTCTACCTTGTTGTACACTTCACCACGGCAAATCCATACCTTGATACCCAAGAGACCTACTTTTGTAAGAGCCTCTGTTTGACAATAATCGATGTCTGCACGGAATGTATGAAGAGGGGTACGACCTTCCTTAAACATTTCCTTACGTGCCATTTCGGCACCATTCAGACGACCTGTAATTTGAACTTTAATACCTTCTGCACCTGCACGCATTGTGTTAGCAACAGCCATCTTAATAGCACGACGATATGCTATCTTGCCTTCTACTTGGCGCGCAATATTAGTACCTACGATATTTGCATCGAGTTCAGGTTTCTTCACTTCGAAGATATTGATTTGAATTTCTTTCTTGAAAAGATTCTTCAATTCTTCTTTAAGCTTATCAACATCCTGACCACCTTTACCAATGACAATACCCGGACGGGCTGTACAAATAGTAATGGTAACGAGTTTCAATGTACGCTCGATGACGATGCGTGAAACGCTTGCCTTTTCGAGACGCTTGTTCAAGTATGTACGAATCTTCTTATCCTCCAAGAGGTTGTCTCCGAAGTCCTTACCACCGAACCAATTTGATTCCCAACCGCGGATAATACCTAAACGATTGCTTATTGGATTAACTTTCTGTCCCATTCTACTATTTATTTATCATTGTTAGCGTCAGCCTTTGAATCTACGAAAAGGGTGACGTGGTTAGAACGTTTACGAATTCTGTAGCCGCGACCCTGTGGTGCAGGGCGCATACGCTTCATTGTAACACCTTCATCAACGAAGATTCTAGAGATATAAAGTTCACCGTCTTCAGCTTTGCGGTCATTCTTTGTTTCCCAGTTAGCAATAGCTGAGCGCAAAAGTTTCTCAACATTCTGAGCAGCTGCCTTCTTTGAGAACCTTAGTACGCCTAAGGCGCGATTTACTTCCATCCCACGTACCATATCCACAACATAGCGCATTTTACGTGGAGAAGAAGGGCAGTCCTTGAGCTTTGCAAAATACTGGCTTTTGAGGGCTTGTTTACGTTCCTCAGCCTTTATATGTTTTCTTGCTCCCATTATATTTATCTTTTCTAAGGGTTATGACCTGTTACTTTCTATTACCAGAGTGTCCACCAAAACGGCGTGTAGGGCTGAACTCTCCGAGCTTGTGACCTACCATATTCTCAGTAATGTAAACAGGGATAAATTTATTTCCGTTATGAACTGCAACAGTGTGACCCACAAATTCTGGGGAAATCATTGATGCTCTGGCCCATGTTTTTACAACATTCTTCTTACCACTCTCATTCATAGCTAGAATTTTCTTCTCGAGCGATACGTTGATGTATGGACCTTTTTTTAATGAACGACTCATAATTTACTCTTAATTACTTTGTTTACTTCTTGTTAGCTCTCTCAATAATATACTTGTTTGAAAGCTTCTTAGGTGCACGAGTCTTAAGACCCTTAGCATACAAGCCCTTACGTGAACGTGGGTGTCCTCCAGACTGACGTCCTTCACCACCACCCATTGGGTGATCAACAGGGTTCATAACAACACCACGGTTGTGAGGACGACGTCCCAACCAACGTGAACGTCCAGCTTTACCAGACTGTTCGAGTGCGTGGTCAGAATTACCTACACTACCGATAGTAGCTTTACAAGCTGAAAGGATCTGGCGTGTTTCGCCAGAAGGGAGCTTAATAACACAATAACTGCCTTCACGAGAAGTAAGCTGAGCAAAGTTACCAGCCGAACGAACGAGCAATGCACCCTGCCCTGGACGTAATTCAATGTTGTGAATTACAGTACCTACAGGAATATTTGCAAGTGGTAGTGTATTACCTACTTCAGGCGCAGCCTCTGCACCTGACATCAGTTGTGCACCAACCTGCAGTCCGTTAGGAGCAATAATGTAACGTTTTTCACCATCAGCATAGTACAACAAGGCAATACGAGCCGATCTGTTTGGATCGTACTCAATTGTCTTTACTACAGCTGGAACACCATCTTTCTCTCGTTTGAAGTCGATAAAACGAAGCTTTCTTTTATGACCGCCGCCCATATAGCGAACTGTCATCTTACCAGTGTTGTTTCGACCACCAGTAGAACGCTTACCGTAAACGAGAGACTTCTCTGGCACGGATGCAGTAATATCCTCGAACGTGCCAATAACCTTGTGTCTTTGTCCCGGTGTAACCGGTTTTAATTTACGTACTGCCATTTTTTATTTAAATATTGCTGTAAAAATCAATTTCTTCGCCTGCCTTAATTGTTACGATTGCTTTCTTGAATGCATTCTTCTGGCCTTTCACAAGTCCAGCCTTGGTATAGCGTGATTGACGCTTTCCAGCATAGCGAATAGTGTTCACATCAAGAACAGTAACATTATACAAGCTTTCAATTTCTTTCTTAATCTCAAGCTTATTAGCCTCTGGCTTTACAATGAAGCCATATTTTGGCTGCGCAGGCTTAACATAAGAATAAACTGTCTTTTCCTTCTTTAAGCCTTCAGGATGACGTTTATTCTTAACGACATAGCTACGAGTTTCAGCTGTTGCGTTGTGTGCCTTAGCTGACTTCTCATTTGCTGCTTTAATTGTCTTGTCAACAGAAGATTTTTCTGTAACAGCGTTCATCTTTTCAGTGACCACTGGTTTAATGATAAATCCCATAATTCTTACCGTCTCCTACTTTTTACTTGGTTAAGATTTCGTCGATCGTCTTCAAAGAATTCTCTGTTACAACAAGTACGTCTGCATGCAAAATACCATAAGTATTTACCTGCGCTGCTGTTGTAACTTGAGTCTTCTGCAAATTACGAGCTGACAAATATACATTATTTTGAGCTTCTGGCAAAACCAAAAGAACTTTCTTGCCATCAACTTTGAGATTTTTAGCAATCTTTATAATTTCTTTTGTCTTTGGAGCGTCAAAATCGAAGTCTTCAACAACAATAATAGCAGATTCCTTTGCTTTGTAAGCCAATGCTGATTTACGTGCAAGAACCTTAACTTTCTTGTTAAGTTTGAAGCTATAGTCACGTGGAGTAGGACCGAATACACGACCACCACCTACGAGGACTGGTGAGTTAATATCACCACGGCGTGCACCGCCACCACCTTTTTGGCGACCTAATTTACGTGTTGAACCTGCGTGTTCACTTCTTTCCTTTGTTTTTGCAGTTCCTTGACGTTGGTCTGCAAGATATTGCTTTACATCAAGGTAAAGTACGTGATCGTTTGGCTCAATTCCGAAGATATTCTCGTTAAGAATAACCTTACGGCCAGTCTCTTGACCTTTAATATCTAATACGTTAATATCCATTACTTATTAATTATAAGGGTTGAACCATTGCATCCAGCTACACTACCTTTTACAAGAAGTATATTGTGTTCTGGAATTACCTTTAATACTTGGAGGTTTTGAGTTGTGACTCTGTCACCACCCATCTGTCCGCCCATTCGCATACCCTTGAATACTTTTGCTGGGTATGAACAAGCACCAATAGCTCCTGGTTTGCGAGCGCGGTCGTCCTGTCCGTGAGTAGTCTGACCTACACCACCGAATCCGTGACGCTTAACAACGCCTTGAAAACCTTTACCTTTTGATGTACCAACAACATCTACAAACTTAGTGTCGTTGAACAATTCAACCGTAATGGTATCACCGAGGTTGTATTCCTCATCAAACTTGAACTCGGCCAAGTGCTTCTTTGGTGTTGTGCCTGCTTTCTTGAAGTGTCCCTGCTGTGGCTTAGAAGTTCTTTTCTCCTTAGCTTCGCCGAAACCTAACTGAACAGCCTTGTAACCATCTTTTTCAATTGTCTTTACTTGGGTTACGACACAAGGACCAGCTTCGATAACAGTGCATGGTACATTTTTACCATCGGCACTGAAAACGGAAGTCATTCCGATTTTCTTTCCTAATAATCCTGGCATTTCAATTAAATTTTAAATAATTAAATTCTTTGTTTTTTCGTAACTTGTAATTACACCTTGATTTCCACTTCAACTCCTGAAGGCAACTCAAGCTTCATCAATGCATCAACAGTCTTTGGTGTTGAGCTATAAATGTCGATGAGACGCTTGAAATCTGAGAGCTGGAACTGCTCACGTGATTTCTTATTAACGAAAGTAGAGCGGTTTACGGTGTAAATACGCTTATGTGTTGGCAATGGAATAGGGCCGCTAACGATAGCACCTGTAGCCTTTACAGCCTTCACAATTTTCTCTGCAGACTTATCAACCAACTGGTGGTCGTAAGACTTTAGCTTAATACGAATTTTCTGACTCATATTTGTTTTGAATTTATTAATTTATTATTAAACTCAGGGTACACTCTCATAAGAGTCATTCGCTATGAGAGTATTTCCTAAGTATTCTTCTTATTTAAGTAGATCTGCGTTTCCGTTCAGCTCTTCAAGGATTTCCTTTGCGAGGCTGTTAGAAACTGGTGAGTGGTGATCGTACTCCATTGATGAAGTTGCACGACCTGAAGTAATAGTACGCAAAGCTGTTACATAACCGAACATTTCTGACAATGGTACCATAGCTTTAACAACACGTGCACCGCTACGAGCTTCTTCCATACCTTGAACAAGACCACGACGCTTATTCAAGTCGCCGATTACATCACCCATGTTTTCTTCCGGAGTAACAACTTCTACTCTCATAATAGGCTCCATCAATACAGGGCCTGCCTGTGGACAAAGCTTTTTGAAAGCCTGATGTGCTACAAGCTCGAATGACAACTGGTCAGAGTCTACTGGGTGGAAAGATCCATCGGTCAAAGTAACCTTCAAACCTGTAATTGGGAATCCACCAAGAACGCCGTTACCTAAGCAGTCTTTGAAGCCTTTTTCTACTGAAGGAATAAATTCCTTAGGCACATTACCACCTTTCACAACATTGATGAACTGCAAATCGCCTTCCTTGTAATCTTCGTCTTTTGGCTCGATTGTAACATCGATACAAGCAAACTTACCACGACCACCAGACTGCTTCTTATATGTCTCACGACTTTGAGCTGCCTTTGTGATTGCTTCCTTATAGTTCACCTGTGGCTTACCTTGGTTACATTCTACCTTAAACTCACGCTTCAAACGGTCGATAATAATATCAAGGTGAAGCTCGCCCATACCAGAGATAATGGTCTGACCGCTCTGCTCGTCTGTGCGTACAGTAAATGTTGGGTCTTCTTCCGCCAATTTCTGCAAACCAGTATCAAGCTTAGCAATATCAGCCTGGCTCTTAGGTTCAACTGCAATAGAAATCACAGTATCAGGGAATGTCATTGACTCAAGTACGATTGGGTGTGCTTCGTCGCAAAGAGTATCACCAGTGCGAATATCCTTGAAACCAACACCTGCGCCAATATCGCCTGCATCGATTGACTCCATTGCAATTTCCTTGTTAGAGTTCATCTGGAACAAGCGGCTGATACGTTCTTTCTTACCAGAACGTGGGTTGTAAACATACGAACCTGCTATAACCTTACCAGAGTAAACGCGGAAGAACACCAAACGTCCCATAAATGGGTCGGTAGCAATCTTAAATGCGAGTGCTGCAGTAGGTTCATTAACACCAGCCTTACGCTCTTCCTCAGCTTCTGTGTCTGGGTTTGTACCAACAGTAACGACAGTATCGAGTGGTGAAGGCAAGAATGCACAAACATAGTCGAGCAATGTCTGAACACCCTTATTCTTATATGAAGAACCGCACAACATTGGGCAGCAGTCCATAGAAATACAGCCTTTGCGAATTGCAGCCATAAGTTTATCTTCAGGTATATCTTGTCCTTCAAGATAAAGCTCCATAACATCATCGTCATAGTTAGCAGCACCTTCGATAAGCTTTTCACGCCATTCGTTAGCCTCATCTACCAACTCAGCAGGAATTTCCTCAATGTCGTATTGTGCACCCATTGTTTCATCGTTCCAAAGAATAGCCTTCATCTTAATAAGGTCTACTACACCTTTGAAGTTTTCTTCTGCACCGATTGGAATTTGGATAGCAATTGGGTTTGCGCCCAAAATATCTTTCATCTGACGTACTGTCTCGAAGAAGTCTGCACCAGAACGGTCCATCTTATTAACGTAACCAACACGTGGCACGTTGTACTTGTCAGCCTGACGCCATACAGTTTCAGACTGTGGCTGAACACCGTCGGCAGCAGAATAAGTTGCAACAGCACCATCAAGAACACGAAGCGAACGCTCTACTTCCGCAGTAAAGTCCACGTGTCCCGGAGTATCAATCAAGTTAATCTTGTATGATTTGCCATCGTAGTTCCAGTTACAAGTTGTAGCAGCTGAAGTAATGGTAATACCACGCTCCTGCTCCTGTGCCATCCAGTCCATTGTTGCAGCACCATCGTGCACTTCACCAATTTTGTGGGTTTTACCTGTATAGAACAAAATACGTTCTGATGTTGTTGTTTTACCGGCATCAATGTGAGCCATAATACCGATATTGCGTGTCAAATGTAAATCGTGACTTGCCATTTTTCTTTAATATCCTTATTAGTTATCGTTTAGAATCTGAAGTGAGCAAATGCACGGTTAGCTTCTGCCATGCGGTGCATGTCTTCCTTACGCTTGAAAGCACCACCCTGATTATTGAATGCGTCCATAATTTCAGCAGCAAGCTTATCTGCCATACTCTTGCCACCGCGCTTGCGAGCGAATGCAATCATATTCTTCATAGATACGCTTTCCTTACGGTCTGGGCGAATTTCTGTTGGAACCTGGAATGTTGCACCACCGATACGACGGCTCTTCACCTCTACCTGTGGAGTAATGTTATCAAGAGCTTGCTTCCAAACTTCCAATGCTGACTTTTCCTGGTCGCTGTTCTTCTCGTTTACGATATCGAGAGCTGCGTAGAAAATTTCGTATGATGTATTCTTCTTTCCATCATACATAAGGTGGTTTACAAACTTTGAGACCTTTTGGTCGTTAAACTTTGGATCTGGCAAGATCACACGTTTCTTTGGTTTTGCTTTTCTCATTTTTATTTAAAAATTTAGTAATTCTGCGGAGGCTGTCGTTTTCTCGTTCTTCAACGTCCACTCTTGAACATTTACTCAACCTGTTATTAACAAATCTCCAGCAAAACTTTTATTTCCTTTTTCTTTTGAGTCTTTTATTTATTTACCAACCATCACCGACTGTTAAACTAAAAGACTTTACCTTGCGAAGTTTCTTTCCCCTTATATCAGAGGAAAAGAAACCCGAAAGTTTTTACTTCTTAGCTGCCTTTGGACGCTTAGCACCGTACTTAGAGCGACGCTGTGTGCGGTTTGCTACACCAGCAGTATCAAGTGTACCACGAACGATGTGGTAGCGAACACCTGGTAAGTCCTTTACACGACCACCACGAACAAGTACGATACTGTGTTCCTGTAAGTTGTGTCCTTCTCCAGGGATATACGAGTTAACTTCCTTTTGATTCGTCAAACGAACACGGGCAACTTTACGCATTGCCGAATTAGGCTTCTTAGGTGTTGTTGTGTAGACACGTACGCAAACTCCACGACGCTGTGGACAGTTGTCCAAAGCAGGAGATTTACTTTTTTCTACAATCACCTTTCTGCCCTTTTTTACTAATTGTGAAATAGTAGGCATAATTGTACTTTTTTATTTTATATTTATTTTGTTTATTATCAATGTCTTAGACCTCTCACTGCCTATATAATAATGTATAAAGGGCACATAAAGGTATTTCGAGGTGCAAAGGTACAAACTTTCTAGAAATAATCACTCATATATATAGAAGTAATAAACCTTAAGATTTTTAATTTAACAAAATATAACTACTATAACGCTATATTAACTTAACAAAGCTCTCTACTTCTTTAAAAACAAGACCTAAGGAGATAATAAAACGGACAATATATAAAATATGCGATGCACCAAAGAAATTGATGCATCGCATATTTTTCAGTTATAAGCATTGACTACTTTGAGATTTCGATAAAACAATTTCCATTTGCTTTCAGGTAGATATGTGCCCTTACACCTGCTGCTTTATTCTCATAGACTGCACCAGGAGCATTAGACTTTTTCTGCTTTTTAACAAAAGTATATCCGTTGGCTGCAAACCACAGACTTATCTCTTTGCGGTCTAAATCTTCTACCTTTTTCACTGCAGGACAGCTGAGTGCAATAAACGAGATAACCTTTTCGCTTGCTTCATAGAAATACATACAAGCATTCAAGTTTGAGTAATTCTCATACCCTGGTTTCGTACGGAACTCCGCCTTGCCTTCATCGCTTCCTTCTTCATCGTAATAGCGAAGCCCCAAAGTGTTTTCCATTTCGATAAGCTGCTGTTTAGGCAGACTTTCATACTCTTCGTTCAACACTTTCACATCAGGAAAATCAGTAACGTCTGTAAGAATAACCGTTTCCTCAGGTTCACCACCTTGATTTGTCTGTGGCTCATTCTCATCGACTTTAAACTCTACAACCGCACGTATCGACTTTAGTTCCTTATGCTTGGCATCGTAAACAATTGCCTTTATCTTCAGCTTTCCATTCCAGTAAATACGACAAGGGGCAACATTGCCATTACCATCGGAAATAACAGTCGTACCATAATCAGCAAAACCTGCATCGGTCATCATCTTTGTAAACTCGGCATCAATCTTTACAACTGGTATTTCCAACATACCATATATTACATCAGCAGTGTACTTAACGCCTTTAAAGTATTTAGGAGTATCTCCCCAATATACTTCGCCTAACTTCGTGAAAGTTTGCTTTTGACGCTGCGCCAATTTCTTTTCAAATCCATCGGCACCTTTTGTATCGCCATGCTTCAAGTAAGGCAGTTCACCAAATGCATAAGCTTTATCAAATTCAAAGGTTTCAACAGGTTTTTCTTCTTCCTTGTTTGACTCGTCCTCTTTCTCCTCTGTCTTCTTCGAATCATTGCCATCATCTTTACTACACGAAGTTACCAACCCCAACATGGCTAAACACATTAGCACATAAAAGAAATTAAAAGCTTTTGTTTTCATAATTCAATTATTTAAAGTAATACAATATAAATGCTTCTCCAGGCTAACCATCAAGCTGCATTTTCATACTATTATAAACAAATATGTATGGACTTGCTCGTTATCTATCCATTTATTAGGTTATAACTGCAAATTTATATTATTTTTTCAGAATATGAAAATATCGTATAAATAAAATATCGCAATTACTCATACGAATATGAATAATTGCGATACTGAAACTGTATAATTTCTGCTTTCCTTCTTATGCGTCGTTCTTTATCGGACCAAAGGGTGTTGCTGTTTTTGGCTGTTGGTTAGGCATCTGAATTTTCCCAAACTCTTGTTCGTAACGAACAATATTCTCTTGCAAAGCTGCCAAAAGGCGTTTTGCGTGTTCGGGTGCAAGCACTACCCTACTTGCCACTGTCGGTTTTGGTACACCTGGCAGCATACTGATGAAATCGAGCACAAACTCTGAACTTGAGTGTGAGATGATTTGGAAGTTTGTATAAATTCCTTTTGCAATTTCAGGATTCAAGTCTATCTGAAGCTGCTGTCCTTGTTGATTTTGATTGTTGTCCATTTCGTATATTTGTTTTTAATATTCTCTGAGCGATATGCAAAGATAACACATTTCGGACAATTCACCAAGAAACGCACTTACTTTATCTTTCCACTACAAAACGTTGTGTTTCACCATTCACATTCAAGAAATAAACGCCAGCAGTGAAGTTCGCAACATCAACTTGGTTTTCAGCTGTATGCAAAACCACCGTGCGAAGCAACGCACCATTAGCTCCAAAAATACGAGCTGTTGCAGTTGCCATACCTAAAGGCAACTTCACAGCAAGCACATTGTTGTTTGCCACTGTGCTAACCTTTATCTTTGCTGCTGGCACACCCTCAATACCGTTTGGCATCTTCTCGCCTTCGTATAAGTTGCGACCATCATTTAATCCCTGCTGATAGTCGTAGGCTGTCCAATTCTTGGCATTAATAAGTTCGGTTACATCTACTTCGTAGCAAACATTCTTCTCGCCCTCATCTTTCGTATCTACAACCACTAATTCACCTTTATTATCGGCATTCGCCATATCGGGTAAGTCTGCCAACATTCGTTTCATGGCAGGGTTAGCTATTTGGTTGCTGTAACAAGATATGAAACCTAACTTTTGGTTGGCTGCAATATCAAGTTCGGCAAGTTGGTTATTATCACATTGCAAATCTGTAAGGTTTACCAACTTTCTTATATCAAGTGCTTTCAATTTGTTACCACTTACTGTCAGAGCTGTAAGTTCGATATTGTCGCCAATGGTTATGTTCGTCAACTTATTATTATAACAATGGAACTCCGCTAAAGCAGAATTTTTGCTAATGTCTACCGTCTCTATTTCGTTGTCGAACAAATATACCTTTTGCAATAACGGACTTTTAGATATATCTATCGTTTTTATCTTGTTATTGTTGCATGCTAACAGGGTCAACTGTGTATTCTTTGTTATATCGAGTTGTGTAAGATTGTTTTCGCCACAATAAAATTCTTGCAGCTTAGGCATCACACTTGGGTCTAACTCATTCAGGCTATTTCTAAAGCAATAGAATTCTACTACTTCCGATGTAGCAGGCAGTTTCAGTTCACTTAATTTATTGCTGTGGCAATACAGTTTCTGTAAGTTTGTATTCTTGCTAACGTCCAACTTCTCTATTTGGTTTTCCTCACAGTATAGCGAACCCAAGTCAGGACATTTCGATACATCAATAGATACCAATTCGTTCAGATTGCAACTAAAGAAAGTCATATCACCATATATAGTTATTGTGGGTTGTGTTCGCTTAAAGCGGGTTATGCCATACTTCTTTATACTTTCCTCACCAGCATCATATTTGCCGTTGTTGTTTCTGTCAATCCAAGGCTTTGTTTTGCTTTTGCCATTAAATAGCGCAGTGAGTTGCCATTGTTTCTTCAAATTGGTTGTGGTAATGGTAACAGAGGGTTGGTCAGTAGTGTATTCTTCTGCGTCTTTCTGCGCATTAGCACCAACACAAAACCCTAAAAGAACTGATAATAAAAATAGCTTTTTACTCATAACGTAACTGTTTAGATGTCGGAGAAACTATTAAAAAGCCCACCGAGAATTAGTAATTTAGTTTATTTTAAACATCAATTTATGATATAAAACATTTCCACCTTTACTTAGAGCAACCAATTCAATGTTTATTTTCCAGTCTACTTGTTTACATTGTAAATATAGTTTTTATTCTGAAATTTGCAAGAGAATAAAATAGAAAACACCAAATGACTGCCAAATGATGCTCTTTATGTACGACATAAACGTATCAAGACTTAATAGTACAATAATTAATGAAGACTAAAACTATATTAAGTTAGCCTTTATAAGAATAGCATAAGCTGGAGATTGAACACCATTAACATAAGGTTTTAACGTTTTCGTATCGACAACATCTAATTCTATGTATGCATTATATAAATTTTCAATATTAATTTTGAAAGACTTTGAGGTACTTTGTCTTACTCCTATAATAAATTTTCCATCTACTTTAATATCATCATAATGCCTACCCTTGATACTCTCTGCCGTTGTCACTTGACTTATCATAGAAATAAATTTATCTCTCTTCATATTTAAAATAATAAATATTAGTTAGTATTTCTTTTACTTAAAATAGATTTTAAAACTGAACTCTTTTATAATGCGCATCTACACATACCAATATCAGAGCTTCATTTACAAAGATAGATAAAAATTTTCTTATTAAATATTTTTCTTGCAGAAAGTTGATTTGATAAAATGTTTTCTATCTTAATCTAAACAAATTATTAGTGCTTATAGTTTATTTCTCTTATTTTTATTACTAACAATTGAAAATATTATTTCTTGAAGATTTATAAAGAGACTAAAAATGATAGGTTATTTTAAGACAGAATAGGAGTGGAAGAGATTCTGTGAAATGTCAATACGTTATTGATTGCCAAATGTTAATGTCAGAAAATTCTCCTCATCTTTGTAAATATATTTTCTATCAAAAAGTGGTAATTGCAATTTGGTTTTGCGAAAGCGGCTCTTTTGCGATGCAAAACCTACGCTTTTACCGTGCAAAACAGCTGCTTTTACAATGCAAAAACATAGGTTTTGCATTACACTGATTATCAATTGTTTAAACAAGAAATACATTTAAGAAAAATATTTACAAACCCTTTCCATTTCTTCCACCTTTTAATAAGAGATATTGCCGTTATTCTAAATTGTGCCAATAATAAATACAATGCAAACAAAAAGGGCTCGCAAGCGATGCTTGCGAGCCCTTTTAAGTTGTATAAAGTTCATTTGTTTTAAGCCTCTGCATTTTCTTTGTCAGCAAAGTCGATAATGCTCTTCTTGTTAGCTTCTAAGCGATTGTGCTCTTCTTTAGAACCTACTATGAGCTTCTGCCATTGACGAAGACCAGTACCTGCTGGGATAAGGTGTCCGCAGATTACGTTTTCCTTCATTCCTTCAAGGTCGTCGCTCTTGCCACGGATAGCAGCCTCGTTGAGCACCTTGGTTGTTTCCTGGAAGGAAGCAGCCGACATAAAGCTCTTTGTGCCGAGGGCAGCACGTGTAATACCTTGGAGCATCTGGGTAGCAGTAGCCTGAACGGCATCGCGTACCTGAACGAGCTTGAGGTCGCGGCGTTTGAGGTTTGAATTCTCGTCGCGCAGCTTGCGTACAGAAAGTATCTGTCCCTTGTAGCAATTCTCTGAATCGCCTGGGTCGGTAACAACTTTCTTGCCCCAAATACGGTCGTTTTCTTCCAAGAAGTCGAGTTTATCAACAAGTTCCTGCTCGAGGAATGCGGTATCGCCAGACTCTTCAATACGAACCTTACGCATCATTTGGCGAACGATAATCTCGAAGTGTTTGTCGTTAATCTTCACACCTTGGAGGCGATAAACGTCTTGTACTTCGTTCACGATATACTCTTGTACTGCCGTAGGACCCTTAATAGAAAGAATATCGGCAGGAGTTATGATACCATCAGAAAGTGGAGTACCCGCACGCACAGCATCGTGTTCCTGAACAAGGATTTGCTTTGACAAGCTAACAAGATACTTACGTTGGTCGCCTGTCTTCGATGTAACGATGATTTCGCGGTTACCACGCTTCACCTTACCCATTGTTACCTCACCATCGATTTCAGAAACCACAGCAGGGTTAGAAGGGTTACGAGCTTCAAACAGCTCGGTTACACGTGGGAGACCACCCGTAATATCACCCGCACCACCTACGGAACGTGGAATCTTAACGAGGGTTGTACCTGTCTTTATTTCCGCACCGTCTTGGACAATTTGCTCCAAGTGACCACCCACAGGGAGGTTGTAAGTTCCGAACACATCTTCTGCTGCATACTGTCCGTCGGCACCCTTCTTGGCACCTGGGCGTACAACATCGACTGTTGGAATGCGTGATTTGTCGCGCGACTCGGTAATAATACGCTCAGTAAGACCAGTAGCATCGTCGGTTTCAGCCTTGTAGGTAACACCTTCTACTACATCGTGCAGACGGAGCACACCTGCGTATTCGCTGACGATAACAGCGTTGAATGGGTCCCAACGACAAATGAGGTCGTCCTTTTTCACCTTATCGCCATTCTTGAAATAGAGCACGCTACCATAAGGAACGCCCTCGGTCAGGAGGACAATACCTGTATTGATGTCGATGAAGCGAATTTCTGCCAAACGGCTGACAACCTTCTGACACTCGCGGTCTTCGTCGTCAATAAATGGAACGGTACGGAGTTCGTCGAACTCTATCTTGCAATCGTTCTTGGCAACGATAGAGGCATTGGCTGCAGCGTTAGAAGCAATACCACCGGCGTGGAAAGTACGAAGGGTAAGCTGCGTACCAGGTTCACCAATAGCCTGTGCAGCAATGACACCTACTGCCTCGCCCATCTGTACCATACGAGCGGTGGCAAGGTTGCGGCCATAGCACTTCTTACATACACCGCGCTTGCTTTCGCACGTGAGCACAGAACGTATCTCCACCATTTCAAGTGGCGATTCGTCAATGATTTTAGCCTTTCCCTCTGTGATTTCTTCGCCTGCGGCTACTATGAGCTCGCCTGTAGAAGGATTGATGACATCGTGTACAGATACACGACCGAGAATGCGCTCGTAGAGAGAAGCAATGACTTCGTCGCCATTCTTCAACGCACGACATTCAAGACCACGGAGAGAGCCACAGTCCTCTTCGGTAATGATAACGTCGTGAGAAACGTCTACCAAACGACGAGTGAGGTATCCTGCATCGGCAGTCTTCATAGCAGTATCGGCAAGACCCTTACGGGCACCGTGTGAAGAAATAAAGTATTCGAGCACCGACATACCTTCCTTAAAGTTAGAAAGGATAGGATTCTCAATAATCTGTGCACCTTCAGCACCTGCCTTCTGAGGCTTAGCCATCAAACCACGCATACCTGCAAGCTGTGCAATCTGGTCGGCAGAACCACGGGCACCTGAATCGAGCATCATATAAACGGCGTTGAAACCTTGGTCGTCCTCAATCATATGTTTCATCACGCTTGCCTTCAAGTTGTTGTTTACGTGTGTCCACGCGTCAATTACTTGGTTGTAGCGTTCCTTATCGGTGATGAAACCCATTTCGTAGTTAGCCTTTACTTGGTCTACTTCCGCTTGACCCTTGCTCACAATATCGACTTTCTCTTCTGGTACGATAATATCGCCCAAGTTAAATGAAAGACCTGCGGTGTAAGCCATACGGTAACCCAAGTTCTTGATACCATCAAGGAAAGCACAAGCACGTGCCATACCTACGCATTTGATAACATCGGCAATGAGTCCGCGTAGCGATTTCTTAGAAATGATGCCATTGAAGAAGCCTACTTCGGTTGGGATAATCTGATTGACGATAACACGACCAACAGATGTTTCAACCATACGCTTCTGGAGTTTACCATCAACAAGGTCGTCAACGATAACCTTCACTTGTGCGTGGAGGTCGCAACGTCCTTCGTTGTGTGCAATAATGGCTTCTTCCGAACCGTAGAAGCATAAGCCTTCACCCTTAGCACCTGGACGGATTTTAGTTATATAGTAGAGACCCAACACCATATCCTGAGAAGGAACGGTAATAGGTGCACCGTTAGCTGGATTCAAGATGTTGTGGCTTTGGAGCATCAACACCTGTGCTTCGAGGATAGCCTCATTGCTCAATGGGAGGTGGACAGCCATCTGGTCGCCATCGAAGTCGGCGTTGAACGCTGTACAAGCCAATGGGTGAAGCTGGATTGCCTTACCTTCGATAAGCTTAGGTTGGAAAGCCTGTATACCAAGGCGGTGGAGCGTAGGAGCACGGTTGAGGAGCACAGGGTGTCCCTTCATTACGTTCTCCAAGATGTCCCAAATAACTGGTTCGCGACGGTCTACAATCTTCTTGGCACTCTTCACGGTCTTCACAATACCACGCTCGATGAGCTTACGAATAATGAATGGCTTGTAAAGTTCGGCTGCCATAAGCTTAGGAAGACCGCATTCGCCCATCTTCAATTCAGGACCTACAACGATAACAGAACGTGCTGAATAGTCTACACGCTTACCGAGAAGGTTCTGACGGAAACGACCTTGCTTACCTTTGAGTGAATCTGACAACGACTTCAAAGGACGGTTGCTTTCGCTCTTGACAGCTGATGACTTGCGGCTGTTGTCGAATAACGAGTCTACAGCCTCTTGCAACATACGCTTCTCGTTACGGAGAATAACGTCTGGTGCCTTGATTTCGATAAGTCGCTTCAAACGATTGTTACGAATGATTACGCGACGATAAAGGTCGTTCAAGTCGGAAGTAGCAAAGCGACCACCATCGAGCGGTACCAACGGACGAAGTTCTGGTGGCGTAACAGGCACTATCTTCATAATCATCCATTCAGGACGGTTGATGCCTTCCGACTGGCGGAATGCTTCTACCACCTGTAAACGCTTCAAGGATTCGGCTTTACGTTGCTGACTTGAATCAGTTGTGGCACGGTCGCGGAGTTCGCCTGCCAAACGGTCAAGGTCTATATTGGTAAGCAAATCGTAGATAGCCTCTGCACCCATCTTTGCAATGAACTTCTTTGGGTCAGAGTTTTCCAACTTCTCGTTGCCTTCTGGCAAGCGATTGTCGAGAATATCCAAGTATTCATCTTCAGAGAGAAGGTCTAACTTGTGAGAACCATTCAGGTCTTCACCCGTATCGGGGTGCTTCATACCTTCTACAACACCAGGCTGTACGACAACATACTTCTCGTAATATACAACGCTGTCGAGTTTCTTTGTTGGAAGTCCCAACAAATAACCAATCTTGTTTGGAAGACTGCGGAAATACCAAATATGTGCTACTGGTACAACGAGTTCGATATGTCCAGCACGTTCACGGCGCACTTTCTTCTCTGTAACTTCTACACCACAACGGTCGCAGACGATGCCTTTATAACGAATACGCTTGTACTTTCCACAGGCACATTCATAATCTTTTGTAGGACCGAAGATGCGCTCACAGAACAAGCCGTCGCGTTCGGGCTTATAGGTACGATAGTTAATCGTTTCTGGCTTGGTTACTTCTCCAAATGAATTTTCGAGAATTTCCTCTGGGGAAGCAAGTCCAATGGTGAGCTTGTTAAAATTACTCTTAACTTTATTATCTTTTTTAAAAGCCATGTTTCTTTAATTTTGGGGTGTGCAAATTAATCAAGTTTGATGCTTAATCCAAGACCGCGAAGCTCGTGGAGCAACACGTTCAACGACTCAGGAATGCCTGGTGTTGGCATTGGTTCGCCCTTTACAATAGACTCGTATGCCTTAGAACGACCTACAACATCGTCAGACTTAATTGTCAAAATCTCTTGGAGTACGTGTGAAGCACCGAATGCCTCGATAGCCCAAACTTCCATTTCTCCAAATCGCTGTCCACCAAATTGTGCCTTACCACCAAGTGGCTGCTGCGTAATGAGTGAGTATGGACCAATGCTACGTGCGTGCATCTTGTCTTCAACCATGTGTCCTAATTTCAAGAAGTAAGTAATACCCACCGTTGCTGGCTGGTCGAAGCGTTCTCCAGTCTCACCATCATAGATATAAGTAGAACACATTGGAGGCAAGCCTGCCTTGTCGGTCCATTCCTTCAAGTCCTCAAGTTTAGCACCATCGAAAATCGGAGTAGCAAATTTAACACCCAAATTGCGACCTGCTACACCAAGGATAGCTTCGAAAATCTGACCAAGGTTCATACGAGAAGGCACACCCATAGGGTTTAATACCAAATCGACAGGGCGACCATCTTCGAGGAACGGCATATCTTCTGCACGTACAACCTTTGATACAATACCCTTGTTACCGTGGCGACCAGCAAGTTTATCACCTACTTGAATCTTACGCTTCTTCGCAATGTAAACCTTCGCCATCTGGAGAACACCTGATGGGAGTTCGTCTCCGATGGTAATAGCAAACTTCTTACGCTTAAGTTCAGCGTCCATCTGCTTGTACTTACGAATGAAGTTCATTATAAGTTTCTGAATCAAAAGGTTGGTATGCTCATCGTCGGTCCAGCCGTTTGACTGAATACCCTCGTAGTCAAGGTTCTTCAAAGCAGCCATAGTGAATTTTGTTCCCTTGGTAATAATCTCTGCATTTGAATAATCCTTAATGCCTTGCGATACCTTGTCTTCTGTCAATTCGAGAAGCTTGTCAACCAACAAGTCCTTCAAATCGTTGATTTTTACCTCTTGTTCTTCATCGAGACGTGCCAAAGTAACTTTATCGTGACGCTTGCTTTCGCGTGTCTTGATAGCACGTGCAAACAATTTCTTGTCAATAACAACACCACTCAAAGATGGGTTGGCTTTCAAAGAAGAGTCTTTAACATCACCTGCCTTGTCTCCGAAGATGGCACGGAGCAACTTTTCTTCTGGTGATGGGTCGCTTTCTCCCTTTGGAGAAATCTTACCAATCATTATATCGCCTGGCTCAACACGTGCACCGATACGGATAATACCGTTTTCATCGAGGTCCTTTGTTGCTTCTTCGCTAACGTTAGGAATATCGGCTGTAAACTCTTCAACACCACGCTTTGTTTCGCGAACTTCGAGAGAATACTCGTCTACATGCACAGATGTAAGTACATCTTCACGAACCATTCGCTCTGAAATAACAACAGCATCTTCGTAGTTGTAGCCCTTCCAAGGCATATAAGCTACAAGGAGGTTGCGTCCAAGTGCTAATTCACCATTCTCGGTTGCATAACCTTCAGTAAGTATATCGCCTTTCTTAACACGCTGTCCCTTATTACAAATAGGACGAAGGTCTACCACCATATTTTGGTTGGTGCGACGGAACTTAGAAATACGATACTCTTTTAACGCTGGCTCGAAACTTACAAACTCTTCATCGTCCGTACGGTCGTAGAGAATACGAATTGTAGTTGCGTCCACATATTCGATAACACCGTCGCCTTCAGCAGTTACCATCGTACGAGAATCTTCGCACACCTGCTTCTCCAAGCCTGTTCCTACAATAGGAGCATCGTTATGAAGCAATGGCACAGCTTGGCGCATCATGTTACAACCCATCAGTGCACGGTGACCGTCATCGTGCTCCAAGAATGGAATTAAGCCAGCAGAAACTGAAGCAATCTGCTGTGGAGCAACGTCCATCAAAGCTACTTGACTTGGTTCTACTACTGGATAATCGGCATCTTGGCGACACTTTACATAGTCACGAATGAATGTACCATCTGGGTTCAATGGTGCATTACCCTGTCCTACTGGGAGATCTTCTTCCTCTTCCGCAGTCATATAAACAACGTGTTCGTTGTCTAAGTCTACCTTTGACTCTGTAACCTTTCTATAAGGAGTAACAATAAAGCCAAGGTCGTTAATCTTTGCATAGAGACACAATGAAGAAATTAAACCAATGTTTGGACCTTCAGGAGACTCAATAGGACACAAGCGACCATAGTGTGTATAGTGGACGTCGCGAACTTCAAAACCTGCACGTTCACGAGAAAGACCACCAGGACCTAAGGCTGAAAGACGACGTTTGTGCGTAACTTCTGCCAATGGGTTGGTTTGGTCCATAAATTGACTCAATGGGTTGGTACCAAAGAAGGAGTTGATAACGCTTGAAATAGTTTTTGCATTAATCAAATCAGTTGGTTGGAACACTTCATTGTCGCGAACATTCATACGTTCACGGATAGTACGGCTCATACGAGCCAAACCGATTGAGAACTGATTTGCTAATTGTTCTCCAACAGTACGAACACGACGGTTTGACAAGTGGTCAATATCATCAACTGTTGCATTCGAATTTACGAGGTTAATCAAATACTTGATAATCTCAATAATATCATCTTTCGTTAAGACACGAACGTCCATATCGGTGTCAAGTCCTAACTTTCTATTAATTCTGTATCTACCTACTTCACCGAGATCGTAGCGTTTATCAGAGAAAAACAGGTTTTGGAATACTTCTCTTGCACTCGCATCGTCAGCAGCATCAGCATTACGCAACTGACGGTAAATATAGTTTACTGCCTCGATTTCAGAGTGGCTGGGGTCTTTTGCAAGCGTATTGAAGATTATAGAGTACTTGTTTGCTACATCTTCATCTTTATGCAAAAGCACAGAAGACACACCGCTTTCGAGAATAACATCAAGATTCTCATCAGTGATTTCTGTTTCACGTTCTACGACAACTTCATTACGCTCAATAGATACTACTTCACCTGTATCTTCATCAACAAAGTCCTCATTCCAGCTTTTCATAACATTACCAGCCAACTTGCGTCCCAAGGCAGCTTTCATGTTTTTCTTGTTTACCTTAACCTCTTCGCAAAGGTCAAAAATTTGAAGAATATCCTTATCGCTTTCAAAACCTATTGCGCGAAGCATCGTTGTAACAGGCAACTTCTTCTTACGGTCAATGTAAGCATACATTACATTATTAATGTCCGTGGCAAACTCAATCCAAGAGCCCTTGAATGGAATAATACGAGCACTGTAAAGCACTGTACCATTTGCATGAACACCTTGACCAAAGAACACACCTGGAGAACGGTGCAATTGAGATACAACCACACGTTCAGCACCATTGATAACAAATGTACCATTACTTGTCATATAAGGAATTGTACCAAGGAACACATCTTGAATAAATGTTCCAAAATCCTCATGGTCTGGGTCAGTACAGTAGAGCTTCATCTTAGCCTTCAAAGGCACACTATATGTCAAGCCACGCTCCAAGCATTCTGAAATAGAATAGCGAGGTGGATCGATATAATAATCCAAGAACTCAAGAACGAAATTATTGCGTGTATCGGTGATAGGGAAATTCTCTACGAAGACCTTATATAAACCGTCATTCTTGCGTTCCTCAGGCGGAGTATCAAGCTGTAAAAAGTCGCGGAACGACTTCAACTGTAAATCCAGGAAGTCCGGATATGGGTACGGACTTTGCACACTGGCGAAGTTTACTCTGGGTTTATTCTCTGTTGCCATAAAATATTTTTAATAATGTTCGTGGCTAAGATGCCACAAATGCGTAAGAAAAGTGTCGAAAGACACAAAAAGGTTAGGACTCACCTACTTGGTAAATCCTAACCATATTTTTATAAAATGTGATTTTATGCTATTATAAAAGCATCAACCACTTTAGAAGAGTTCTTACTTCAACTCTACCTTAGCACCTTCAGCTTCGATGAGCTTCTTCAAGTTTTCAGCCTCGTCTTTAGCAACACCTTCCTTGATAGTAGAAGGAGCACCATCAACAAGATCCTTAGCGTCCTTCAAGCCAAGACCGCAAGCTTCCTTAACAGCCTTAACTACCTTAAGCTTGTTTGCACCAGCTTCAGCGAGAACTACATCGAACTCTGTCTTTTCTTCAGCTGCAGCAGCTGCGCCACCACCAGCAACAGGACCAGCAACTGCTACGGCTGCAGCAGCAGGCTCAATTCCATACTCGTCCTTGAGGACAGTTGCTAACTCGTTTACTTCCTTAACAGTAAGATTTACTAATTCTTCTGCAATAGCTTTAATATCTGCCATTTTATTCTAAATATTTAATTTTGTTCTGTTATTAATGTAATTTTCGACTTTATTAAGTTTTATTCAGGACGCTCGCCTAAAGTCTTAAGCACACCATGAATAGTGTTTGCGCCAGATTGAAGAGCAGAAACCACGTTCTTTGTTGGAGACTGCAGCAATGCCACAACGTCAGCAATAAGTTCGTTCTTGCTCTTGAGAGCTACAAGTTCTTCGAGTTTATCAGCACCAACGAACATAGACTCTTCAGCGTAAGCCGCTTTCAAAGCAGGAATACCTTCCTTTGTATATTCTTTAAGGAGCTTTGCAGGAACATTAGCTACCTGTGTAAACATAATAGCTGTATTACCTTTCAAAGAACCATAGAGAGGTTCATAATCTAATTCTGAAGCCTCAAAAGCTTTGTGGAGAAGATTGTTCTTAACAACAACCATTTTAATCTCGCTTTTGAAGCACTTACGACGGAGAGAGCTTGTAGCCTCTGCATTCAACCCCGTAACGTCTACAAGGTAAAAGTGAGGATATTCCTTAAGTTTCTCACCGAGTTCAGTGATAATCGTATCTTTAACTTCTTTCTTCATTTTACAAAACTTTTAGAGTTATTCAGCTGATTTAGGATCAATCTTGATACCCTTACTCATTGTGCTTGAAATAAAGATACTCTTGATATATGTACCTTTAGCAGCAGCAGGCTTCAATTTAACAACGGTAGAAATAAATTCCTTTGCATTGCCAAAAATCTGTTCAGCAGACATACTGATTTTACCAATAGAGGTATGGATAATACCAGCCTTATCAACCTTAAAGTCGATCTTACCTGACTTAACATCCTTAACTGCCTTCGCAACATCCATAGTTACAGTACCACTCTTAGGGTTTGGCATCAATCCACGAGGACCGAGTACACGACCTAAAGGACCAACCTTACCCATGCAAGATGGCATAGTAATGATTACATCAATATCTGTCCATCCACCGTTAATCTTTTGAATATATTCATCAAGACCAACGTAATCAGCTCCAGCTTCCTTAGCGGCAGCTTCCTGATCAGGAGTACAGAGACACAGCACACGTGTCTGTTTTCCTGTTCCGTTTGGCAATGTTACCACGCCACGAACCATTTGGTTTGCCTTACGTGGGTCTACACCCAAACGAATATCAACATCAACAGATGCATCGAATTTTGTTGTGGTAATTTCCTTAACAAGTTCAGATGCCTCTGCTAAAGTGTATGCCTTCCCTAATTCAACCTTCTCAGCTACTGATTTCTGATTTTTTGTCAGTTTACTCATTTTTACTTTTGAAGTTTAATATTATTTACCAGGGAAGTCCCCTTTTACAGTGATTCCCATACTACGTGCAGTACCAGCGATAAGTTTCATAGCACTCTCAACTGTAAAGCAGTTGAGGTCTGGCATCTTATCTTCTGCAATAGCTCTAACCTGTTCCCAAGTTACAGAAGCAACTTTTTTACGGTTTGGCTCGCCTGAACCGCCTTTTACCTTGGCAGCCTCGAGCAACTGGATAGCAGCAGGAGGTGTCTTGATAACAAAGCTGAAAGACTTATCGTTGTAGTATGTAATAACAACTGGAAGAACTTTTCCAGCCTTATCCTGGGTGCGGGCATTGAATTCCTTGCAGAAACCCATAATATTAATACCCTTAGAACCCAATGCAGGGCCTACGGGAGGGGAAGGATTCGCTGCGCCACCTTTAATCTGTAATTTGATTAATCCAGCAACTTCTTTAGCCATTTCTTTGTTAATATTTAAAATTGATTTATATAAAAGAGGTATGCTCGTAACAGCTTATTCCTCTTTTGCTACTTGCATAAAACTTAGCTCCAACGGGTTCTGTCGTCCGAAAATCATTACCATTACCTTCAGCTTGTGCTTCTCGGTATTCACCTCTTCGATGATACCATGGAAACCGCTGAATGGACCATCGGTAACTTTCACAGACTCTCCAACTGTATAAGGAATATCTTGTACTTCTTCAAGTACAGAGTCCTCTACATTTCCGAGTAAACGGTTCACCTCTGCCTGACGAACAGGTGTCGGTTCTGCCATTCCACCAAGGAAACCTAATACATTAGGCATAAAACGGAGTGTTGATGCAATCTCCGAATTCATATTGGCTTGTACAAGCACATAACCAGGAAGACTTAACTTCTCGGTAACAACACGCTTGCCATTACGCAAAGATGCGTGACTTTCGGTAGGTAACAAAACCTCGAAAACACGCTCTGCCAACTTCGCATTCTGTCGTAATTCTGCATCGATGTATTCTTTCACCTTTGCTTCCTTACCACTGATGGCACGAAGTACATACCATTTCTTTTCAGTATCAGCCATTCTTTCCTAATGCTTTAGCCTGGATAAACAAACTCCATCACATGCTGTGATATAAAATCAAAAGCAAACACAATAAGCGCAATGATTAGGGAAGCAGATAATACTACCATTGCACTGTGTGTAAGTTCGGCACGTGTAGGCCATGTCGTCTTATGCGCAAGTTCGTTATAACAATCCTTGCAGTATTCTAAGAATTTTGTAAATATTCTTTTCAACATATTATCTTCTTTTAGCACGGGTTGAAGGGCTCGAACCCTCGACACCTGGTTTTGGAGACCAGTGCTCTACCAACTGAGCTAAACCCGTAGATAGATTCCCGCTATACGGGAATCTATTTATTTTGGTATATCGAATTAATCTTCGTAAACCTCTGTAATCTGACCAGAACCTACTGTACGACCACCCTCACGGATAGCGAAACGTAGACCTGCGTTCAAAGCAACAGCGTAGATAAGTTCAACCTTGATTTCTACGTTATCACCAGGCATTACCATTTCAATTCCTTCTGGCAATGTGATTTCACCTGTACAGTCCATTGTACGGAGGTAGAACTGTGGACGATACTTGTTACCGAATGGAGTATGACGACCACCTTCTTCCTTCTTCAAGATATATACAGTAGCCTTGAAGTTCTTGTAAGGCTTAATCTGGCCTGGGTGGCAAAGTACCATACCACGCTTGATTTCATTCTTATCGATACCACGGAGAAGCAAACCTACGTTATCACCAGCTTGACCTTCATCGAGAAGCTTGCGGAACATTTCCACACCAGTTACAGTAGACTTCTTGTCTTCACCAAGACCGAGCAATTCAACTTCGTCACCTACGTGGATAACACCAGTCTCGATACGACCAGTAGCAACAGTACCACGACCTGTGATTGAGAATACGTCTTCGATAGGCATCAAGAATGGCTTATCTGTAGCACGAGGAGGCTCTTGTATCCACTCATCAACAGTGTCCATAAGCTCCATAACCTTGTCGGTCCACTTTTCAACACCGTTCAAAGCACCGAGTGCAGAACCGCGGATAATTGGAGTATCTTCCTCATATTCGTATTGTGTAAGAATTTCGCCGAGCTCCATTTCTACGAGTTCGAGCATTTCCTCATCTTCAACCATATCACACTTGTTCAAGAATACAACCAAGCGAGGTACGTTTACCTGACGAGCGAGCAATACGTGCTCACGTGTCTGAGGCATAGGACCGTCTGTAGCGGCACAAACCAAGATAGCACCGTCCATCTGAGCAGCACCAGTAACCATGTTCTTTACATAGTCGGCGTGACCAGGACAGTCTACGTGTGCGTAGTGACGCTTTGCGGTTTCATACTCAATGTGTGAAGAGTTGATGGTAATACCACGTTCTTTTTCTTCTGGAGCGTTGTCAATCTGATCAAAAGACTTAGCTTCCTCGCCGCCAAAGCCCTTATCATGGAGGGTTTTAGAAATGGCAGCTGTCAATGTAGTCTTACCGTGGTCTACGTGACCAATTGTACCAATGTTTACGTGCGGCTTGGTACGCTGAAATGTCTCTTTAGCCATAGCTTATTGTTTAATTTATAAATGAATAATCTTTGTTTTTCTTTCTTACTCTGTAATAAAAGAGAAAAGTAGAGCTGTAACTGAGAGTTGAACTCAGGACCTCTTCCTTACCAAGGAAGTGCTCTACCACTGAGCTATTACAGCAAGAGTGAGCGGAAAACGGGGCTCAAACCCGCGACCCCCAGCTTGGAAGGCTAGTGCTCTATCAACTGAGCTATTTCCGCATTTTTCCGTTTAGTCTCTGTTCTGAATTGAAAGTCGCCCAAAACGGCAAGTACCTCTCTACTTGTTGTGGGTAGTGATGGATTCGAACCACCGAAGCTAGAAGCAGCAGATTTACAGTCTGCCCCATTTGGCCACTCTGGAAACTACCCAAAGTTTTCCTTTTCAGGAGAGCCTCTTGTCGGATTCGAACCAACGACCCCGAGATTACAAATCACGTGCTCTGGCCAACTGAGCTAAAGAGGCGAATTGCAGCCGTTTGGCTACTCGTGTTTACAATTAGTCGTAAAACGGCTGCAAAGATACTGCTTTATTTTTTATCCTCCAAGAAATCGAGGATATTTTTTCTTATTTTCTTTGTTTTTCCTTTGCCTTGATGAGCTGAACCTTCATTGCGTCCAAGCATAAATCTACCCCTTCTTCGAAGGTGTCGCAGGTTTTCTCTGCGAACAGTTTGTTCCCTGGTATTGAGACCGTCAAACTTGTAGTCTTATTCATAGCCGCAGCAGGTTTCTCAACCTTTAATTGCACCTCAACTTTCTGAATGTCTTCGTAAGTTTTTTCAAGTTTTTCGACTTTCTTATTGATGAAAGCCTCTAATTTCTCGGTAGTGTCAAAGTGAATTGCTTGAATTTTAATGTCCATAATTACCTCCTTTTTTTATTTAAGGTTATGCCCGTGGGTGGGCTTCGTTATACGCTTTTTTCAATTGCTCGAAAGTTACGTGTGTGTATATTTCTGTCGTTGCGATATTCTCGTGTCCGAGCAGTTTCTTCACACTTCCCAATCCAGCTTTGTTGTTAAGCATTGCTGTCGCAAACGTATGCCGTAGCACGTGTGGCGATTTCTTCTTCAATGTCGAGACTTTTGCAAGGTTTGCTTTCACCATCGTCCTTACCTGACTTGCCGTTACACGCTCACCTTTTTCGGTTACGAACAGAGCATCATACACTCCTACTTCCGAATCTCGCTTCTGCAAATATGCTGTCAGCGTTGTTTCGAGTTCTTCACCAAAAGGGATAATACGTTGTTTATCGCGCTTTCCCGTTACCTTAAGCTCGTGGGTTACGAAGTTTACATCTTTCATATCCAACCCAACGAGTTCGGAAACTCTGACGCCTGTTGAATAGAACGTTATTATTATGGTACGCGCGAGTACATCTTTATATGTATCTGTCCACATCTTCGGGTCAATCAGCTTGTCCATTTCCGTTTCTTTCAGAAACTGTGGCAACACTTTCTTTCTTTTAGGCCCTTGAATGTTGTAAGTAGGGTCGGTTTCAACGACTCCTCTTTTCAGTGCGTAACGATAATAGGAACGTAGGGCACTCAGCCTTCGATTTACCGAGGCGGGAGCATTTCCCTTGTCCATCATTTGCTCTATCCAATCTCGGATAATGTCTGCATCAACATCTTTCCAAGACAAGTCGGCTTCCAACTTTCTGAAAAACAGTTCAAACTGTTCTAAGTCCGCTCTGTAATTGTCTATTGTTTTTTGCGAATAGTTCCGCTCCAAACGCAAGAATTTCAAAAAGTCTTCTATGCTCAACATCGTTGCAAATACTTAACTCTTGGCAACGAAGTTACGGAATTTTCTTTGAACTACCAAATTTTCACGCAAGAATTTTACTCCTCTGCGTTGCGAAGTCGCTGTACGTAAATGGCACGTTCCATCTTCAAGCGCTTCTTAACAGAAGGTTTGTCAAACTGTTGACGAGAACGAAGTTCTTTTACAACGCCTGTTTTTTCAAACTTTCTCTTAAATTTCTTGAGTGCTCTTTCGATGTTCTCACCATCCTTAACTGGTACAATAATCATGCTTGTTTGTTTTATTTATTAATTATGTGAAACATTTGCCAAGCGGCATTACACCACTTTAGCGGGTGCAAAATTACGGCTTATTTTCCTATCTACCAAATAATTGGCTGTTTTTTCTGCGTTTTAGGCATTTCGGAGGTGCTAAAATTCATTTTCTGCACCCTTTCCCTACCACCTAACAATTCACCACTTAACACCTTTCTTTGCAAGCAAATCTACTACATCTCGCACAAGCACATCGTATTGGCACCGTTTGTTTTCGCCTAAGCGCACGGCAACAACATTGTATTTGGGATAAACGAAGATGGTTTGACCGAAAAGTCCTATAGCACAAATGGCTTTACTCTTAGAGAAATTATACCAACCTAACGAGTATTTGTCTTTGTCTTCTTTCATTGCAGGCACGTACATCTGTGCTATCCAAGCAGAATCGACTATCTGCTTTCCGTTCCAATTGCCTTGATTCAGCACCAACCTGCCTATCTTTGCCAAGTCGCGAACATTGGTATTTATGCCTCCATAGCTTTTTGCATTGCGGTGTTTCTTGCTGTCGAGTGTTACGGTTGCCTGCGTCTCCATACCGAGTGGCTTCCAAAGCTTTTCGCTCAGATAATCTGCGTATTTCACACCTGTTGCACGTTCCAGCACATAGCTCAATATGGCAGTCGTCATACTGTTGTACTCGTATTTCGTTCCCGGCTCACATTTAAACTTCAATTTCTTTATCTGTTTAAAGGCATTATGCCCAAAATACAGCAATGCCATTGAACAAAACGGATTAGAATAGTTTTCGCTATACTTCAACCCAGCCTGCATATTCAGCAGATGGCGTATCGTCAGCCGCTGAAAATGCTCGTCAGCATTGCGCAGCTCCGGAACATAATCGGTAACACAGTCGTCTATGCTCCGTATTTTCCCCTCCTTCACAGCAACGCCACACATCAGCGCAGTTACCGATTTAGACACAGAAAAGATATTCGAATGACCCAATTTCTTCAACCAACCATTGTAATGTTCGTACTTTATCGTGTCGTTCTGAATGATGATAAACGCCGATGCCCCACCGTCCATACAGGTATATTCGGCAAAAGTCTTATCCTTTACAGGCTTCTTGTAATTAGCAAACGTAAGTTTCAAAGTATCTAACACACGCTGATGCAATGGCATTTCCGCAAAATGGAACACATTCTTGGCATTGTTGGCAATGGTATCGTGTGCAAACAACCGACCATCACGAATACTGGGTGCGTGCTTCACCAATGCGCGCATTTCACGAAAGACGATACACGATGTCAGCATCGCCATCAATACAAAACAAACCGCAAGCGTTAAATATCTCTTCATAAACTTGTTTTTAGTTCATTACGTTACATCAATTCAAAAGCAAAGATAGAAAAATAGGTTTTAACAACAAAATCCAACAACCCCTATTAGCCTTTTCATTTTGTTAATTATATATAAACAAAAATCGAATTTGTTAAAAATAAAGTGTGAAACAATGGCAAGAAGGTGGGTTTTACGAACTACAAAAATATTATTCGCAAATAAGCGCAAGATTGGTGTGCAAACGTAACCTTTTAGCAGTGAAACTTTTGCGCTCATTTATGGGATATTTGTGCAACGAAACACGTATAAAATGTTCGCAAAATAAACAATAAAGGTAACATATAGAACTAAGATAGCGTTGCAAAAGCTATTGTTTTGCAATGCGAAAGCGGCTCTTTTGCAATGCAAAAGCATAGGTTTGACCTGACGAAAGCGTAGGTTTTGGAAAACGGAAACGATTTTCTTGGAAAACAACAGCATTTTTATTGTTTCACGATTCTATTTCAACGATTCTGCCCAAGTTTCTGCATTAAACATTTATACACAGTTTTTAAGACTTTGAGAAAGAAAATACGAAGTTCACGAAACCAAACAAAGCCAAATCAAGGGATAAAATACGTGATAACCAAAACTTTAGAGGTTTATTCTTTTGCGTTTCTGTTATTTTTCTTAACTTTGTGGCACGTGTCGGAAAACGGCACACAGAACCTTTAAAAAATAAACGTTTTATGGCACGTTGTGTGGGCAAGGACTGCAGGAAAACAGCAGTTGTCCGACACGAAGACGCTACGAAATCGGAACAAAAACAACAAATTTATGGAGAACAAAATACAACAACGCTTGCAGAAATTGCGCAAGCTAATGAAGAAGAACAATCTTTCGGCATTCATTTTTCCAAGCACCGACCCGCATCAAGGCGAATACATACCCGACCATTGGAAAGGTCGCGAGTGGATTTCGGGCTTCGACGGTTCGGCAGGAACGGCAGTCGTAACCCTGAAAAGTGCTGCCCTTTGGACAGACTCACGCTACTTCATTGCTGCGGAAGAACAACTGAAAGGCACCGACTATGTGCTGATGAAGGAGCGTGTAGAGGGTACACCTACGGTTTCGGAGTGGCTTTCGAGCGAGTTTAAAGGCTGCGAAGACATTCATGTAGGCATTGATGGTTGGCTTTTCTCGGAAATTTATACTACCGAACTTATTTGGGACTTACGCGAAAGGGGCGATTTCTATGTTCATACCGACTTCGACCCATTGGAAGAGATATGGAACGACCGCCCTTCCATACCGAAAAACAAGATAGAAGTACAACCCTTGCAGTATGCAGGCGAAACAACCGAATCGAAACTGGCACGCATTCGCAAGGCGTTGGCAGAACAGCAAGCCGACGGCATATTGGTTTCGGCACTCGATGAAATAGCCTGGATACTTAATTTGCGCGGCAACGATGTGCATTGCAACCCTGTTTTCGTGTCTTACCTACTTATCGAGCCAACGAAAGCGACCCTCTTAATCGACCACGACAAGCTGACAACAGAAGTACAAAGCTATCTCGAAAAAGAGCAGATAGGAACAAGAGAGTACGACGAAATGCTATCGGCATTGCAAGAATACAACGGCAAAGCATTGCTTGTAAACAGCGACGAAATGACCCACAAGGTGTATAACGCACTCAATTGCCGCCGTGCCGTAGCTGGAACATCGCCCATTCCTGCGATGAAAGCCGTGAAGAACGAAACCGAAATAGAAGGTTTCAAGCATGCTATGCTGCGCGACGGCATAGCAATGGTGAAGTTCCTGAAGTGGCTGAAACCCGCCGTTGAAGCGGGAGGACAGACCGAAATATCGCTCGAAAAGAAACTAACATCGCTCCGTGCCGAACAAGATTTGTTCAGAGGCATATCGTTCGACACCATTGTGGGTTACGAGGCACACGGTGCTATCGTACATTACGAAGCCACACCGCAGACCGATATACCCGTAGAACCACGTGGTTTGGTGCTCATCGACAGCGGTGCACAATATCAAGACGGCACCACCGACATTACACGTACCATAGCATTGGGCGACATAACCGACGAACAACGCCGCATTTACACCCTTGTATTGAAAGGGCACATACAGCTCGACCTCTGCAAATTCCCAGACGGAGCGTGCGGTTCGCAAATAGACGCCTTTGCCCGACAAGCTATGTGGCGCGAAGGCTACAACTTTATGCACGGAACAGGGCACGGTGTGGGCAGCTATCTGAACGTGCACGAGGGGCCGCACCAAATTCGTATGGAATGGCGACCTGCACCGTTGCATGCTGGAATGACCGTTACCGACGAGCCGGGCATCTATCTTGCAGGCAAATTCGGGGTGCGCATAGAGAACACCTTATATATAAAGCCTTACAAGAAAACCGACTTTGGAACATTCCTTCAGTTTGAATCGCTCACGCTTGCACCCATCGACACTGCGCCTATCGACTTCGACTTGCTCACCGCAGAGGAAATCGAATGGCTCAACTGCTATCACGCAAGGGTGTACGAAACGCTCTCTCCACATCTGAACGAAGAAGAAAGAGCGTGGCTTGCTGAAAATACGGCAGCCGTAAAACTGTAAATCACAACCAAAATAATAATAACAAACAATACCAACGTAATGAAGAAAATTCTGACTGCGGCACTGTTGGGTCTTTCGCTCAACAGCTTTGCCGACGACGCTCCGTTGTGGTTGCGCTTCAGTGCCATTTCGCCCGACGGACAAACCATCGCTTTTTCGTATAAAGGCGACATCTTTTCGGTTCCTGTAAACGGTGGAACAGCAAAGCAACTGACCACCAATTCTGCCTACGATGCCTACCCGGTGTGGAGTCCTGACGGGCAGAAGATAGCCTTTGCCTCTACACGCGAAGGCAGTATGGACGTCTACTTGATGGACAAGAACGGTGGTGTGCCCAAACGGCTGACTACCAACAGCGGCAACGAAACGCCAATGGCATTCACCGACAACAGCCACGTGCTGTTTACATCAGCAGGTATGCCGACGGCAAAGTCAATCTTCTTTGCTTCGGGAACATTCCCACAGACCTACGAAGTGGGTATCGACGCAAGTCGTCCACGCCTTTATTCGCCTATGACAATGTACGATGTCAGCATCAGAAGCAATGGCGACATTCTCTATCACGATGCAAAAGGCTACGAAGACAACTTCCGTAAACACCACCGTTCGCCCGTAACACGCGACATTTGGCTTTACAGCAAGGGCAACTATACCAAGCTGACCGACTTCAACGGCGAAGACCGAACACCCGTATGGGCAGGCAACGACAATGCCTACTACTATCTGAGCGAGGAAGACGGTACGTTCAATGTCTACAAGCGCAATATCGACGGCAGTAGCAAAAAGCAACTTACGTTCCACAAGAAGAATCCTGTCCGCTTCCTTACAGTGGCAAACAACGGCACATTGTGCTACGGCTACGATGGCGAAATCTACACGCTTAAAGAGGGCGAGCAGCCAAAGAAGGTGAACATAAACGTTGTTACCGACCAGATAGACAAAGACCTTGTGCGCCAAATACGCACAACGGGGGCAACCGAAATAAAACTTTCGCCAAAGGGAAAGGAAATTGCATTCGTGCTGCACGGCGATGTTTACGTTACTTCGTTAGACTACCGTACAACCAAGCAAGTAACAAACACGGCGGAACAAGAGCGCGACATCGACTTTGCACCCGACGGTAGAGGCATTGTCTACGGTTCTGAACGCAACGGAATTTGGCAGATTTACGAAACAAAGATTAAGAACAAGGCAGAAAAGAACTTCACCTATGCAACGGAATTGGTTGAAGAACGCCTGACCAACACCAACCAAACGTCGCAGATGCCGCAATACAGTCCTGACGGAAAGAAGGTGGCTTTCTTTGAAAACCGTGCATCGCTGAAGGTTTTAGACCTCAAGTCGAAAGACGTTATAACAGCGACCGACGGCAAAGACCTTTACTCTTACAGCGACGGTGATATATGGTTCTCTTGGAGTCCCGACAGTCGTTGGCTCTTAACTCCTTATATGGGCAATGCAGGTTGGAACAACCCAGACATCTCGCTCGTAGATGCTTCGGGCAAGAAAGCGCCTTTCAACCTTACACAAAGCGGCTACAACGACAACGGTGCCAAATGGGTGCTGAAAGGAAAGGCTATGTTGTTCTTCAGCGACCGTGCAGGTTATCGCAGCCACGGAAGTTGGGATGCAGAGTCTGACGCCTACTTAATGTTCTTCGACCTCGATGCTTACGACCGTTTCCGTATGTCAAAAGAAGAACGGGAAATGCTGAACGAAGCTGAAAAGGACAAGAAGAAGGAAGATAAGGACACGAAAGACGACGAGAAGAAAAAGGAAAACATCAAACCTTTACAATTCGATTTGGAAAACTGTCGCGACCGTGTTGTGCGCATAACGGTGAACTCTTCTCAGTTAGGCGATGCCGTTTTAAACCCAGAAGGCGATGTATTGTACTACCAAGCTGCCTTTGAAGGAGGTTACGACCTTTGGAAACACGATTTGAAAGAGGGCAAGACGCAAATCGTAATGAAAGAAGTGGGTGGCGGTTCGCTGGAAGCCGACAAGGATTTCAAGAACCTTTACCTTTGTGTTCGCAATGGTATCAAGAAGGTAGACCTTGCCAAGCAGTCAAGCTCAAACATCAGCTTTGAAGCTCGTTTCGACTACAAGCCTTACCAAGAACGAGAATACATCTTCAACCACGTATGGCAACAGGTGAAGGATAAGTTCTACGTGGAAGACCTTCACGGTGTAGACTGGGAAGGCTATCGCAAGATTTACCAACGCTTTCTACCTTATATTAATAATGAATACGACTTCCGCGACATGCTTGGCGAGTTGCTCGGCGAGTTGAACGCATCGCATACGGGCGCACGATACTATGGCGAAAGTCCTTCGCTATATACGGCGACACTGGGTCTTTTCTTCGATAACACTTACGACGGCGACGGTTTGAAAGTGGAAGAAGTGATTAAACGTGGACCATTTGCAGTGCGCAAGACTGGTGTAACAGCAGGCTGCATCATCGAAAAGATTGACGGCGAGCCTATCCTTAAAGGCAAAGACTACAACCACATGCTTGATGGCAAAGCTGGAAAGCGTGTCATAGTATCGGTTTACAACCCTGATAGCAAAAAGCGTTTCGATGTTACCGTGAAGGCAATAAGCAAAGGACAGCAAGACGAACTGCTTTACAAGCGTTGGGTAGACCGTAACCGTGCTTTCGTTGATAGCATTTCAGGAGGTCGCATAGCCTACGTTCACGTCAAGGGTATGAACAGTCCAAGCTTCCGTACCGTGTACAGCGAATTGCTAAGTGCTGAAAATCGTGTGAAAGATGCCGTAATCGTGGACGAACGCCACAACGGTGGCGGGTGGTTGCACGACGACCTTTGCACCCTTCTCAGCGGTAAAGAATATCAGAAATTCATACCACACGGAAAGCATATCGGTAACGACCCGTTCAACAAATGGAACAAGCCATCGTGCGTTCTGATTTGCGAAGACGATTACAGCAATGGTATGGGATTCCCACAAATCTACAAATACCTCGGCATTGGCAAACTCATTGGTGCGCCAATTGCAGGAACAATGACTGCCGTTTGGTGGGAAACGCTCATCAATGGTATGGTATTCGGTATTCCGCAAGTAGGTTGCCAAGATATGAGTGGCAGATTTGCAGAGAACTTACAGCTTAATCCAGACATCGAAGTGTACAACACGCCAGCCGATTACATTAATGGTTACGACCGACAATTGGAAAGAGCAGTACGCGAAATGATGAAAAAATAAATAAGATAATCAACAATAAAAGGTTTTGGAAACTTCTCCAAAACCTTTTATTATTTCACCTTATAAAGAATATAAACCGTATAAACATACCGAAATGTTAAAATTTAAAATATTTAAAAGGGTTAAGTAAGAATAAAGCTACTATTAGTTAATTATTGTATAATAAAAATCTAATAATACCCTCTTCTGTTATTTAATGATAAAAACGCACTCTTACCTTTTTAAAAACACACTCGAATTTATAAAAAAGCCGTAACTTTACACCAAACGCTATAAACCAAAACCTACCTAAGAGCAGTTACATATGAAAAAAAAGTTACTTATTGTATTGTCAATTCTATTTGGCATAAACACCCTTTGTTATGCACAACCTTTTAAAACAGGCATTCACAAAAACAGAATACCTATATACAACGTGCCTGACGGAGAAGCAGAAATCTGTGGCTATCTGCGCTATGATATGAAATACCGCACCCACGGACTAACCAGTTTCAGAACAGACTTTCCCAGCAAATACACTTTGATAAAAGATTATGGCAATGTGTATGGAAAAACGCCTATCTTTACAGCTGGAACATACGTTGGGAATCAATATCTTGCTTATGAAACCACATTGTATTCGAATGTGCTTATGCCAAGAGGAATAAGTGTCATAAACCCTACAACAGGTGAATACGAAAGAAAAACTACTTTCCCAGAAAACACACCAATACTGATTTTGGACGAAATGACCTACGACCCAAAGACCGAAAGGATTTTTGGAATGCACTATGATACTGATAAATTTACCACAGACTTGTATGAAATCAACAACAAAACCTTCGCATTGGCTAAGGTTGCAACCATCAACAAGCCTTTCTTCACCCTCTCTGCAAACAACGGTTTCCTATATGCCGTAACCACGGACAGAGATATTAAGAAATCTTTCCTCGTAAAAATCAAACAAAGCTCCATAGATGCAGGAAAACAAACCTGCACAGTAGAAACTATAAGTCCTACAACAGGCACAGGTATCAACATTGGCAACTACAGCCAGTCTATGGAATTTGACAAGACTACACACCGTTTATGGTGGGTTGCTCAAGCGGCTGACGACCAGGCATACTTGGTAGAATTAAATCATGAAACAGGAACTTCAATAAGTCAAAAACTCATAAAAGATGGGTTGCAATTGCTTTCAATGGCTATTCCATACCAGTATGTGGCAGACGAAGCACCGTCGTATGTGAGAGGTCTTGCCATAAAAGCAGGAGAACAAGGAGCAAACAACGCCACCTTGTCTTGGACAACTCCGACTTTGAATTATCGCAATAAGAGTTTATCAACCATTGACGGAATAAAGATTTATCGTAACAACGAACTCGTCAAAACTTTAAATACGACAGCTAAAGGCGAGAATATGACTTGGAAAGACACCGAACTTTCTGAAGGCTACTATATATATAAGGTGGTACCTTACAATACAAATGGAGATGGCGTTTATAAGGAAACAGCTGCATTTGTCGGCGAAGACGTCCCAGGTGCACCCTTAAATGTCAAGCTCGTAGCAAACGGAACGGAAGGTACTATTACTTGGAACGAACCGACAACAGGTGCACATAATGGGTATTTTGATAATTCAACCCTTACCTACGACGTGATGCGCTTGCCTGATAACGTAAAGATAGTAACAGGAACTGCCGAACGTTCAGTAAAAGACAACGTAAAAAGCCATGCTGGCTACAGCTATGTGGTTACAGCTTACAACAAGAAAGGGAAAGGACTTTCTGCTACTTCCAACATCGTTGCTTATGGTTCGATAGAGTCTATTCCTTTTATCTCTGGTCTTGAAACCAAGAACGAGTTTGACAAATGGACTATCATTGACAACAATCAAGATGGTATGTCTTGGAGTTTCAACGAAAACACTTCACGCACATTGTATGACCGCAGTGAAAAGAGTGCTGACGATTGGTTGGTATCTCCACCTTTGACATTCTCTAAAGACAAGAAGTACCAATTGAGATATACTTACTCTACTGCAAACTGGGTAGACCCTTCAACGCACAAACCCGTAATGGAGAAGATGAAGGTATTCTATGGTACACAGCCAACACCCGATAAACTATCAACACTGATTAAGGATTTGGGAGAGTTCCACACTTCTTCAGAACATTATTACTATGGCAAAGATGTTTTCACCCCTAACGAAACTTCCAACGGTTACATAGCTTTCCAAGCATGTTCGGAAGCTCTTAAAGGACAAATATACCTGAAAGATGTTTCTTTGCGCGAATATAGTGAGAAGGATTTAAGCGTAAAAGAGCTAAAAGGTTCGGTTACGGCTAATTGCAATATAGAGCAATCTTTCATTGTTACCGTAGGCAACGAAGGTTCAGCAGCTGCCAATGATTATACAGTAGAATTGTTCAATACCGATAATCAAGAAGTTTTGGGAACTGCAAAAGGAATTTCCATTAATCCCGATGCTACAACTACAATTACAGTAACTTGGGTTCCAAAGGCTGAAGGCGAAGTGAACGTTTCTGCACGTGTCGTTCTTGCAGGTGATACTTATCCAGCAGACAATGCTCTGGCTACTCCTTTGAAGATAAAAGTTGCTTCCGCTGATGCTGAGAAATGGATTACGCTGAACGCTATCGATAATTATGGTTGGGTAATGCCGTTCTACTTGACTTCACCATACGCGCAATCTCAGTGCTTGTATCTTGAGAACGAAATTCGGAAAAAGAACATTGACTTAATTGCCATACAAGTCAAATACAACGGAAGGAATGATTCGCCTTATACGTTCCCAACCAGAATCTCTATGAAAATGACAGAACGCACCAATATGAAAGCCCCAGACTCTGGCTATCTTGGGTTCTTTGACCAAACGGATTGGACGAAAGTGTATGATGGAAACATCACTATTCAAGGAAAAGGCGACAACAAGGAGTTGAAAGTAACATTCGACAAACCGTTTAAATACACAGGAGGAAATATCATTTTCAAGTTCGAAACGCTTCCAGGTGATAACACCTTAGAAGGTTCACAACACCCTGAATGGCTTTTTGATATGCCTAAGGGCGATGCTCGTTCAGCAAAATATGATGGTGAAACAGAAACCATAGACGAGAGTAAGACTTTCATTTCTGAATACATTCCTTTCTTAATGCTGGAGTATAAGGACAATAATTCAAGTGGTATCCTCGCAGTTGGCAACGATCCATTTAGAGTTATCCAAAGCGATAACATACTATCTGCATCTTCTGTATGCGAGCATTTGGAAATAATGAACATCTTAGGTGCTACCATCATCGCTGATAAGAATACTGACAAACTCAACTTGGAGATGATTCCGTCTGGTATCTATTTAGTGAAAGCGATTAAAGACGGAGTTACACACACGTCGAAAATCTTAAAGAAATAAAGATATTATTATTAAATAAAAAACAATTTTTACTTTAAATCATTTTAAACATGAAACATTTTATTTATGCATCAGGCCTTCTGCTCGCAAGTTTGGCAGCCACGCCAGCTTTCGGACAGATGACAGCCAAGAGTTTCCCGAAATTCGGAGAAAAGCATTTTTCACCGGCTATGATGGCTCCCCGTCAGACACCACAGGCGATTGACGACAAAGCAAAAGGAATTACCATGTATGCTGGACAGTTGGTAAGTCAGAACAAAAAGCGTGGTTGGATTAAGTTCCGCACAGCCAAAGCATCAGAGTATGAAACTTTAAAGAACTTCACACCTGAAACTGACCAGCACCAAGCTCATGGAGTATATTGCTCTGCATACGACGGAACAGACTGTTACACAATCTTCTGCCAGTCTTATACTTATGGTGTACAGCCTTTATACTTCGCAAAGCTGAACGTAGCTACAGGCGATACCACAACTATCTACACGTTTAATGAAACTGAGAAGAATAAATGGTATACTGGCTACGATGTCTACGCAATGAGTTATAATCCTGCTACAAAAGAGATTTACGGTCTTGGCAAAGATTATGAAACTCAAATTGTTAATGGAGAAGAACAAATCGTAAAAGCTTTTTCAACTGTTTATACCATTGATAAAGCAACTGGTAAATTCGAAAAAGTTAAAAGTTTAGACCGTATCTACTATAACTTCACCTTCAATTATGACGGTAGCTGCTATATGTTGCGTCCAAAAGCAAGAAGCAAAGAAGATGAAACAGTCGTAGGAACTGAACTTGTTAAGTTCGATAAGGATTTAAATGAACTCAATACTGTTGAATGTAAGAGCCAATGGGGTGAAACTTATATCCAAAGATACTTTGGTACTATGAGCTTCGACTTTACTACCGGAAGCCTTTGGTGGATACCAGTCGGAGACCATGGAGCAACTACACTTTATACCATCAACACAGAAACAGGACTTTATGAAGGCAAATCATGGTTCAGTGTTGGTAACTCTTTTGTAGGTCTTACTATTCCATACATGACCGCTGATAGCCGTACTGCACCTGCACAGGTATCAAATATTGACGCGCAAGCTGATGTTAACGGCGCAATGGTTGATACCATCAAATGGGTAAACCCAACCAAAGCTTGGAACAATACCGACCTTACAGAACTCAAGGAAGTATTAGTTTATCGTAAAAAGCAGAATGTAGCAACAACCGAACTTACACCAACAGAAACTCTGCTCTCTGCTACCAATGCTGAACTCATAGGCACTGTACCTGCTAATAATATGATGGGTAAGTCTATGAAGTTCATTGACAACAAACCACATTCAGGTATTAACACTTACTATGTTGTTGCTTCACGCGTAACAGGTGAGAAGGGTGTGCCTGACAGCGTACGTTGCTACATGGGCATTGATGTTCCTGGAGCTGTTCAGAACATTCAATTAAAGAAGAAAGGAACAGGCATTGAAATATCTTGGGAGGCTCCTACTAAGGGCTTGAACAATGGTTATATCAAAGAAGCAGAGCTTACTTATACTTTGACACGTATGCCAGACAACGTTGTTGTAGCAAAAGACTTATCTGGAACAACATACGAAGATAAAACTTTGGGCGAACAACAAAAGTATTCTTATAAGATTATGGCAAAGAGCAATGCTGGCGAAGGAGCTGTCGCAGAATCTGATGGCATTATGGCTGGTAGCGCATTAGCAACTCCTATCAACTTGAAATTTGAAACTCAAGATGATGCCAACCGCTGGAATTGTCCAAGCAATCAATCTATTTACTTCTACTATTGCGGCGGATACGACGAAGATTCTAAATGCTTGATTGGTTACAGCAACAACCAAGAAGCTCAAGGATATGTAACTTCACCTCCTCTCAAGCTCGAAGGCGGCAAGACTTACCGTATCACAACTGATTTCTACGCACACCAAAAAGAGGCTCCATTCGATTTGAAGCTGACAATGGGTACAGACGGAGAAGACCTTTCTGGAGCAAAAGTTATCAGAGAAGCTAAGGATTTCTCTTATGACAATATGTACACTCGCGAGAAATTCGAGGATATGTTCACAGCACCAGCTGATGGAACCTATTACTTTGGAATGTCTATTGCCACACACAACCAGTACAATAGCTTCAGATTGTTTGGTCTCAATGTAGACTATGTTGCAGAAAATGACTTGAAGGCATTCTCTATCGATGGCATTTTGGAAGCAGTTGTTGGCTACGATAACAAGTGCACCGTTAAGGTTCGCAATGTCGGTTCTAAGACTCAGAGCAAGTATGGCATCAAGATATACTGCGACGACGAAGGCACCAAGACACTTGTTGGCGAAACTAAGAACGTTCCCGAATTAAAGGCTGGCGAAATGGCAAATGTTCCTGTAACATTCAATCCAACCAAAGACGGTATGTTCAAATTCTACGCTGTGGTAGAACTCGAAGGTGACCATGACCCAAGCAACAACACTACTTCAACTATAAACATCAAGGTTACACCTGCTGGCACAACTCCTTGGACCAACATCGTTACAAGCGGTCAGGACGAGGGAGAAGATACACACGGTCCTTCTATGAACAGCGAAAGATACGAGAAGACACAATCTGTTTACCTTGCTTCAGAAATCAAGGCAGACAAAGATGGAGAAATCAAGCGTTTAGGATACATCTACAACTCTAACGATAACCTGAAGGACAGAACAGACCCATTCAATGTGAAGATTTATCTTGCACATACAGACAAGGAAAGCTTCACTTCTCGTTCACAATGGATGTCAGAGAACGAACTCACTCTCGTTTATGATGGTCAGTTCACACTTGAACCAGGACGCAACAACATCTTGGCATTCGACCTTCAAACTCCATTCAAATACGACAAGACAAAGAACCTTATGGTAGTATTCGATAAAGATGGTGCAGTAGCATCTGACCTTATGTTCTGTGCAGTGTATAAGGTGTTCAATGCAACATCTTCTAACATCTATCGTATGTTGGAGTATTCAGAGCCAGCACCATTCGATATGTCTAAGTCGCATGCTTACAATTCAGCTCCAGTTCTCTACCTTGGTTTCGACGTTGCCAATAATATCGGTAATGCACACGTAGCAGGCGAAACATTCTTCTACGATGCCAACAGCCATATGATGACTTTCGGAAAGAATATCAAGGCAGCAAACTTCTACTCAGTAGATGGTAAGCTCGTCAAGACTGTTAATGTTGCAGGCAACGAACAGATAAGACTCAACTTGCCTACTGGTCTGTACATTGTTCGCACAATTGACAATAATGGCGCTGCTACAAGTGTTAAACTTAATGTAAAATAAACATGAACTCTATCAGAAAGTATATTTTTCTGTTATCGCTTGCAAGTCTCCCCTTTACGGGGGGAGGCTTGTTTGCTCAAACAGCAAACGAAAATCAGTTTAAATTAGGTCCGCTTACTTCTTCAAACCAGAGTCTTACAGCACCGACCTCTAACAATGAAATGCGTATAGGCTACTGCACCACAGATTGGAGCAGTGGACTTATTGCAAAAATAACGGGCTCACATACTTATCATGCAGCAGTCTATTTCCCCTCAGAACTGCTCGACAAATATGTTGGCGACAAGATTGAGTACATCGAATTTGCCATTAAACCTAAACGTGGAACCAGAGTAGAATACTTTGTTTGTACGGATTTGAAGGATATGACGGGCAGCACATTAACCCAAGGATTCTCTACTACTTACGTAGAGGGTTGGAATAAGTTGAAATTCAGCAAGCCTGTTACCATTAAGAAAGATATGAACCTCTATATTGGCTATATCCTCTATCTTAATGATGGTGAAGACTACGACTGCCTCATGTTCGACAAGAGTCCTTATTCTTTAGTTGGAAAGAACTGGTATGGTTATGATGGAAGCTGGTTCAGCAACACAGCTGCCATTGGAAAGAACATCTGTATCCGTGCCATTCTATCGGGCAACAATGCTCCTAACAATGATATTTCTTTGATGAAGCTTACAGCCGAAGATGGCAGCGAATATGTTGAGCAGAACACCCCCAACACCTATATGGCTTATATTCAGAACAACGGTGTAACCCCTATAAAGTCGCTCACACTCACTGTTTCTGCAAAGGGCGTTCAAGGTCAAGAGATTACACTCGACGGCTTCAATGTACCCAACAACATTCCGCAGTTGGTAAAACTTGAAAATATCCCAATTCCCGTAGAAGGAAACTACACAGCGACATTTACAGTAACAAAAGTAAATGGAGTAGCTGACCCAGATACAAAGGACAATTCAGCAGAAAGCAAAGGTTTCTCTTTCAAGAAAGGAACAAGCCCTGTTGAACGCACAGTGCTTTTTGAAGAATTTACTTCTGAAGGCTACAACGAATGTGCCGTTGCAGACGGTATTTACAACAACGTTTTAGATACTCATAAAAATGTTATCCGTGTAAAGCATCATTTGGATTACAAGCAACATAAAGACCAATTCAAAATTGCTGAAGACACAGATTACGAACAGCTATACGGCAAATCTAAGACTTTCGTTCCTGCAATCGCCGTTGACCGCATTATCGTAGCAGGTCTTGAAGACCCAGGACCAGCTTACTTCATTGCAAGCGAGGAGGAAGTAGTTAAGTTCGTTGAGTTAGCTAAAGCTCAATTCTCTTTCGTTACATTGCATGTAGACCCTAAGACCGATGCGAATGGTAAGCAGATTGATGTGAAAGTTACTGGCCATGCCGGAACAAACGAAATGCCGCTGCAAACCGACTTGCGATTGACAACTTGGCTTGTAGAAGATAGCATAAAGAGTACACAGCAGCAAGGCAAGGAGGTATTTGTGCAGAATGGTGTAATACGTGCCGTGCTCAGCAACAACGCATGGGGCGACGCCTTGGACATTTCGGGCTACGACTTCGAAAAGACCTATTCTGTAACAATAAAGCCAGAATGGAATGTAAACAATATGCGTGTTGTTTCGTTTGTAAACAACTATAACGAGAATGTTGCAAAACGTAACATTTACAATACTGCACAAGCATTCTGCTCTAACCCATCGGGAATAACTTCACGTACTTACGATGCCAACGGCAAGGCTTTCAGCGTTGTAAATGGCAACATACTTATGTTGCAAGGCTATCATCTTGTAGGTATTTACGATATATCGGGCAGAAACGTTGGCACAAGCCAATTAGGAAACGGCCTTTATATCGTGAAGGCAACCAATGGTAAAAACGTGATTACACAGAAAATCAATATAAACCGTTAAAAGTAATTGTATGAAAAAATATTATTTCTTTTCTCATTGCTTCTCTGTCTCATCTCTATCGAGACGAAAGCAACCCCAACCCATTGCTACTGGGGATACTGCAACGGCAAGGTAATAGGCGAATTTGGCTCTAAAACAAAAGCCAAAGGTGCAATCTACATACCGGCCGAAGTTGCCGAACTTTACAAAGGAAAGACCATTTCTGTAATCAAAGTAGGACTGGCAGCTATGTCGGAAAACATTAAGGTCTTCATTACAAAAAACCTTAACGGCGAAAGTGCTACCACCAAGACAGTAGGAAAGCTGTACAATGGTTGGAATGAGGTCAAGCTAAGTTCTACTTATACAATAGACGGAGAGGGTTTCTACATCGGTTATAGCTACGAAGGAAATAATAAGTCTATGGGGCATTCAGCGATGTATTCGCCAAACGGCTGCTGGGCTGACTTAGGCGACGGTTGGAAAAACTATGCTACCGACAGCAAGTACAATGCGCTCGCCCTTACCCTTCAGGCACAGATTGCTGGCGAAGATATGCCAAAAGACTTGTGGCTCTACACAAAACGAAACGTTATCGTAAAGAAGAACGCGTCTTGCAAGTTCAATTTTGGCGTAATAAACTTGAGTCCACGCATTGCAAGAACCTTGCAAGTGGGCTACACGATAGACGATGCTGAAGAAAAGGTAGCAGAGTTCAAGACAACGATGGGCTCTAACGTTGAGAAAGAGTTTTCTATCGACTATTCTGGATTCAGCAAGAATGGTGTCCATACCGTTAAGTTCAGACTAATCAGTGTTGATGGCGAAGCTGACGCTTATACTGGCAACAACACCGATTATACGAACGTAAAAGTGATGGACGCTATTCCTCAGCAGCGATTTGTTGTAGAAGAAGGAACAGGTACATGGTGTGGCAACTGTCCAAGAGGTATTGTAGCCTTCAGACATATGTCTGAAAAATATCCAGAAACCTTCATCGGCATTGCCGTTCATAAAGGAGATGGTTTGGAAACAAACTCTTATCACAAACTCAAATTTTCAAGCTATCCAACTTGTTATATCAACCGCAACCTGAAAAATCCTACTTCTCCAGAAGCAGGAACCTTGGAAGTGATGCACAACAAGTATATAGCTACCCCACCGCATATAGGAGTAGAAATCGAGGCAAACTTTACTGACGACACCAAGAAGAAAATCAACGCAAAGGCTCTTACCACATTCTTCGCTGACGAACAAAACGTAAACTATAAGGTTTCTTTCGTTCTTATAGAGAATGGCATCAAGGGGTACAAGCAAGCCAACTATTATGCAGGTGGCAAATTGGGTGAAATGGGAGGCTTTGAAAACCTTCCAGGTGCAGCCGCTGTCGATATGGACCACGTAGCACGTATGAACTACAGCTTCTACGGTGTAGACAGCAGTATCCCTACCAGCGTAAAAGCAGATGAAACTGTAGAGTATGCAGCTCAGCTCGATGTACCTAAGAACATTCAGAATGCCGACAATCTGTACCTCGTCGCACTGCTGATTAACGGCAAAGGCGAAATAGAGAATGCGGCTGAAACAAAGGTAGAGCCCGACCCATCTATGTCTATCACCGACAACCGTACACTTCTTGTACCCGAATTTACTTTCGCTAATGGTACACTGAATGTAAATGGTTTCTCAGGAAAGGTTTTCATCTACAACGTATATGGTGTTGAAGTACCTAACCAGTCTATTCCAAGCGGCATCTACATCATCAAGTGTGTAGACGGTAACAAGTCTTTTGTAAAGAAGATTATATTGAAATAAAACGAGAAACTTCTGCAGAAGTTTGCTCTTAAAAGTATTATAATTTAAGCGGGTGTGCCGAATAGAACTTCTGGCACACCCGCTTTTCGTTTTCAACATACTTCAATGTGCCTAACTTTCACGCTCCCAGACCTCACCCGCATACAGGTTTCGGAGTGCTTTTCGCCCCATTCCCCTGCTTCTACCGATGCCCTGCATTCGTTTAAAAAGCAAGCCTGCCAAATTATTTACGTGTAAATAAATATTTTTCTACACGTAAGTAAGAATTTACTTACACGTAAATAAATATTTCTTTACGTGTAAGTAAATTGTCGAACAAGGCTACAAACACGCATAAGTAACTTTATATCAGACAAGAAGAATAGAATAACAGGTTGTAAAGTAACGAAGTTGTACAGCTGAACGATGCTACAAGGCTGCGAAAAGACTTGCTTACATATTTTTAAAGCGTATTTTTAGCTTCTAATTTCAACAGGTATTCCTTTCGCCAAATGCCGCCTGCATAGCCCGTCAGTGTTCCGTCGGCACCAACAACGCGGTGGCACGGAACGATGATTGATATAGGATTGTGCCCCACTGCCCCACCAATGGCTTGTGCCGACATCTTGCTTTTGCCCAAACGATGCGCCATTTGCTGAGCCAACGCACCGTAAGTTGTGGTTTCGCCATAGGGAATGAGCAGTAAGTCGTTCCATACTTGTTGGCGAAAATCTGTACCTACGAGGTGCAACGGTGGCGTAAAGTCTGGCTCTCGCCCGTCGAAATAGAGGTCAAACCAACGCCTTGTTTCATCAAAAACTGGCAGATTGCACGTTTCGTATGGCGATTGCAAGAGTTGTTCCAAAAGTTCTTGCTTATCGTACCACACGCCCAACAGAGCTGTTCCGTCGCTTACGAAAGTCAATTGACCCAAAGGCGACTCGTATGTTTGTATATGTTGCATTATGTGAAAATAATTTATTTATAACGCAAAGATACTAAATAAAGTATTGCTGAAAGAAAAAAACACTACCTTTGCAGCAGTTTCTATCTATTATTCAACCTTTAAAAATATGGAAATACGGGAATACAGACAACTCATTTTGGACGAGCTTTTGGCACGAAAAAATGCTAAAGGAGAACCTGTTATCGACGAGAAAACGGCAAAAGACTTGTTGAACGAACTTACCGATGAGGAATTGGAAGAGGGAATGCTTTTCAACGAGCCAACAGATGTGGCAGATATAATTATTCAATCAAAATAACTATGCAAACAAGAAAAAGATACAACACAAAGAAGAATTGGCGAAACGTACTCTCAGGAGGCGTATTTGCAACAGTAGTGGTGTTTGCTGCATCGTGTGCAAGCAGCAGAATCAGCAGCGAAGGAGAAACCTTTAGAGACAACAATGTAAAGATGCAGAGTGCTTACCACTTCAAAGACCTACATGGCGAACAGCTGTATGCCGCACAGAAATATGGAGTTACGCCCATTGACACAAGGGAGAAGTTGGAAGATAACCATAGAAGATTGAAGAAGATAGAGTCTAACGAATATTATCTGATAGACCCATTGACACACTCTGCACCTTATCTTACAAATGGTGCCAAAAGCGTTTTAAAGGAGATTGCCCAAAAGTTTCAGGAGGAATTGGAACGTGCAGGCTATCGTGAGCATCGCATCATCATAACTTCGATATTCCGAACCCGCGAAGACGTAAAGGCACTTCGAGAAACCAACAGTGCCGCAAGCAAAAACTCTGCACACATGTATGGCACTACCTTCGACATCAGCTTTACCCGCTTCAACCGCACAAGTATGAATGGCGAAGCTGTAAGCAACGAGGTTATGTGCAACATCTTGGGCAAAATAGTTTACGACTTGCGCGAAAAGGGCGAATGTTGGGCTATTTTTGAGCCTAACCAACATTGCATTCACATTACAGCAAGAAAGATTTAAAGTAGACTTTTAAATCAATCATTCCAACTGCAGCGTGGCATCGTTGGTAAACAATGCTGTAACAAGCGTGATATATTGGGGCAGGCGACCGTGCTTGCCCCATTTCATTTCTATGCCCAAAAGGTCTTGCGTGGTTTTGCTAAGGTCGAAGCCAACCGCTTCCAACGATACACGAACATCGTTGGGGTGGCGGCAAGGTTCGCCATTCAGACGTGTGCAAGGCTTGTTTCCACAAAGCAAACACATCGAGCCAAGAAAGCAAAGGCTGTCGGGCGACTTGCGTTCGTAGCTGCGCAGATATGCCGAAGCCTTCGTCAGTCCGTAGCGCATCGCTTCCTTACACACTCTGTCTACCGCTTCGGGAGTCGTTGTTTCGGCAAGCGTAGCCTCATCGAAAGTCATCTTTGAACCAAGAATATGAGCGTACTTAAACCTATCTACAAACGCCTTTACGTCAAATTCGCAAGGCGGACAAGTCCACGATTTGCCAAACTTAGAACATTGTTGGCATAATCCGAGAAACTTTTCCACATTACGATAGCCTGTCGCATAGTCGCTGACGGTATCATTGTCGTAACGTGTGCAAGTTCAAAACCTTTGCCTTCAGCGGTTCCCACACTTGTTAAAGGGCGTACTTCCATAGTTCTTCTGTAATGATAATTATCTTCGCAATGCGTTCTGCACCTTTTCAGCGATGCACACATTGCCTTTAATCTTGTTCGTAGTTGCTTACAAAAATACAATTCTTTACTGTAAACAGAGAAAAACATTACGGTTTTTGCACCGTTCCAACTAAATAACATCGCAATACCTGCAATGCCGTGCCACAACAACAAGGAAATGAAGCCGTAATTCTGCTGCAATGGCAGTTTCCAACACCCCTTAGTCTCCCGCTTTTGCTACTCAAACATTGCTTTTTATTTGTTTTTACATTAAATAACAAATAACCTTTCCTAAAGTTGCGGTTATCTATTTCTTTTTCTGTAAATTTGCGGTACAAATTCAATGAGGATAATTCAAAGTTTCATTTCATTAAATACAAATAAAATATTATGTCATTTTTAACAAACGAGAAACTCGTTATCGTCGGTGCCGGCGGTATGATTGGTTCAAACATGGCGCAGAGTGTTCTGACGCTGGGTCTTACTCCTAACGTATGTCTTTACGACATCTTTGAACCGGGTCTGCACGGTGTAGCAGACGAAATAGCTCATTGCGGCTTCCCCGGCGCAAATGTTACTTGGACCACTGACCCTAAAGAAGCTTTCACAGGTGCTAAGTACATCATCTCTTCTGGTGGTGCACCTCGTAAGGAAGGTATGACACGCGAAGACTTATTGAAGGGAAACTGCCAGATTGCAGCAGAGTTTGGCGACCACATCAAGCAGTACTGCCCAGACGTTAAGCACGTTGTGGTAATCTTCAACCCAGCTGACGTTACTGCACTTACAGCACTTATCCACTCTGGTTTGAAACCAAACCAACTTACTTCGTTGGCTGCTCTCGACTCAACTCGTTTGCAACAGGCTTTAGCTTTGGAATTTGGCGTACAGCAAGACAAGGTTACTGGCGCACACACTTATGGCGGACACGGCGAGCAAATGGCAGTATTCGCTTCTAAAGTGAAGATTGACGGCAAGCCATTGTCAGAGATGAATCTCAGCGACGAGCGTTGGGCAGCAATCAAGCACGACACCATTCAAGGTGGCTCACGCATCATTAAGCTCCGCGGTCGCAGCTCTTTCCAAAGCCCAGCACACAATGCTGTCAAGATGATTGAGGCTGCAATGGGTGGCGAAAAGTTCACACTACCTGCTGGTTGCTATGTAAACGACGAGCGTCTTGGCTTCAAGAACGTAATGATGGCTATGCCAACAACTATCGACAGCACTGGTGTTCACTACGAATTGCCAACTGGTACCGATGAAGAAATGGCAGCATTGAAGGCTTCATACGAACATCTCTGCAAGATGCGCGAAGAGATTGTAGGCCTCGGCATTATTCCAGCAGTATCAGATTGGAAAAACGACAATGCAAATCTCTAATTGAAAGATAGCTTCCGCTAAGCGGTGGGAAGTATAAAAAACGGTGGGTATACCAAAGTAAGTTCCTAATATGTGGTTCAGACTTTGATATACCCATCTTATTTTCAGTAATTAACCAACAAAAACTTAGATACCTTAATACATTATTTATTTTTTTTATTATCTTTGTATTCAGAAAGTAACACTGATAGTGAACTATTCTTTAGGTAACTATTTTAATATCTGTTGAATTTTATAACAACTTAAAATAATAATAAGATTATGGCATACTGTCCTAATTGCGGTTCTCCGCTCAATGAAAATTCAGAAATCTGTCCTCAATGCGGTGGTTCAAGCGAACAACCAGTTCAACAAAACGATATCGAAGAACCTCAGGAAGGCGGCATGTTCAATATTTCTAGAAAGTATGGCGCATTATTATCCCAGCAGCAATACTTCTTGTGTTAGCTTTTACATGCCCTAACAAGGATAAACATGTCGAAGCAATCCACACAGAACTGATAGATTATGTTGAAGAAAAGAGTGGAAGCGGAGAAGCAAAGTTAGCTTCTTTGGGTGCAGATATTATTGATAAGGTAATCGTTTCAAAGTTAGACGTAAGCAATTACCTGCTTTTTAGCACAGGTTCTCTTAAAGAAAGAGGCAAAAGAAAGATGGTCTCGTTGGGCATTTGGGTAATGTTTCATATTTGGACTCGAAAAAGATACTCTTGAAAAAATGTATTAAGAAAGATAGGGCACCTGCTCTTTAGGAACTAACATTACCAAATTAGAATGAAATATAAGCTGTTTGCAGTATTATCTGCCACAGTTTTCCTATTTACTTCCTGTTATAGGCAGCATGAAAAGAAACTTCTTGCTGCCTATATTGATACGATGTCGTTACGCAATGGCGACCTTATCTTTCGGAAGGACGCAGTGTCGAAAGTACGTTTGTTACGACGTTAGACAGCAGCAACTACTCCCATGTGGGTTTGCTCTGTAAATATGATGGTGCGTGGAAGGTTGTTCATGCTGTCCTGGAGAGTCTGACAACAATGTAGATACTGTGAAATCCGAGCCTATCAGTGCGTTTCTTCAACCTGATAGGTGTGCTAACATAAAGATTGTTCGTGTATCTTGTGAATCCCATATTGCACAAAAGGCAGTTCAATATGCCTTAAAGAAGGTAGAATCCCATTCGATGATGATTTCAATATGGCTGATACTACAAAATTTTACTGCACTGAACTTGTGTGGAAAGCCTATCTTCATGTTGGAATTGACATATCTGAAGGCAGAAGACACAACGTCAATGTGTTCAGCTTTCATAACCTTGCCTCTTACCTTCAGATGTTATGATGGGAAATACATAATAAACACCAAACTGGAATAGTTGGTGTTATTTTTTTCTTATATTTCTTACGGCATTTTTAAACCTGCCTTACCCCTTTTTTATCTCTATCAGCTTACTTCCGTTCCGCCTGAGATAGTCGTATCCGTCTCACTTACATCTTTATTCCAAACGTAAGGAAGGTTTTCATATAGGTTACGATGCCCTCTTTATTAAACTTATAGTCCTCAACCGATGTGGCAGTAAAGCGAGAATCGAAACCTTCGTCGATAAAATCTTCATCGTCGTTGGTGTTTTCTTCGAGAAGACCCTCTTCAGGATTAGTTCCAACCACATCTTCCTCGCCGTTCATAAGGTCGATATTGGCTTTCACCACGTTGTTCCGTCGTCCATACGTGCCACAGCATACTTTGTTGTAACAGAATCGACCGTTTCCGACTTACCCTCCATCAGTGGCTGACCATAGTATTTAAACAAGGCGGGGATTTCTTCGAGCATCTCCGTAATATCGAACTCTGACTTTAAGACTTCCTTTGCTTCCTCTATTTCCTTAGCGGTTAATTATGTTTCATCTCTCCTCTTATGATTTCAAGAAGCACAGGTTGCATTCTTTTGATAAAAAGCTCGTTCACCTCGTCTTTATTATCAACCTTCAAAAGACGCCCAGCCCTATCAAGGGTGAGTTGGATTGGAGTTTCACAATGTCTTCCTTGAAGAATTTATCTACTTCCTCAATATTTGGAAGGTCCTTTATCACTTCGGTTTTATCCTCCATCTTCGCCTCTTTCAGCAAATAATCTACCTTCAAGTTCCCTTCCCTATCCTTTTCTTTTACCGATTAAATAGAACTTTCGGCTACCAAGATTTGCACTCGGAAGTACATCTTTCATTGTTATACCACTCGTGGTTACAGCTTCATATACAAGCGTATCGCCTACTTGGAACTTAGGTAAAATAGTAAAAGTAGACTGACTCCACGTCGACAAGACTGCTACAAAGAGCAGTGAGAAAAGCAAAGTTATTTTCTTCATATTCATTACATCAATTTTTTATTGCTCCAAAGTTAATACTTTTCGGCTATTTCAGCAAGCCAAACGAAATATTTTTGTACTAATAAAGTAAAAATAATATACGGAAGAAACTGCATAAGTTTTTGTTCTAATCGTCATATAATTAACATTTAAAGAAAAAATGTGCAAATAAATTTGGTAGAATAGAACATAGATATAACTTTGCGGTCAATTTTGCAAATATTTATATAACAACAGTTAAAGAATGAGACAAAAGTTATTACCCCTTGTGTTTGCTTTGCTTGCTTTTCATCAAGCATTAAAGCAGGCGGATTACTTACAAATACAAATCAAAGCATTGCATTTTTGCGTAGCCTTGCACGTAATGGTGCCATCGGTATAGACGGTGTGTACTCGAATCCAGCAGGTGTGGCATTCTTGCCAAATGGTCTTCACATTTCGTTCAACGTGCAAAACGTTTATCAAACCCGTATCATCAACTCAGGATTGACCATTCCTGCACTGCAAGGCACACCTTACTATCAGCCTTTCAAACTGAACGGAGGCGACAAAAATGGTATCAAGGAATTTAAAGGAGAGGCTTCCGCACCCATTATTCCATCGTTCCAAATTGCCAAGAACTACGACAAGTGGGGCTTCCAAATGGGTTTCGGAATCGTAGGTGGTGGCGGTAAAGCTACTTTCAATGGAGGTTTGCCATCGTTCGAACGCCAAATAGCGATGCTCCCCGGTATGCTTGCAAGTCAAGGCTTTACCAC